>NZ_CP104467.1:7024871-7332086 GCF_025369935.1 Paenibacillus andongensis | reverse complement strand
ACGGCTTGCAGACAGATGAGAATCTGGCAGGACGAGGGCTATACACCGCTGAGAATGACCCTAACAGTAACAGCTTCGCAGTTTAAAGATGAGCATTTTATTGAAGAAATTGCTGTTGTTTTGAAAGAAACAAGTATTGATCCGATGTTGGTGGAACTGGACCTTACGGAAAGTATCACATCATCTAATGTACAAGAGGCTAGCGAGAAATTGATTATGCTGAAGAAATTCGGTGTGCGTATCGTGATGGATGACTTGTGTACAGGCCTATTTACACGAAGCGGGCTCGAAGGGATGCCGCTTGATAGCGTTAAATTAGATAGTAATTTGATTCGGGATTTGGTAGACGACAATGAGAATCAACTGCTGGCTGCTGCCATTATTCGCATGGCTCACCGTCTAGGTCTGAATTTAATTGCAAAGGGTGTTGAAACAGAGGAACAACTTGAGCATTTGAGACTTTTGCAGTGCACGGAAGTGCAAGGAATGCTGTTTAGCAGCCCGCTGGGAACCGAACAATTCATGAGACTTATGAACGATAAAATTAACAAAGGGTAATCTAGATTTTATTGACCGGTGGTAGTATAATAAATAATTGGGGCTTGAAACCTATATTGTAGGGGCTTACAAAAAGACCATGTCAACTTGTATGACATAACGAATTATGTTATTTTGCAGGTGTATCGCTTTTCTCTTGGGTTTCAACATGATACACTCATCTATAGCCAGTCTTACATAATTTAACTTATTTTGGTCAACCTACAATGTAAGATTTCACGGTTTTAAATTAAATGATTCTATGGGGGTAATAATGATGAAGAAAATGCTTTCAACAGCTCTTATGGCTGTAACGGTTTCTGCATTGGCTCTTTCCGGCTGTGCCAAAAAAGAAGAAACGAAACCGGCGGCTTCAGCAACTCCAGCTACTACTGCAGCAGCTTCAGCAGCGCCAAGCAACAATAGCGGTAAAGACTTCAAAATCGGAATGGTTACCGATATTGGTGGCGTCAACGATAAATCTTTTAACCAAAGTGCATGGGAAGGTTTGAAGGCGCTTGAGAAACAAACAGGCGTTAAAGTGAAAAACCTTGAGAGTAAAGGCGATGCAGATTATACGCCTAACTTAAACCAATTCGTTAAAGACGGCTACAACCTGACTTGGGGTATCGGCTTCTTGATGGGCGATGCACTAAAAACAGTAGCCACACAAAACCCTAATGCTAAATTAGCGATCATTGATAATGTCGTTGAAGCTCCAAACGTAGAATCCGTAACATTCTCTGAGCAAGAAGGTTCTTACCTTGTTGGGGTAGTTGCAGGTCTAACAACAAAATCCAACAAAATCGGTTTCGTTGGCGGTATCGACATCCCGGTTATCAAACGTTTTGAAGCTGGTTTCGTAGCTGGCGTTAAAGCGGTTAATCCAAATGCTAAAGTTCAAATTAACTATACAGGCGCTTTTGATAAGCCTGATCTTGGTAAAGCAGCAGCAGCTACGATCTACAACGATGGCGCTGATGTTATTTTCCACGCAGCTGGTTCCACTGGTAACGGTGTATTTAACGAAGCGAAAGACCGCGCGAAAAACGGTAAAAAGGTTTGGGTTATCGGCGTAGATAAAGACCAATCCCTTGAATTCGGCGATGAAGTCACACTGACTTCCATGTTGAAACGTGTTGACACAGCCGTTGTTCGTGTTTCCAAAGACATTATCGACAACAAATTCCAAGGTGGTAAAGTGGTTACACTTGGTCTGAAAGATGACGGCGTAGGCCTTCCTGAAACTTCCAAGAAAAACGTAACACCTGAAATCTTGAAAAAAGTTGACGATTACAAAGCAAAAATCATCAGCGGCGAAATCAAAGTTCCTGAAAAACCTTAATTAAGGTATAAAAGGCATTGCGGTTACGAACGATAGATTTGTTTCTGTTCAAACAAGGCTAGTTATAATAACTAGCCTTGTTCTTTAGTTTAAGAGGTAATTAAAAAAATTGATCCTTAGGGTGATCTGATGAGTGAAGTAGTCCCTGTTGTTGAACTTTGCAACATTACGAAGCGGTTTCCAGGCATAGTGGCGAATGATGCCATTAGTTTAAAGCTGATGAAGGGTGAAATTCATGCCTTGCTTGGCGAAAATGGCGCGGGTAAATCAACACTAATGAACATTGTGTTCGGACTTTATCAGCCGGATGAAGGTAACATTAAAGTACAAGGCAAAGAAGTATTTATTGATAGTCCGAATCGTGCTATCGAGCTTGGCATTGGTATGGTGCATCAGCATTTCAAGCTGGTTCAGCCATTTACCGTGACAGAAAACATCATTTTGGGCATGGAGCCTAAAAAAGGATCAAAAATCGATTACAAAACAGCGCAAGACAAAGTACGCAAGTTATCGGAGCAATACGGTTTGCGTGTGGATCCCAAAGCGAGAATTGAAGATATCTCCGTCGGCATGCAGCAGCGTGTGGAAATATTGAAAACGCTGTATCGCGGCGCCGATATTCTTATTTTTGATGAACCGACAGCTGTACTAACGCCGCAAGAGATTAGTGAATTGATGGTCATTATGCGTAATCTCGTCAAAGAGGGCAAATCCATCATTCTCATTACACATAAGCTGAAAGAAATTATGGAGATCGCCGATACTGTGACGATCATTCGTCGGGGCAAAGTGATTGATTCGTTGGATATTTCGAAGACGAATCCACAGATTCTGGCGGAGAAGATGGTCGGACGCGACGTCTCCTTCAAAGTGAACAAGCAGGATGTGAAGCTCGGAGAGCCCGTTCTCCAGGTGCAAGAACTCGTTGCGCGTAATCAGCAGGGTTTGCCTGCTCTGAAGGGGCTTAATTTTGAGGTGAAAGCCGGAGAAATTCTGGGCATCGCCGGTGTAGATGGCAACGGACAGAGTGAATTAATCGAGGCATTAACCGGGCTGCGCTCCATTGATAGCGGTCGTGTGCTGCTGATGGGAAGCGATATTACCAACCATACGCCGAGAGAGATCTCCGAGGCTGGATTGTCGCATATTCCGGAGGACAGGCATAAGCACGGACTCGTGCTCGATTTTACCATGAGTGAGAACATGGTGCTGGAAACGTATTTCCATCCTGCGTATAACAAAGCTGGCTTCTTGAATTATGAAGCTATTGATCGCCATGCGGAAGCGTTGATTAAGCAGTTCGACGTTAGAACGCCAAGTATCTACAATAAAGCGCGATCTTTGTCGGGTGGTAATCAACAAAAGGCGATTATTGCCAGGGAAATATATAAAAATCCCAATCTTCTCATTGCTGCGCAGCCGACGCGGGGATTGGATGTCGGTGCCATTGAGTTCGTGCATCGTCAATTGATCGAGCAGCGGAACAAAGGCAAAGCTGTACTGTTGATTTCTTTTGAGCTGGATGAAATTATGAATGTGTCGGATCGCATTGCCGTCATCTATGAAGGACAGATTGTGGGAGAAGTGCTGCCGCAGGAGACGAACGATCAAGAGATTGGACTTCTCATGGCCGGCAGTAAGCGCACAGAGAAAGGAGCTGCTCATGAATAAGGTTGCTCGCATTTTTACAAGTGAATCAGCGGTGAATCCGATCGTGGCGATTATACTTGGGCTGCTATTCGGAGCACTCGTAATGCTGGCAGGCGGATATAACCCAATTGCCGCCTATGGAGCGCTATTTTCTCGTATTTTCGGTAATTCGTATGATATAGGTGAATCCATTCGTGCCATTACCCCGCTTATTTTGACGGGATTATCCGTCGCATTCGCATTTCGTACAGGCTTGTTTAATATCGGTGCTGAAGGGCAATTCGTCATGGGTATGACGGGGGCCACATTTATTGGTGTCAAAGTGACAGGTCTTCCATGGATTATTCATGCTCCGTTAGCAGTTATCGTCGGTGCACTTATTGGTGGACTGTGGGGAGCTATTGCGGGCTATTTGAAAGCAAAGCGTGGAGTTAACGAAGTTATTACAACGATTATGTTGAACTGGATCGCTTTGTTCCTGTCGAATTATATCATTAATCAATTTCTTCTAGAACCGAAGCAGCAGCGCTCCTACATGATCCAAGAATCGGCATCTCTGAGCATCACATGGCTATCGGCTATGCTGGAGAATGCGAGGATGCACTGGGGCACTCTCATTGCGATACTCGCAGCGATTGTATTCTATATCATCTTGTGGAAAACAAAGCAAGGCTACGAGCTGCGTGCCGTTGGTCATAACATCGATGCCGCGAAATATGCCGGAATGAACGTGAACAAAAACATTATTAAAGCGATGTTTATTTCGGGCGTTTTTGCCGGGCTAGCGGGCGTTTTTGAAGTTCTTGGTGTATTCCATTATCAAGTGGTTTCGGCAGGCTTCCCAGGTTACGGCTTTGATGGGATTGCGGTATCCCTGCTAGGTGCTAACAATCCAATAGGGATTGTGCTCGGAGCCGCATTGTTTGGCGGATTGTCGTACGGTTCAGCGGGCATGAGTTTCGGTGCTGATGTGCCGCCGGAGATTATCCGTATTGTCATCGGTTCGGTCATCTTCTTCGTCGCAACCCAAGGTATCGTTAAATGGGTGCTCATCCCGTTTTATAGTAAACGCAAGAAAGAGAGGGCTACGTAACATGGACCTGCTCACCATGCTTAACGCGTTTTTCACGAAATTTAGTGAACTTATCAACACGACGCTCGTCTATTCGACAGCGCTCATCTTTGGAGCCTTGGGTGGGATTTACTCAGAGCGCTCCGGGGTAGTCAATATCGGGATTGAGGGTCTCATGGTTTCCGGGGCATTTGCTTCGGCCGTCGGCGCATATTATGCAGAAGAGGCGAATATGGGTGTCTGGTCCCCGTGGATCGGTTTACTGACTGCCATGTTATTTGCGCTCATTTTTGCTCTGATTCATGCGGTAGCCACGATTTCGTTCAAAGCCAATCAAGTCATCAGCGGTGTAGTGATTAACTTCTTGGCAGCAGGCGTAACGTTGTATTTGGTCAAAGTACTGTTCCATGGTGCTGGTCAAACAGAAACGTTAAACGATGTGTTTTCCAAATGGGAAATTCCGATTTTGTCCAAAATACCGTATATCGGATATGCATTCTTCAATGCCTATCCGACAACTTACATTGCCTTGATTCTCGTCGCGGTTACCTACTATGTGCTGTTCAAGACGCCTTTCGGTCTGCGACTTCGTTCCGTTGGGGAACACCCGAGTGCCGCGGATACCGTAGGGGTTAAAGTGAAGCGAATTCGCTACATCGCTGTGTTGATCAGTGGTCTGTTAGGCGGACTTGGCGGGGCTACCATTACGCTCACGACAACAAGTGCCTTCTCACATAACACGATATCAGGTCAAGGTTTTATAGCGATGGCCGCGATGATTTTCGGTAAATGGCATCCCGTTGGCGCACTGGGCGCAGCAGTCTTCTTCGGAATGGCGCAGGCGCTCAACAACTTCATGCGGTTGTTCGAATTCTCGAAAAATATTCCGCAGGAATTCCTCTACATGCTGCCTTATGTACTGACCATTTTAGTACTGGCAGGCGCAGTAGGCCGGGCTAAAGCACCATCAGCCCTTGGTGAACCTTACGATCCAGGTAAGCGATAAAATTAAAAACATGCATGGCTATGGGAGTATTCCCGCGGCTGTGCATGTTTTTTTTGTTCCTGCTATTGTCAATAATTACCACGCATGACGTGTCGGGAAATACAGGGGAAATGTCGAATCATGGCGAAATTCCAATCCACCTAGCTATTTTTCATAAATTAGTTGACTGCGGAAGGAAGAATGCCACAAATGTCTGTATTACGAACCTTGTTAGGAGCCAAGTCGCTCAAGGTGAAAATGACGCTGCTGCTGCTTGCCGTCTCACTTGTCCCTCTTTTGATCTCTATGCTTATCCTTACCTCTCAATCCTCTTCTGTTGTTGAGTCGGACACCAAAAATCAGCAAATGCATCTTGCGGAGCTTAGTACGAGCGAGATCAATGCCTGGCTGAATGGCAAAATTGCTTCGATGCAATCCGTTGTTAAAGCCCATCCAGAGTTCTTGAATGGGAAGTCGAACACGATCTTACCCGTGCTGAAAATTATGGCGGAGAGCGATCCGGAAGTGTATCGATTTGCCTATATTGATCCGCAAGGCATGTCCATTGACACAGCTGGCGAAAAGCTGGACGCAAACAAATTTGATAATTTTAAGAAAGCTACTGTGGATAAGAAAGTAGCGGTGTCCGAAATCATCAAGGAGGAAAGCAGCGGTAAAAACATTATCATCATTGATGTTCCGCTCGTGGACGGCAATGGCGATTTCCGCGGTATCGTGCAATCTTTCCTCTTTCCTGAGCAAATGCTGTCCATCATCAACCGTATCAAATTCGGTGAAACAGGTTACGGCTACCTTCTCTCACCAAGCGGTACATATCTCGTTCACCCGAAAAAAACGGGGCAAAAGCTAGAGCAATCATCTACGGCAGAGAAGATAGCTCTTTACAAAAATACGGTATTCAAGGATAAGAGCGGGTATATCCTATATAAAGAGCCAGATGGTACGCTGAAGTCAGCTGCTTTTCAAACCATTGAAGCCACGGGATGGAAGCTTATATTGACCGGGGAGCAAGCGGAAGTATTCCAGAAAGTAAATCTCCTAAAGAAAAATGCAGCCATCATGCTAGCTATTTCTGCGCTGCTTGTCATTATACTTGCTATGATCGTCTCACAGATGATGATTCGCCCAATCACGACAATTTCATCCCTCATGCAGCGAGTAGGGCAGGGTGATTTATCAGGCCGTTTGAACACGCATGGCGAGGATGAAATCGCCTCGATGCGCAAGAACATCAATGCGATGCTCGATTCTTTTTCCGCGATGATTTGCAAAATCTCAGAAGCCGTGTCGCATACCGCGGCATCTTCCGAGCAGCTCACTGCGATTGCCAGCGAATCGACGAAAGCTTCCGAACATATTACCGCAGCGGTGGGGCAGGTCGTGCGGTGTTCCGAAGCCAACTACCAGGCATCCGAACAAATTTCGACCGCGATGGGTGAAATGTCATCGGGCGTGCAGAAAATTGCCGAATCGTCCGCGAATGTCTCGGAAACTGCGCAAAACGTCGTTCAAGAGGTTGGCCGTGGAAACGGGGAAATTCAACAAGCCATTACCCAAATGCGACAAGTCAGTCATGCTGTAGAACATACTGCCGAACTAGTGCACAGCTTAGAGGAGAAATCCGAGCAAATTCGCCAAGTTGTTGGCTTTATTTCTGAAATTGCCTCGCAAACCAACCTGCTTGCCTTGAACGCATCCATTGAAGCGGCAAGGGCTGGCGAACATGGCAGAGGCTTCGCCGTCGTCGCTAGCGAGGTTAAGAAGTTGGCAGAGCAAACTAGCAGTGCGACCGTGAACATCACCTCCATTATCGGTGAAACGATCCATGCTACGAAAGAGGCATCAAGCTCGATGCAAGGCGGACTCTCAGAGGTTGAGAAAGGCTCGGCACTCGTTCAAACGGCTGGGCAAGTGTTTCAATCGATTCTGGCCTCGATTCATCATGTTAACGACCAAATCCAAGAAGTGTCAGCCGCATCCGAGGAAATATCAGCGGGAACCGAAGAGGTGGCAGCCTCTTCTCAGGAGACAGTCAGTATCGTAAAGCAGGCTATGGATCAACTGCAAGCCATTGCCAAGTCGGCAAGCGGGCAGCTGCAATCGATGGAAGAGATCAGTTCCTCCTCCGAATCGCTTAGCGTGCTGGCGGTCGATCTACAGGATCAAATCAACCGCTTCAAGTTGAAATAAAGTACTGCGTTGAGCACCCTATCCGACTATGCGTTGAGCATCTCATCCTACTATCGGTGGGGTGCTTTTTTATAAGAATTTATAGGGCTGGAACGAACTGCATATTAGCAGGCTTTTCCACTTCTAAACCGCTTTTTAGCAAAATACCTGCACTTTCGCAGTTATTTTAGGGGCCGTTATAAAAGTTCTCCTCGAAAAGCGGATTCGAATGCGAAGTAATGGTATGAATGCTGTTAAAAGCTTGGCGCATCCGCCAAGCTTTTTAGTCATTCTATTTTATAGATGAGATCCGCCGCTTGCATCAATCAATTGCCCCGTTATCCAGCGACTGTCCGAAGAGGCAAGAAAGGCCGCGATATCAGCCACATCTTCAGGCTGCCCCCATCTGTTAAACGTGGAGAGACCGACGGCGAATTGCTGCCCACCCGGATCCTGCAATGTTTCGGCATTCATATCGGTATCGATGATTCCCGGTAAGATGGCGTTCACCGTAACGTTGCGATTCCCAAGATGCTGAGCTAAGACAAAGGTGAGTGTGTTGAGCGCACCTTTTGATATGCTGTAGCCCAGAAGATTTGGGAATGCCAAACGGGTAACAGCCGAAGAGATATTGATGATGCGGCCCTCGTCTCTCAGACGCGGTAATGCTTGCTGGATAAGGAAAAGAGGCGCTTTGACATGGAGGCTCATGACTTCATCAAAAGATTGTTCCGTCGTCTCCTCGATGGTTCCAGCTTGCCCGATTCCGGCGTTATTAACAAGAATATCAAACTGATTCCCGCCAGTACGCTTCTCCAGGGCTTCGTCCAAGCCCACATATAAATCACGAACGCCGTTTACGGCGCTCAAGTCCGCACCGAGTGTAAAGGCGGATCCGCCTTTATGTTGAATCTCACGAACCACTTCCTCTGCAGCATCGTAATTCTTTCCGTAATGTACGGCGACCATGGCGCCATCCTGTGCTAGACGCAGAGCAATTCCTCGTCCAATTCCCCGACTTGCTCCCGTTACTAAAGCGATTTTACCTTTCAGCTTGCTCATATGCTCATCTCCTTCCATGTTTTCATGTTTAGTTTTATCACAGAGTGACATTCGAAATGTTGCTTTCTCATTCCGAGTTCCTTCCCTGTCATTGATTGATTGACCACCCTTTGGATAACTTGCTCTCTCATTTGCAAATGCGACAAACAGATGCCCAAGAAATAATACTTCTATTGGAGATGTTCCAATGGAATCGACACTCGTGCCTCGAAATCCGTACTTATATTGGAGACAATCCAATGGAATTGACTTATAGGTTGTCAAATCTCTACATCCATTGGATTAATCCAATGGATGTAGCATTCAGGTTTTGAAATTCAAAAAGTGGGATCGATTGCAGAGGAGGGGATTTTATTTTGATGGAACAACCCCCTCGGGCAAAAAGCAGGGGGCATGTATTATAAAACCAAGCTTCGACATGGAGGGAGCATCATTACATCGGGGCAGAGATGCAGTCTGGGTGTTATTTACCATGATGCAAAATAACAAATTTTGATCCAGCGATACCTTATGGTAGATTAAAATCAAAGAGATTTGATTTGATTGCGATATTCGCTTGGCGAGACACCGTACCAACGTCGAAATTGCTTAGAGAAGTAAAGCGGGTCGTAGAAACCTACGGACGATGCAATCTGTTCGATGGTGAGTTCCAGCCGTTCTCGAAGCAGCAGACGTGCTTTATCCACTCGCAGCTTTAGAAGAAACGTGACGGGTGTTACCTTGGTATGACGCTTGAACATACGGGATAAATACGCGCGGTTGTAGCCCAAACTCTCAGCCATTAGCTCGATGGTGATAGGCTCGGCATATTGGGTGGACAGGTAGTGAATCGCTTGCTGCACGATGCGGTCACTCTCGGCTTCCGTAACCACGCCGGCTAATGTGGAAGCGGATAATGTTTCACAGTATTCACCGAGTAACAAGTGTAGGTATCCGATGGATTTCAGCTGTGCGTTTGCCTTTTTGGATCTTAAGGCTTGCTGAATATGGCGAAAAAGGACAGGGATATGGCGGTTACGCTTCGTATGAATAATGGGCTGTAGGGGATTCACTCCAGTTGAGGCGACTAACGCCGCGACCTGTGTGCCTGTAAAAGCGATCCAGCAATAATGCCACGGATCTGCCTCGTCAGAGACGTAGCTAATGAGCTGTTCAGGCTCGATGACGAAGCTGTCTCCGGCGCCAAGTTCGTACTCTTCGCCTTGCGAAGAGAAGAACCCTCTACCCGATATTACATAGTGAATCAGATAATAGTCGTAAACTTTGGGGCCTAACCGATGCTCAGGCTTCGTCTGGCTCTCACCCGCAAACAGCACGGTTAATTCACTCTCCTGGGAAGGCAGGGGATTCGAAACAACGTAATAGCTCTCTGACTTTGTCATGCTTACTCTTCATCTCCGATCTAAGCATCTACATGTACCTTCACTTTATCATAAATCTAATAAGAGTAGCGAATGTGAGATCACATTTTTCCATGTGAAAATAACATGCCTCCATAGCCAATCCTATATTCTTCTCGTATACTGAAGTTACAAAGATACCAAGCATAAACGACTCCATCATCCTCAGATGACGAGCGAAATTACTTCTAAAACCACTAAAGGCGGTGCCAGAATGGCAGATTTGCAAGCTCTAAAAACCACGTTTATTGAAATTTACGGGAATTCTGCAACGGCAATTTCAGCTTTCCATGCTCCAGGTCGTGTCAATTTGATCGGTGAGCACACGGATTACAATGGCGGTTATGTTTTCCCGGCAGCGTTAACGTTCGGAACCACTTTGATAATTCGTCCAAGACAAGATCGTGTAATTGGATTCGCATCGACAAACCTGGCACTGCGCAAACAAATTTCCATAGATGACTTGTCCTATCAGGCAGAGGACGATTGGATCAATTATCCGAAAGGGATCTTCGTTCACTTAGCGAAAGCTGGCTTCCCTGTTACGCAGGGTTATGATCTTTTGTTCCACGGTGAAATCCCGAATGGTGCCGGACTTTCGTCCTCGGCTTCCATTGAAGTCGTTACAGCTTTTGGCTTATTAACTCTTGAAAAATATCCAATCGATACCGTGAAAATCGCCCTGCTCGCTCAAAAAACAGAGAACGAATTCGTTGGCGTCAACAGTGGTATCATGGACCAATTCGCTGTAGCCAATGGCAAAAAAGATCATGCGATCCTGCTCATGTGCGACACGCTTGAATATCGCCATGTGCCTTTCCAAAGCGGCAGCTATAAGCTGGTTATCGGAAATACGAACAAACGCAGAGGTCTCATAGACTCCGCTTACAATGAGAGAAGAAGCCAGTGCGAACAGGCTGTGTCCTATTTGCAAAAGCAGTTTCCTTCGATCACTTTGCTCGGCCAACTGAACTTGGCGCAATTTAACGAATTCAAACATCTGATCCCGGACGAAACCGTCCGCAAACGGGCGCAGCATGTTATTGAAGAAATTGAGCGTGTTCTCAAATCCATTGAGGTGCTGGAAGCGAACGACCTTGAATCCTTCGGTAAGCTAATGATCGGGTCCCATGACTCGCTTCGTGATCTTTATGAAGTAACAGGTGTAGAGCTGGATACGATGGTTGCGGCGGCACTGAAGGTTCCGGGTGTGCTTGGGTCACGTATGACAGGCGCAGGCTTCGGCGGATGCACAGTTTCTTTAGTTCATGAGGACAGTGTACAGACGTTTATCGATCAAGTGGGTAAAGAATATACGGAAAAAACAGGTTTGACACCAAGCTTCTACGTTTGTGATATCGGCAATGGTGTCGAGCAAGTCGGGGAGGCGTTATAAAATGGCCATACTAGTAACGGGCGGAGCAGGCTATATCGGATCTCATGCGGTAGCGGAGCTGGTTGCCAAAGGGGAAGAAGTCGTTATCGTTGATAATTTGCAGCAAGGGCACAGAAACGCTGTGCTTGGGGGCAAACTGTACGTAGGCGATTTGCGCGACGGCGAGTTTCTGGATACGGTTTTCACGGAGAATAGTATTGATGCTATCATCCATTTTGCGGCGAATTCATTAGTTGGCGAGAGCATGACCAATCCTGCGAAATATTATCACAATAACGTATACGGAACGCTTTGCTTACTTGAAAAGATGACCCAATACGGCGTGAAGAAAATCGTCTTCTCCTCAACGGCTGCCACGTATGGTGAACCTGAAAATATTCCAATCCTAGAAAGAGACCGCACCCTGCCGACCAATACGTATGGCGAGACGAAGCTGGCTATGGAAAAAATGATGAAATGGTTCGACATCGCGCATGGTATCAAATATGTATCGCTTCGCTATTTTAATGCAGCTGGGGCTCATGCCGGCGGCAAAATCGGTGAGGATCATAGCCCAGAGACGCATCTGATTCCTATCATTCTTCAAGTGGCTCTTGGTCAAAGACCGCATATTTCCATCTTCGGAGAAGACTATGCAACAGCAGATGGTTCATGTGTGCGCGACTATATTCATGTTAGCGATTTGGCAAGTGCTCATGTTCTTGCGGTTGAGAAGCTGCGTGGCGGAGCAGAGAGCAATATTTACAACCTAGGCAATGGCACAGGGTTCTCGGTCAAAGAAGTCATCGAAATCGCCCGCAAAGTTACCGGTCATGCGATTCCTGCCGTCATCGAACCGCGTAGAGCCGGCGATCCAGCAACGTTAATTGCCTCCTCAGAGCGTGCAAGAGCGGAGCTTGGTTGGAAACCGACACGTGATTCCTTGGAATCCATTATCGAGAGCGCATGGAACTGGCACCAAAATCATCCGAACGGGTACGAAGAGTAGAGTAGGGTAGCACAGGGTGGAACAGTGTATAACAGGGTACAAGTGCAGAAACAGCGTAAACAGGGTACAACAATGCAGAACGGAGCTGAAAAGAGGCTTGTTTTGTAGAAAGGAACGTGGCACATGGAACGGACAGTTAAAGCGCCGCAGCACGCAGCGTTGATCATAGAAAGGCTCCTTCAGTTCGCTGTGCAGAATGGGCTGATTGAACACCTTGATGTCTATACATCACGAAATGCTTTGCTTGATTTATTTGGTCTTGCTGAACCTTATCAAGGCGAAGTGCCGGCAGAGAAATTGAGCAGTCCGGTTGCACTGCTTGAAGAACTGCTCGATGCAGCTTTTGAGGCAGGGCTCTTGGAAGAGAATACGATGACGTACCGTGATTTGCTGGACGCACGGATTATGGGGCTCCTGATGCCTCGTCCTTCCGAGGTTGTGCATCAATTCTGGAACACAGCCAAAACAACGAGCGTAGAGGCGGCGACGGATTACTTCTACAAGCAATCCATCGATTCCAACTATATTCGAATGGATCGCATTCAGAAAAATGCCTACTGGTTGGCCGAAACAACATATGGCGATCTGGAAATCACGATCAACCTTTCCAAACCGGAGAAAGATCCGAAGGAAATTGCCCTGCTCAAAACGCTGCCGCAAAGCAGCTATCCCTTATGTCTACTTTGCGTAGACAACTTAGGGTACGCAGGTCGTGTGAATCACCCGGCGAGGCAAAATCTGCGTGTCATTCCGTTGGAATTAGATGGCGAGAAATGGTACTTCCAGTATTCGCCGTATGTGTATTACAACGAGCACAGCATTATTTTCCATGAGAAACACATACCGATGAAAACGACGTCGAACACGTTCTATCGTTTGCTGGACTTCATCGATCAGTTCCCTCATTATTTCATCGGATCGAACGCGGATCTGCCGATCGTAGGTGGTTCTATTCTGAACCACGACCATTTCCAAGGCGGGCGCCATAAATTCCCGATGGAAAAAGCGCCAAGTGAGAAGGCCTTCTCACATGCAGAGTTTGCCGGCGTGAAGGCCGCCATCGTCAAGTGGCCGATGTCGGTGCTTCGCCTGAGCGGGCACAACAAGCAGCAGCTTTATAAGCTGGCGAGCAAGCTGCTCGAAGACTGGCGCGCCTACAGTGATGCGGAAGCGGACGTCCTCGCCTTCAGCGAGAAGGACGGACAGCGTGTCCCGCATAACACGATCACTCCGATCGCCCGCAACAATGCACGCGGCGAGTACGAGCTTGACCTGGTGCTGCGCAACAACCGCACCAGCGAAGAGCATCCGGATGGGATTTTCCATCCGCACCAGCACTTGCACCACATCAAGAAGGAGAACATCGGCTTGATTGAGGTTATGGGGCTGGCGGTGCTGCCAGGCCGCCTGCAAGAGGAGCTGGCGGATATCGCCAAGCTGCTCACCGGCGAAGCCGCATTCGGCCGCGAGATCCGCGAAGAGGCCGGCCATCCGCTGCATAAGCATGCGGAATGGATCAAAGCGCTGCTCGCGAAGCATGGCGCGGCGCTGCCGCAGGACAGAGCGAGTGCGGTGCTGCAGGCCGAAGTCGGCAGCAAGTTCATGGACGTGCTGCTTGACGCAGGCGTGTTCAAGCGTGATGAAGCCGGGCAAGCGGCTTTTGGACGGTTTTTGGCGGCTGCGGGCTTTGCGCAGCAATAGTTTTAAAGATGAACCAACTCCCTAAGGCATTTGGCTAGGGGAGTTGGTTTTTTGTATTTGGATTTGTGGTAAGCGAAGCTTACCACAAATTTATTTGGCGTCTGCGGAGACGGATGTCTTCATCGCTAAAGTGGAGGGAGTGCTTGGACCTCTCAGCTGCTGAGAGAAGGCGATTTAGCGGGTTTGCAGCCTGAGAAGGCAGAAAAGGCTGTCTCGGAGGATCGAATGGAGCGAGTCATCGGCCGCCAATCAGATTATATCAATGGAGTTGAAGTGATGGAAAATGTTCCCTTTACTTACACCTGTGGCAGTTGCTAATTTGGCGGCAGTTCTACGTATTGCTTCGCCATACTACATACTCCACAAGCTAGAGGAATGGAAACTGCTGGGTGAATTTAGTAAACTGAGAGAGTAGTTGAATGTGCAGCAGGATGATCGTTGAAGGAGGCGTAGAATGGATAGCTTTGAAGCGTTGGTGGTGGATCGAACAAAGGAATCTTTTGCAATCGAAGTAAAGGAACTTAAGCTCGATGATTTACCTGTTGGCGAAGTGACGATTCGAGTGTTATACTCCGGCATTAATTATAAAGATGCGTTGGCTTGCAGCTCTACTGGGCGTGTTGTACGTGCTTACCCGATGGTACCGGGGATTGATTTGGCCGGAACCGTTGTAGCTTCGTCAGATGCTCGGTTTCGCGAAGGCGATGAGGTGTTGGTGACGAGTTACGAGCTGGGTACAGGGCATTACGGCGGATTTAGCGCTTATGCGCGCGTCCCGGCTGACTGGGTCATACCTCTTCCGCAGGGTTTAACTCATCGCGAGGCGATGATACTGGGTACGGCGGGATTTACCGCTGCGCTCTCCATACAGCGAATGGAGGAAAATGGGTTAAGCAAAGAGCAGGGACCCGTGCTTGTTCGTGGTGCAACTGGCGGAGTGGGCAGCAGCAGCGTGTCCATGCTAGCAGCACTTGGTTATGAGGTGGAAGCGAGCACTGGGAAGTCAGCGGATCATCAGTACCTGCTCGACCTCGGGGCTAAGCGGGTATTAACGCGAGAGGAGCTGGTTCCCTCTGTTAGCAAGCCACTGAATAAGGAATATTGGGCGGGTTCTGTCGATCCCGTTGGGGGTGACTCGCTAGCCCATGTGCTGAGCATGATGAAGTACGGTGGTTCTGTTGCCCTGAGTGGCTTGACTGGTGGCGGAGAGTTTGCCGCATCGGTGTTTCCTTTTATCCTGCGAGGTGTGAATGTGTTAGGCATTGATTCGGTTGCTTGCCGGGTGGAGGTTAGAAAGCCTCTGTGGGAGCGTATTGCGAAGGAACTGAAGCCGAAAGGCCTGGAGCAGACAGTCTATAAAGAGGTTACGCTGGATGGCGTTATGGAAGCTGCTAAGGAGGTTCTGGAAGGAAAGGTCAGAGGAAGAGTGCTTGTCCGATTGTAAAAGGGAGGCAGGACTTCTTTCATTCCATGAAATAAGGAGAGATTGACGTTGAAAATGCGCATTTCTGCGGTGCAATATCATTTGCACACGATACATAGTTTCGAAGAGTTCGCCGCCCAAGTGGAGCATTATGTGAAGGTGGCTCAGGAGTTTGAGGCGGAATTTGTGCTGTTTCCTGAACTATTTACGACCCAGTTAATGTCTATAGGCGATGAAAACGGTAAGGCGCTTCCCATCGAAGCATTGCCATCATATACGGAGGCTTATCGAACGCTTTTTCAGGGGTTGGCGAAGCAAACGGGGATGCATTTGATCGGCGGCACACATATTACCTCGGAGGAGGGCAAGCTTTATAACACGGCTCATTTATTTTATCCGGACGGGCGGATTGGGGAGCAGAAGAAGCTGCATATCACCCCGACTGAAGTGAAGGAATGGAATATGGGTGCCGGAGATTCTTTGCAGGTTTTTGATACGGATAAAGGCCGTATTGCGATTCTGGTCTGTTATGATGTGGAGTTTCCGGAAATCGTCAGGATGGCGAGAGCTCGCGGAGCGGATGTGCTGTTCGCCCCATCGTGTACGGATGACCGGCATGGATTCCATCGGGTACGTTATACATGTCATGCTAGAACGATCGAAAATCAAATCTACGTGGTCACGACAGGGACAGTCGGGGCGCTGCCAACGGTTGATTTCATGAGGGCGAATTTCGGACAGGCAGCGGTGATCACGCCGAATGATGTGCCTTTTCCTCCAAAGGGAATACTCGTAGAAGGCGAGATCAACGGTGACATGGTCGTCACGGCCGATTTGGATCTGGAGCTGTTGAACCTCGTTCGGGAAAAAGGCTCCGTCACCACGTGGCGTGACCGCAGAACCGATATGTACACTGATTGGTCCTGATGAAGTGAGATCAAGGGGGCTTACAATGCAATGGAATTAGAAGCTGCCAAGAAAGTTACAGAGCCAGGGAAGTTGTACGTGAAAAAAATATACGTCTTCGACGGAGATAAACCGATTGAGGCTGCGATTCGCAATTATGGGAAAGCCGATTTCGACGCGCTCATCCGCGTTCAGCAGGAGAGCTTTCCACCGCCTTTTCCATCCGAGCTATGGTGGAATGAGGAGCAGCTCACAGAGCATATTACCCGATTTCCTGAAGGGGCGCTTTGTGTGGAGGTGGCTGGTCAGGTTGTAGGGTCCATAACAGGGCTTCGCGTAGAATATGAGGAGCAGCACGTAGCTGACCATAGTTGGTCATCTTTGACGGACGATGGGTACATCCGAACGCATCGTCCTGATGGCGACACCCTCTACATTGTAGACATTTGTATAAAGCCGGCTTACCGCAAATTTGGTCTCGGCAAGTGGATGATGCAGTCTATGTACGAAGTGGTCGTACATCTAGGTTTAAGAAGGTTGCTCGGAGGCGGGCGGATGCCAGGCTACCACAAGCATGCCGCCGCCATGAATGCGGATGACTACGTGAGGGCTGTCATGGCAGGCGCGTTGAAGGATCCGGTTATTACTTTCTTGCTGCGCTGCGGCCGGACGCCTGTGCAGGTTGTCCCGAACTATTTGCAGGATGAGGAGTCGCTTAACCATGCGCTTTTGATGGAGTGGCGGAATCCATTTCAAATCTGACGAAGGAGTGAAGTTTTTATTATGGAGTATATACGAATTACAAGCATAGATAATCCCTTGTTTCGGAGCATGCATGATCTGATGAAAGAGGTATTTCCGCCAGAAGAGGTACTTGAATACGCCTTGTGGAAAGAACCACTCGAGGATCCTGGTATCCGGGTTTTCGTAGCCGTTCATGAAGGGAAAGTCGTTGGTACAACGGAGTATCGCTACTATGACGACTTCCAAGTTGCGATGACGGACTTCACTATAATTGGTCAAGCAGGGCTTGGAATCGGTCGGTTTCTGGCGCGGAAACGCTGGAATGATCTAGAGGCGTTAGCAGCCGAATCTGGTAAGCCGATGCTGGGGATGTTCGCTGAGATTTACGATCCATATCGGATCGAAGGCCATGCTTTCGGCGGCGTGAAGCCGATGGATCCTTACGTACGGCGCGAAGTGTTGTCGCATCTGGGCTATAAGCGGATCGACTTCCCATACGTTCATCCGTCTTGGGAGAACAATGGAGAAGCGGTTGAGGAACTCGACCTTTGTTTCTTGCCGACAGATGAGGATCAAGTGGAGCTAGACGCAGGGATCGTGGTGAAGTTCTTGAAACGCTATTATTCCGTTTTGGCGAATAAGCCGAAGGCGTGGCATGACATGGTTGAGGGGCTTGAGGGGAAAGCGACGTTGGCGCTTAAACCTCTTTAGTAAGGGGCGGAGGAGACTCTAGAGCTTCTGCCATGGCAGCTTCCAATGAAGCGTACGTTATAATAACATTGCTAACAGAGGTGGGGAACGTAGAGACTCTATTTACGTGAATTATGCTCTAAATCAAGCAAAAGAGGAACGTAGAGACGCTAATCCGTTGTTTTTGGCTTTGAATCGCATAAATTTCATCGAATAGCGCTCTCTCGTTCCGCAAATTCAATTTTTGATCATTTCATGCACTTTAGCGGCATATCGTTCCGTTAAAAACAACCCTGCCCTAAAAGGATCTCCCTATTAGCGGAAGTCAAGGTCTATAACCCTTTTGGAACAGCTTGTCCCTACCAACCAAAATCCAACGTCTTTCCAGTCTCCGCAAGTGTCTTGATATTGCTCAGAATCATCCACCAACTAGCCTTGGTAGTTTCGAAGCTTGGGTGGTTAGGCGTCCAATTATCATTGACCAACGTTAGTTTTGTACAGCTCCCAACCGTCTCAAGGGACAGCGTCATTCTAGATTCAAAGTCCGCATGATTCGGGTTATATGATGGACCGGCATGTTCGGTGCAACTGATGAGCTTTTCCGGTTCGTAAGCTAAAATCTTACCGTATACATGAACGGTTTCCTCACCGTCATTACCAGGCCCCACGTATGCATAATCGGATCCAATCTCAAAAGTAGACTGGAGCACACTGCCAAAAAGAATCTTACGCGTCCCCTCCGGAGTCACGAGAATATCCCACACTTCCTTAAGTCCTGCTCCAATGTAAAATTCGTATTTGAGTTCCATATACTTCCACTCCTTTGGTATGTGTTATGATTAAATATAGATGATTGTACAACCTCTGTATTGTAAAAACGCGACAAGGAGTGAGCGCAGTGATTCCCAAAGCCTCCAAGCCCAGCCTAGGCATTATGAATCTGCAGCAAGGCGAGCAGAAATTCCAGCTTTCAAGGCTGGACCCCTCCGAAGATCTGGCCTATTTCATTCGACATTACTGGATAGTTAGGTGGGATTTAACGAACCAAGATCCTTATTTGCAGCATGTTATCCCGAATCCCTGTGTCAATCTTCTCGTTGAACCGGGTCGAACGGCCATATATGGTCCGGGGAAAGAGAAATATGGGCATTATCTGCAAGGCCAAGGATGCGTGTTCGGCGTCAAATTCAAACCTGGCGGTTTTTACCCTTTTTTGAAGCAGCCGATTTCCGGTTTGTTGAACAATCCAATGAGTGTCCAGAGCTTTTTTGACATAGATCCACGTCAACTTGAGACGACTATTTTTGGTCAGGAAGAAGATTGCCTTATGGTCAAGCATATTGAGCAGCTGATCCGGCCCAAGCTTCCCGAACAGGATGAACAGGTCGTTTTTATTAATCAGATCATCGATCATATCAATCAGAAGCCTGATCTCACCAAAGTCGATACCCTCTGCGATGACTTCAATGTGAATAAAAGAACGCTGCAGCGTCTGTTCGACCACTACGTCGGAGTTAGCCCCAAATGGGTGATCAAGCTGGCTCGAATCCAGAACGCAGCGGAGACGACGGATTTAAGCCGGAGGCATAATTGGTCCAAGCTTTCCATGGATCTCGGTTATCATGACCAGTCGCATTTTATCAAGGACTTCAAGTCCATTATCGGCCAAACTCCTGATGAATATGCTCGGCTGACGCTTTGAAGAAAAGGACCGGCACCTTGCTGCCGGTCCTTTCCATTTGAAGGGTTGAAACTTATCGTTGCGCCTTACAATTTAAATCGATGAGCCATGAACTGCATCTCTGAGGACATGATTTCCAACGATTCCGATGAAGATGTCAGCTCCTCCATCGATGCAAGCTGCTCTTCCGTAGCGGAGGAAATCAAATGCGCCAAATCATTGGTCTGGTTCGCCATTCGTTCGATTTCCTGCAAGGAAGCGGCGATTTCCTGCGAGCTGGCAGACATCTCTTCGGCTGCTGCCGAAGCTTCCTGTACTTGATTCACAACGCTCCGCGTTGCGTCGAGAATACGAACAAAAGCTTGACCCGTATGCTGGATTGCATTCACACCCGCAGAAACCTCTTGCTCGCCTTTTTCCATTGCCTCGCCAGCTTGCTTCATATCCAATTGGATGTCTTCAATCAACACGGCAATTTCAGCGGCAGATGCGGAAGAACGCTCAGCCAGTTTTTTCACCTCGCCGGCTACGACGGCAAATCCTTTACCTTCATCACCAGCGCGCGCAGCTTCAATGGATGCGTTCAAAGCGAGTAGATTGGTTTGAGTGGAAATATCCGTGATCACCTGGACGATGTCTCCGATATGCTGAGAACGTTCCGTAAGTTTCTCAACAATCTTCGCAAGATCGCCCACTGTAAGACTTACAGCATTCATCTGCAAGGTTGTCTCGTTAATCAGGTGGTTACCTTGCTCCGCTTCCTTCAGCGTCATCTCTGATGCTTCATAGGCGGCAGACGAGGTTGTCGCGATCCGCTGAATGCCAACAGCCATTTCTTCCATCGCTGTCGAGCTTTCATTGACACTGCGTGCCTGCGTTTCGTTGCTTATGACCATATCTTCGATAGAGGTCGAAATTTGATTACTCGCTGTTGTCGTTTCCCCAATGGACTGGTTTAGTTCATGAGTAGAGTCCGTTAACTTATCTGAATTGGATAAGAGCCCAGAAACAATTTGGCGTAAATGGTTGTGCATCAATTGAAAAGAAACCGCGAGTTCACCAATTTCGTCGTTATTGCTAATTTTTAACTGGGCTGAACGAAGATCTCCCATAGCAAACTGTTCTGCCTGAAGGGCAAGCTGCTTAATTGGTCTGGAAATATGGAAGGCAAACAACGTCATCACCACGCCTCCAATTACCCAGCAGCAAATTAATGTAATGAGGATCGTGTTCAAAATATGAACTTGTCCCGCATTGTAATCCTGCATATAGGAGCCTGCCGAAATAATCCAACCCCAATCCGAGTTCGTGGACTCAACATACGCAATTTTTTTTCCTTCTTTTGTAGAGTTGGGAAGCGGCCAGTTATAGATGGTGAAATCTCCGCCGCTCTTTCCTTTTTGAATCATATCCTTGATGTAATAAAAACCGTCTTTCGTCTGTTTATCTATGATGTTTTGACCTTCCAAAGATGGATGTGCCAGCAAGTCGCCGTTCGCATTCAGAATGAAGAAGTAACCGTTGGCACCGAGATTAATGTTAGCATTAATCGAACGCTTTCCATCCTTCTTTGCTCCAAGCAATATTTCCTTCACTCTTTCTTGAGCATCTTCTTTCGACATCGTTCCCTGCTTCGAAGCTTTTTCAAAAGCCGCCGTCAGCTCCAAAGCCATCTTGACCGAATTTTTCAAATTGCTTTGAATTAATTTGTCGGATTCCTTGGTTGAAACATTATAAGTAATGGCACCCAACACTAATATGGGCGTTAACAGTAGAAGCAGGGAAACCAACATTAGTTTTTTACGTATGGTTACTCGCCATATTTTTTTATTTTTCGACATCTTACCCCTCCTCAGGTCTATGACTATAGTCCTAATTGTAAGATAAGTGTGAATTTTTTGCCATCGGTTTCCTTGCCACTATGACGTCACTTCATGAACTTTTTGTGAAATTTTACCTGATAATGACGTCAGGAGGCCAGCTTGATCCATTTGACTCAAACCGCCCGACATCATGGACATCTGATGTACACATCCTCGCACGATTATTTTTTACGTGACCAGATACGGTGTATTTTACGAACAGCGAATAGGTAGACGATGAAGGGGAACGGTACTTGAATAATCCCCCAGATCCCCCAGAACCATGGGTATTTCGCGCTGCGTTTGCGTGCATCCATGAACAGCCATGTGCTTTGCGCGAGTAAAAGAAGTGGAATAGCGATCCATGCCCAGAGGGGCAGTTGATCCCATTTTGGATCATTCATAATGGTGTTCCTCCTGTTTGCGAACGAGTAGCCAGACCAGCGGCGCTACAACAGCGAGAACTTGAAAAGTGATGAAAACAACAGGCTGCGCATTCATCATTGCATATAAGAGCGAGAGCAGCAGCAGGGCGGCTATCCACAATAGGAGCAAGTCTCTCCAGAGCTTTGAACGCTGTTTGTTTTGCGTTTCAACGATTTGCTGATCGAACCAAGAGGGGCTTGGCGTGAAAGCCGGAAAGAGCTCTTCGAGCCGTTGAAGCCCCTCTTGCAGCTGTTGTTCCGTCATTTCATCCGTACCCTCTAGTCCTCGATAGACGTCACTGCATTTATAGCGTTGGTCATCATCCTGGTTCTTGTTCCCGTCTTCTCTTTTCTTCGGATCTTCCGATTCCATCTACGCCAGCTCCTTTCGTAATTGCTTTATTCCATGATGCACTCTCGATTTCGCAGTACCCTCCGCAATGGAGAGCATCTGCCCAATTTCCTCATACGTATAGCTATAGTAATGCTTGAGAATAACCGGGATGCGGCTCTCCTGGGGCAGCTCTGCCAGGGCATTCAGCACATCAGGCCAAGCCTCATGTTGATGCCCGGCCTGCCACTGCATCTGACGTAAGGATTGCTGCTGTTCTTGCTCCTGCCAATGCTGCTCGCGTTTGCGCCGTCTTCCTTGATCAATGAACAAGTGAGTGGCGATGGTTATGAGCCAAGATGAGAATTTGGACTTCCCGTTGTACAGCTTTATTTTTTCGATACATCGGATCATGGTTTCTTGCGTAATATCCTCAGCCAACGGTGGATTAAGCGTTATTTTCAGCAGATACTTGTAAACAAAAGCATAGTGCTGCTGCAGCAGCTGGGACAGAGCAGTTTTGTCTCCCTGTATAGCCTGACGAATTAATTCGTGCTCTTCCAAGTGAATGAACATCCTCTCTGCCTGAATTCATAGATAGTACGAACAACTCCACTGCATCGTTCAATGACCACGAAAATTTATGTAAAATTATTTATTAGCTTACCACGCCATTGTTGAGACATGTATAATTGACTTCAGGTAAGATTATTAGAATGATGGAGGATAACATTTTGAAACAAGGCATATTACCAAGAGCAGGGCTGTCACCGCAAGAGCTGGAGGAAGTTCGGAAGCTTTGGGAGGTTTGTAATAGCCATGATCATATTGAGATTAAACTGAATTGGAGCACACTATCGGACCGTCCGTCTGGCGTGACGAATGACTTTCTATTTTACCAAAATGACCGAATTGTCGGTTTTTTGGCCATATATTGCTTTATGTCTACGGAAGTAGAGATTAGCGGGATGGTGCATCCTGAGGCGCGGCGCCAAGGTATTTTTAATCAATTGGTTCAACATGCGATAGCCGAGTGTCGGCGAAGGGAAGTTCCGAAGCTGATTTTTATTAATGAGCGCGGGTCGGAGAGCGGCAAAGCTTTCCTAACGAATCTGGGTGCAACATACAGTTTTTCTGAATATGTCATGGAGCTACAAGAGCAAGCGGAATTGACTCCGCAAGCTTTAGATTTAGCTGATCGTATTGCCATTCGTTTGGCGGATGCACAGGATACGGAACTGCTGGTTAAGCTCAATATGACAGGGTTCGGCATGTCGGAGAGCGACACAAGAGAGTATGTTACCCAAACCATTACCGGCGATAAAGAGCGGACGTGGATAGCTGAGCTTGGCGAGCAGAGAGAGCCTATTGGGAAGATTGGGGCCATGGTTGAAGCGGATGCGAGTGGATTTATTTATGGCTTTTGTGTAGTGCCGGAGTTTCGGGCCAAAGGTTATGGGCGGCGAATTCTGAGCCAAACGATTACGGAATTAAAGCAACAGGATCGTGCTAGTTTCATTAAGCTTGAAGTCTCTGCCCAGAACGAGAAAGCGCTAGGCTTATACGAATCATGCGGCTTTAAAACGAAGAATGCGAATGACTATTACGTACTTTTACTTAGCTAAAACGTCCCCCAAACGGATAGAGCGGCAGCCATGTACTGTAGCCCGAAAAAAGGATCCGAGAGAGGGACCGAAAGAAGCACTCGAAAGAAGGACACTTTGAAAAAAGTGACCTCTCTCGGGTCTTTTTGCGTTTATATTCAATGAATAAATTACACATTTGAAATAGTGGAGTCGCGGGGGAATCCATTTTCTCAGCTGAATGATGTTGCAAAAATTACAACATTGCTACCCCCACGATAGCCGATCTACCTTTACTAAGCTGCTGAATGACTCTAAAATCGAATTCTGGAGTATAATGATCAATTTGTTTTCTAATGAAAAATGAGTTCGGATGAACCGCTGATGATCGTACCAGTATTCTGGCCTTCACAAATCTCTTTCATAGAGCCAGGCTTATCAAAGTTGAAAACGTGCATGGGGATTTGATAATCACGCGCTAGAATGAAGGCGGACTGATCCATGACCTTGAGATCATTTTGGATAACGTCGTTATAATGGAGTGATTTGTACTGAAGAGCTTCCTTATGGTGCTTCGGATCTTTATCGAAAACACCGTCAACCCCCTGCTTCGCGACGAGAATCGCCTCACAGTTGACTTCTATGGCTCTTTGGACCGATGGATAGTCGGTGGTGACGAAAGGCTGTCCATTGCCGCCTGCGAAGATAACGATGTACCCTTTTTCCAAGTGATGAATGGCTCTCAGCCGGATAAAAGGCTCCGCCACAGAAGAGAGCGGAATGGCTGTCATGACGCGCACTTCAGCTTCGCTCTTCGCTTTGAGAACACCGCGCAGCATCAAGCTGTTGATGACGGTAGCCAGCGTCCCGATATTATCAGCCTCTGCCTTCTCGATTCCCCAGCTCTCGCCCATATTCCCGCGAAAAATATTGCCTCCGCCTATCACGATGCACACTTCCACACCTAGATTAACAACGGTCATAATCTCATTGGCAATGTGATTAAGCTGCGTTGGATCGAAGCCAAACTCACTATCTCCAGCTACAGCCCCGCCACTAAGTTTAATTAGGACCCTCTTGTACCGCATATCCATCTCTCCTCCCAGATGAGAAAATCTGTATCATAGAGCTTTCGCAATAAGTACACCCTGTACCAAGTCGCTACTTTTCCCCATAAAAAAACACTAAAGCAATGAATGCTTTAGTGTTCCATGAATGAGAAATAGGAAAAGACCACGTTTCTAATATCAACTGGACCCTTCATACGCCTCACACACCTTTCGTCTATAATTAAAAGTTATTGTACACGAATCAAGAGGAGGAATGCAATTTCTGCGGCACACGCATATGAACCAGCAGACCAATCACGACAAGAATCAAGAGAGAGCCTAAGGCTACGCGGCTAGCTAGGTTGCCAGATGACGCTAGCGCCCAGGTAATTGATCCATAAAGAGCGGGACCGACGATTGAGGATACTTTTCCCGAGAAGGCGAACAATCCGAAGAATTGACCGCGTTTCTCTTCCGGCGTTAGCTCAACAATCAGTGTCCGGGATGTGACCCACATTGCGCCCATCGATACGCCATACAAGCTGCCGGCAACCCAGAATACGCTCTGACTAGTTGCAAATGCCGCTAAGGAGATCGCAATAATAAGGATGAAGGCGACGATGGTCACGGCTCTTTTGGGGCCGATACTTCTGGTCACATAGCCGAAAAGGAACGAACCGATGATGCTCGATACCGTTGAAACGAGGTAGAGCAGGATGAATTGCCCTGTGGTGAAACCCATAACGGTATTCGCATAAATGGCCATCACGGCAATGGCCGTGGCAATCGCATCGTTAAAGAAGAAGTAGGCGATCATGAACAAGAAGGCAGCTCGGTACTTTCTTGCTTCTTTGAACGTATCCCAAATCTCACGGTACCCGCTGAGGAGCGACTTTTTCTCACTGACGGGCTTCTGGGGCTTCTCTTTGTAAAAAAACATAATAGGTAAAGAGAAGATCAGGAACATAAGCGCACTAGGGATGAACGTATTTTCAAAATGATTGCCATTGATCAATGGGAACACGACAAGTCCAACTAATGTGCCGACATAACCAACCGCTACGCCAACGCCGGAAATGACGGGAATTTCACGAGCATTACCCAGATCCGAAATCATTGAATCGTAGAAGATTAAGCTTGAATTGTAAAAGAATTTGGCGACCATAAAAAAGAAAATTACGCCAAGTAAGGAGGTGTTGAGTCCCATCCACGACTGGTCTGTGTGCCAAAGGGCCGAAGCGCCCATGAGCAGAGTTGCCACGATAGCAATAAGTGTGAAGGGGACGAGGTAAGCCTTCTTTTTACCCGTCCGGTCAATCCATACCCCGAATAAGGGGGACAACAACACGAGGAAAAAGCTGGATATCGCATTGGAGTAAGTAATGAAAGTACTGGCAATCTGATTCAATTCCTCGCTTTTGCCTAACGTTTCTTTTAAATAAAATGGATAAAACACAGTCACGATATTGGAGGAAAAAATCGTATTCGCGAAATCGTACATCGCCCAAGCGAATATCGGTAAGGAGAAGAACAGGGTCCAGACTTTACGTGCTTGCACCTTGTTGGGAGCGGATTCAAGCTTTGCCAATAGGGTCACACCTTTCCTTCTCGTCAATTGGTATGTCTCTAGTATATTGGCTACAAGGCCGGGAAATCCCTCTGTCTTTACAAATAAAAAAACTCTCCCTCTAATTAAATTGGAAGGAGAGGGAGTAAGTTACTATGGTTGCATGGAATGCCTAATCGAGGGTTCTCTAAGATGCGTTATGCATCCGATTGCGGCTTTTTGATTTCGACCTCGATCATATCCATGCTCTCTTTCATTTCAAGCACGTCGATGCCGTTGCGTTGAAGGGTGGTCGAGAGCTTCTCTTTATTTTGGGCAGGGAAGACGTACGCATTACTTTGCTTATTATCGAGTAGACGCTTCGCCACTTGAACGAGACGTTCCATTGTGAACGGCTTTTTAAGATATTTCTCAATCTCTTTCTCATGATAGTCATGTGGCGGATCGAGTGCTGTTGAAACGATAACGGGCGTCTGATAGTGCACTGGATGACGGTATAATTCAGCGATGAAATCCCAACCGGTCTTGGCGCCCTCCAGATGAATATCGACGATGAACAGTACCGGTCCCTCGCCTTTACAGCGATTAAGCGCGATCATGCCCTCTTCGGCCGAACGAAGCTGCATGGAGGGGAGACCCAACTTGTTCAGCGCAACTTGAATTAATTTGGCTAGATTATCGTCATCTTCGAAAATAACAATTTGACCATCCATATTTGAAATCTCGTATAGATCGAACTCAATTCGGAATATCGTACCTTGCCCCATTTCGGATGTGTAGGAGATATGTCCGCCATGTCCTTCAACAATCTCTTTCACAATAGCGAGACCTAAGCCGGTACCGCCGATTTGACGTCTGTCCGAGTTATCGACACGAAAGAATTTGGAGAACATTTGGTCACGAGCTTCCTCTGGGATACCGAGACCGTAATCTTGAATCGCTATGGTGATTTTACCTTGATCGACAGTTAAGTGGATATCAATGTGATCGGCTTCTGGCGAGTACTTAATCGCATTGCTGATCAGGTTGTCGAAGACTTGACGAATACGATCTGCATCGGCTCTCACATATAGTTCTGGTTCTTGCTGATGAATGTGAATACGATGGCTATGTTTGTCCTGCCACTGCTCGGCGATCTCTTGCAAGGTAGGCAGCAGATTGACAGGAGAGAAATGATAAAGCTGTCGACCTGACTCCATCCGCTGCAAATCAAGGAAATCGTTAATTAAATTCGATAAGCGATGCGCTTCTTTATAAATAGTTTCCATGTATTTCTTTTGTTTCTCTTGTGAAAGATCCCGATGCAGCAAGATCTCTATAAAACCAAGCACGCTGGCAAGAGGAGTTCGCAACTCGTGAGAAACAATACTAATGAATTCATTCTTCATTTCATCAATACGTTCTTCTTCGGTGCGATCACGGAATACGAATAAGTAGCCTTGTTGTTCGGTATCTTCACTGACTACGGTCGCATACAGCTCCGCATGCTGGATCTGATCCTCGATTTCGAAGCTAAAACGTTGGGTTAGATTTGACAAAGAGCCATCAATCAACGCTTCAATGGAGGAAGCGACGCCTATAAAGCTCGGAGAATCGGCAGCTACTTCGTGACTGCTATCAACCAGGTTCTCACCTATACGTTCATTTAAACTGAAATACCGGTTCATTCGATGATTGGAGAAAAGGATGGTACCTTGCGAATCACACATCATCATGCCCTCATGTGCGGATTCCAAAATATTTTGAATCAGATCGCGCTGCGCTTCAATGAACTGCTTCTCTGTTACCAATTGATCATTCAGCTCTGCTAAGCTGGCCGCTTGCTTAAGCCTCTCGTCGTTCATAACCTGCGCGTAGAAGGCGAGTCCGAACTGACGAACTAATCCTTTGGTCAATCGTTGGTTATTTTCTTGAAAGAGGGAGCTTTGATAGCTTGTTAACAGCAAGAAGCCAATGACCTTCTGTTTATCGTCCATGAGAGGGACATATTGATCGACAGCTCGTGTCATTCCGCCGTGGACACCTTGTTCATGACCTAATACATCTCGAGTATGAACAATAGGTATCCCTTCATCGAAAACACGTCTAGCAGGTCCAAAAAGCTCTCTCTGATGCAAATTAATATGTTCTTTCGGATAACCAATGGAATGAATGACTTCATAAGAAGGAGAGTTCTCTGCGTGACGTTCCATGACGACCAAAGCGGCATCCTGAGACAACGAATTGAGCAGTGCAGGCAGCGTATGTTTCAAGAAATCTTTCAACTTCACATAACCTGTAAGCTTTTCCTGATAGGATGAGATGAGTTCCAAATCCCTTTCTCGTTCGGATAGCTTCGCGAGCGTAATCTGCTGCTCTTCCTGCTGGGCCATAATCTCTTCATTCTGGGTCTCCAAGCTTTCCGCCATGTAGCGGTACGTTTCCTCGCTTCTACGAATCTCTTCTTCAGCATGATAGGCTCGGTAAGAAATGAAAATAGACAGACCGCCTGCAATTAAGGCAATAATACTGCCGACCATTGTAATCGTACGGGAGGTTTTACCGGCATTGAGGGAAGCTGTATAGGCATCTGACGTGATTTGCTCTATGGTCTTCTCGATGCTCATATGAACAACTCGGTAGCGATCCATCATCGTTTTACCGGACGCTATACGAGCTTTCGATTCTTCCGTTTTACCAGCACGGACCAACTCCAATTGCGTGTCGAAGTACTTCTGCAAATTATTAATGGCTGGTATGGCTTGCGTGTCCATAATAAGCTGCAAAGTGGGGTACTTCTTATCGTACTTGCGGATCGTGTTCAGATCATCCTCCAGCTGCTTTTTACCCGACGTATAGGGCTCCAGATATTGTTCATTGCCCGATAATTCAAATCCGCGGATACCCGTTTCTTGATTAATTAAATCTTTAAGCAAGCTGTTCGTTGTGTTAGAAATGGGAATGGAATCGTGCACGATCGCATCGCTTTCATTATCCATATTACGAGAAGCGATAAAGTTGGATACACTCACAAATACGAGTAAAACGACGATTAAAATAACGTATAGCATGGAGATCCGAGATCTCGTGAATGACTTCATAGCAAACGGTCACCTAGATTCTAATAGGATGAAAGGATGTACTAAAAATTCGACATAACGCAACAGATTCCTTTTAAAAACGATCATGTTATGTTTTCTTCCATCAATGCATTGCAAGATAGGGGAATGTCGTTTAAAATATGATTCATTACACGATTGATGTTAAATGTTAAGATCATCGAAGTTTGCTTGAGGAGGGCGCACAGTGCAGGTAAAAGACAGCAGGATTCCGCCACTACACGAAGTACGTCCATTCTTCCAACCGATACTTTCACTTCAGAGCCAAGAAATCATCGGCTACGAAACACTGGGAAGACGAATTCGGGAGGGTAGTGTCGAAAGTTTGGGGTCTTTTTTCAAAAATCCTGACATTCCCGAAGACATGCAGCTTCATATTGATCGGCATTTGAGAGAGCGGGCGATCGAACAGCTAGTTTCGGCTCAAGATGAAAGTTCCTTATTCATCAACTTAAAACCTTCATGGATCTATCAAACCTATAAGCGCACAGGCGTGCTGCCAACAATCGAGCTATTAAGGAAATACCAAATAAATCCAGCACGTATCGTGATCGAAATAACCGAAGAGGAATTCACAGGGAAGCTTCATGAGCTGACACAAATTGTAGAATTATATCGAGAATTCGGCTGTACAATTGCCATTGACGATGTGGGCAGCGGATTTAGCAACTTCGACCGAATCGCCAGTCTGCAACCAAAGATATTGAAAATCGATCTTAATATTTTAAAAAAAAGCGCCACCCACGCCGGCTACAAGGCGCTGATGCAATCCTTTTCCATTCTAGCGGCTCAAATGGGTGCCTCCCTGCTCGTCGAAGGAATAGAAACGAAGCAAGAATTACGCAGTGCTCTTCAAATCGGAGCAAGGTATGTCCAAGGCTATCTCTTCTCTAAAGCTGAACCGCAGTTGCAGCGCAAGGATGCCTTCAAAACTATGCTAAAAGAAGAAATGAAACTCTTTGGTCAAGATGAACTTGGGCGCTATAGCCGCCTTTTGACCATTCATCAAAGCCTAGTTTTACTTATCCATTCTTCCGTCTGTATATCAACCGCTGAAGATGCAGATCGTGTCATCGAAAATATCATTAGCAACGTGTCAGAAAATTGTATACGTATGTACATATGTCGCGAGGACGGCTGCCAAATCTCGTCCAACTACAGCCGCAAAGACGAAGCATGGACCAAAGATGAGAGCTATCGCGGGGCAAACTGGACATGGAGACCCTATTTCATCTCCAACATCATGATGATGAACCTGCAAAAGCAAGGGATCCTATCCCAAGCATACACAGACTTAGACACCTCGCATGAGATTCAGACTTATTCCTGTGCATTGGGAGAGGGTTTTTATTTGTTTGGAGATTTGATGATTTGATTTGAGAGATTGCGAGAGAAATAGAGGGAAATAGAGAAGGAGATAGATAGATAGAAAGATAGATAGACAGATAGAGAGAGTGTGTGGCAGAGAGCGCGTATGAGATAGTGCGTGTAAGATAGTGAGTATGAATAAGTACGTGAAGCGAGTTCGTAAGAAGATAGTGTGAGAATGCGAGTGTTTGGTGAGAGGTTACCTCGGGTGGCCTTTTTTGCGTTTCGGGGAAGATCTGAACCATCAGCCAACTGAGAACAGACTCAGCGTCAGAGCCAGATGCTAGACTCGGATCTGGGTGTGGACCCGAACCCGAACCAAACTCAAACTCGAAGCTGAACCCAACCCAACCCAACCCAACCCAACCCAACCCAACCCAACCCAACCCAACCCAACCCGCAGACTCTAACCCAAAGAACTAGCTACTCCAAGTAATCTAAAACTCCGACAACTAGCTAATATCGCTGATTTGGCGGCAAAGGGATGCGAGTAGAAACAACTGGATGCAAAAAGTACATCAAATGAAGGGGGAATCTCCATTTTTGAATGAGAAGATGCATTTTGTGCATCAAATATCTGCGTTTTGACTCAAAATGGGCGGTATGAGTCGAATTTTCTGTAGTTTTGCAGCAAAACTCTTGAAGATGAGAGTTATCTGTTCAAAGAGATGCACAATTTGAATTAAAGTAGGCGGAGTAGCTTTGGTAATTGGTGGTTAAATTCATTCATTCGAGTCGAATAAATGCTAAAAAAGAAATCCTGCACAAAACTATGCAGGATTCTAATAAACGTATATGAGGAAGCAGTCGCATGACTAAACCTGAACTCAGGTCCAAGCTCGAAGCCAGAAGCTTAAGCCCAGGATTGAACTCCAAGCCTCAGAGCCCAAAACTCAAAACTCAAAACTCAAAACCCCTAAGCCTCCACCCACTCGCGGCGCAGCGAGAACAGATCGCGCAGCTCGTCGGTCGACAGCTCGGTGATCCAGTTCTCACCGGAGCCAACGATCTGTTGGCTGAGGCCGAGCTTGCGCTCGATCATCTCATCGATGCGCTCCTCAAGCGTGCCCAGCGTCACGAACTTGTGCACCTGCACATGGCGCGTCTGGCCGATACGGAAGGCGCGATCCGTCGCTTGATTCTCGACGGCGGGGTTCCACCAGCGATCGTAGTGGAACACATGATTCGCCGCCGTCAGGTTGAGCCCGATGCCGCCGGCCTTCAGCGAAAGAATGAACACATTTCGCTGCTCGCTAGCCGGCTGGCTAATGTCTTGGAAGTGCGCGATCATCTCATCGCGCCCATTTTTCGGTGTTCCGCCGTGCAGGAACAACACTTTCTCGCCAAGCTCCTGCTGCAGCACATGCTGGAGCAGGTTGCCTGTCTCCACAAACTGCGTAAAAATCAAGCATTTGTCGCCCTCTTGGCGCAGCTCCTGCACCATCTCGAGCAGGCGCTCCAGCTTGTTGGAGCGTCCGCTCCACGGCGCGTGGATGCCTTCTTTGAGCAGCAAAGCAGGGTGATTACACACCTGCTTCAGCTTCGTCAAAGCGGCGAGAATGAGACCACGCCGCTCCATGGCGGAGAGCTTATCCAGACGATCGAACATGTCTTGGATGTAGTTCTCATACAGCGAGCCTTGCTCGGCAGTAAGCGAAATGAACGTCTTCGACTCGTTCTTCTCCGGCAGATCCAGCTGAATCGCGGGATCTTTCTTCTCGCGGCGCAGCAGGAAAGGGCGGATCAGCTTCTGCACCTTGCCGATCGTCTCACTATCGCGCGTCTTCTCGATGGCATTCACATAGCGGTGTGTGAATTCACGCACCGTGCCGAGATAGCCTGGGTTCGCAAAATCAAAGATCGACCACAGCTCCGTAAGCCGATTCTCAATCGGTGTTCCCGTTAACGCAATGCGATGGTAACCATCGAGTCGGCGAATCGCGGAAGCTTGCTTCGTGTAAGCATTTTTTATATTTTGGGCTTCGTCCAAACAGATGGAGTTCCAAGCAATAGAGCCTAGCTCAACCTCATCCAGATGGGAAAGCGTATAAGATGTCAAAACTAAATCGACCTTGCCCACGACTTCTTCTTTAAAAGCAGGTCCCTTTAAACGTTGAGGACCATAGTGAAGATGAACCTTCAGTGACGGCGCAAAACGCTTAAGCTCCATCTGCCAGTTCCCAAGTACGGACGTCGGGCATACCAGGAGGGAAGGCGTTTCGGGCTGCTCGTTCTCTTTGACGGTGAGCAGATACGTGATCCACTGGATCGTTTTCCCGAGCCCCATGTCATCGGCCAAACAGCCGCCTAGGCCGAAACGGCGCAGGAACAACAGCCAAGAGATACCGTCGACTTGATAGTGGCGCAAAGATCCTTGAAAGCTGGGCGGAGGCTGTATCGTCGGAATCGACTCCGCCTGCGTGAGTTGATCGACCATGTGGCGTAGCTGTTCGTTCAGCTCTACCTCCATCTCGATGTAGCGCACGCTATCTGGGTCATCCTCAGCCGGCAATAGCCCGCCGGCATCGCCCGCGAAGTGAAGCTCCAGCACATCGCGGAAGGAGAGGCCCTGCTTCTTCTGCACCTGCTTCATAATCTGCTCGACCTGCGCCATGAACAGCGGGTCGAGCTGAATCCAGTTGCCGCGAATCTGGATCAGCTTGCGCTTCTCCTCCAGAAGCTGCCGGAATTCCTCTTCCGTCAGCTCCAGATCCCCAACAGCCAGCTTCCAGTCGAACTGCATCAGCTGGGTCAGCCCGAACATCGTCTCCCGCCCAGAACCGACGGAAGACTTGATCTTCGCGCGCAGCTTCGGCTTCATCTTGCGGATGCGCTCCCACCAGGCCGGCAGGAACACACTCGTTCCTGCCTCAACAAGCCGCACGCTTCCCTCTGCGAGGAAGCGCCAAGCCTCTTCCTCCGTCAACGTCTGACGGAGCCCAGCACCCTCACCCGCATCCAGCCACGGCAGGATGCGTACCCACTTCGCCGCGTCACGCTCTACGCGGCCAAGCTCTGGCAGCCACGCCTCCGGCAGCGGCAGCTCACCCACGACCGGCTCGCCGCTGGGCGTCACCGTGCGCAGCACCTCCGGCGCAAGCCGGTCCTGCAGCAGCACGCGCAGCTGCCAGCCCGCGCCATGCGCCAGGTCCGGCTCCACGAGCTGCAGACAGGTACGCATCGGCGACCGGTCTTGGCGCCAACCAATAGCGACGAGCCAATCTTCCTCGTCGAGCCATAGATCCGCGCCGATCTCACCGCGGCGCATCAACGGATGCGCCGCTTCGAGCTTGCGCAGATTGTCTTTCATGAGGCCGTCGGCGTCTACCCACTCGGGAATCAGCGCATGAATCCAGCGTGAAACGGCTGGGGATTCCAAGGCTTGCAGTTCTTCTGGAAGCTGCAGCTTCCAACCAATCTCGCCGGCTTTCCACTTTTCATAATCCGGCATGAAACGACCGGACGCCAAAGCCTCTCGAACAGCCGGAGCAAGACGCATCAAATCCGCACAGTCCTTGTGCCAGCTAAGCTGTAGATGCTGCACAGGCTGCGGATCGCTGAAATAATCGAGCGCATCGAGCGGCAGCAGCTCAATGCCCTCCCGATTTTGCCACTCGCTGGGCTCCATGAACGTGCCGAAAAAAGAGGCGCGATGCCAGGCAAACAGCATATTTTTCAAATCAAGAGCATCCCAAATGCCGCCGTTCTCGCGGGTCCCCCATAGAAACAAAGAACCATTAGGTATGGAGCTAACGTGAACTGTCAGCGCGCTGGTTTCGATCATCGAATCCATTTTCCTTTCTTGAGCTCTTCTTGGAAAGCACGCAAGCGTGAGAACTTATCCGCTAATCGATAGACATAGTGCTCCCAGCGGTCGTCCTGGCCTAATTGCTTATAGATGCCGTGCAGTTTCTTAAGCAGTCGAACAGCCGTCTTATAAGAAGCCCTATTTTTCTCCAGAACAGCCCGTTCGGCCGCTTGGTGATAGAGGGGGAGGAGTAAAGCCGAATCATGCTCTTCAATCGCTTTAAGCTCCATCCCATATAAGCTCAGCGGTGATATACGGTTCGCTAATTGCAAGTCTACCCACTGCCGATACCGTTTTGTTTGCAGCAAATAAGCCGTGTAATAGTAATAGGAACGAGGCAGCAGGGACTCCATCACCTGAACCCATTCGCTATCAGATTCAAGATACTTGGTTGTATCGAGCCAGTATTGGCAAAAGGTCCGGAAATCATCGTGATTGGCATTCGTAATCGATGCGAACAGCCAGCGAAGCCAAACAAGCATGTTGTTCCACTGTTTTTCATTGTAATAATAGTTCAGGTAAAGGAAGTAATCCTTCGCGCTCGGATGCGTGAGCTGCCCAAGACGCTCAAAAGCGCTTGCCGTATCCCCCTGCATAATATCAAAATGCGCTCTAGCCGCCAGAAGCGTATCCTTCTTCCGAGCTAAGAGGTCCTTTTTCGCGAGAAGGGTGTCGAGACGCTGAATTTCCTCTTTCTGTGCCGCAGATTGATTCGCCAGTTTCCACCAAATGAAGCGATAGACAAACAGCCAATCAATCGGACTATCCTTACCCTGCAGAGCGAATTCTCCGAGCATTTTCATGGTGGATTGCCAGTGTTTGGGCTCCGCCTCGAATGAGGTATTCACATCTGTTCGTTCCACGAATTCAACCAGCTTATCCTCACAATTTTTTGCGGCAATTTTGCAGCCGTTCTCGTGATAATAAGACAAGTAGGAGCTTTTCGTTTCTTGATAAAATTGTTCTATTTTCCGCATCATGAACAGCACGATATGGAACATATAGATCTCGCGTGTTGAATTTCTCCAATTGGCCGCATAGCCCGGCAAGGACTCTAGTGCTGAGTCGTAAAAGGTTTCGATCGAGTGCTGATGAGAAATGGAGAATCCATGGAATTTCCCTTCAAAAAAGCGATGCCAATCAACGGGCACAGCCTCTTCAAGAGGCACGTTGGCCTGTGCAGCTGCAGCAGCTTTCCGTTCTTGTATCAAAGTTGCCCCGCGTGCGGGTTTCTTCCTTGTGTGTATTTGTTGTTTTAACTGTTGAAGCAGCAGTTCCGGACGTCCATAGGGCGCATATAGGCTGAAGAAAGTGGCACCGATATGTTTACAAAAGCCTTCATAGGAGCAGCTGCACTCACTAGAGGCGAAATTTTCTAAATTCAGCATGGTGCTCAGTAATTTTTTGCCAGCGACGGTCGCCTGAACGTTCAAGCCTTTCAGATCGACTTCGGTCACACGACCTTTATGGTAATACTCCCAGCCCTGCTCCAGAACGACGGCGTCGAAATGAAGCGGGATTTGCTTGATTAGGTAGTTCATTCGATTTTTGGGAATCTGCAGTTTCAGCATGTGTGCTTTCCTACCCTCCGAGCGGTACATTCCTTCTTCCATAGTAACAGATTTTTTCCGAAATTGCCCATTTCCACAGTTTATGCCAAAGGGGTTTTTTTTACACATCAGAAAATAAGTTCTCATCGGGTTAATAGGTGTTAACCCTGCATTCCTGCCTATAATATGATAAAGTGAAGCTATACGAAATGCTTTAGAAGGGAGACTTCGCGGATGGGTATTAAATTTGGCAGAGAATACAAGGATATTGTCACTGATTTTGTACGTGGCATTGAGATGGTTGATGGATTTTATGAGTTGTTGGAAATGAATGCGGACGACTGGCAGGAGCTTGAAAAGGACGAACAGGAAGAATGCCTGCGAACGCTGGCTGACGATATTTTTTACGGATTAGGAAATGCGCCTGTGATGCACATAGGAGCGGGATCCGTTCGCCATGATCCGAATAATCACGTGCTGAAGGTCCATGACGGGGAGAAGCTGGTTTCCGTCATCTATTTGGTGTGAATCAGGCAGAAGTGTGATATAGAAAGGTGTATGGAAGTTATGTTGGATGGAGCAAGGAAGGTCTTACAACAAGTTTATGGATACCCGGAATTTCGCGAGGGTCAGAAGAATATCATTACGAATCTGCTTGAAGGTCGAGATACGCTAGGCATTATGCCGACGGGCGGAGGTAAATCGATCTGTTATCAAGTTCCTGCCATGCTCATGGAGGGTGTGACGCTGGTTATTTCACCGCTGATCTCCTTGATGAAGGACCAAGTGGATGCGCTCCAAGTGCTTGGTGTTCCGGCAACTTTCATTAACAGTACGCTGGAAGCTAAAGAAGTGGAACAGCGGATGCAAGGCGCCATGCAGGGCAAATATAAACTGCTGTATATCGCGCCAGAGCGGCTGGAGTCGGAACGGTTTCGTGCTCGCATGTCTGCGCTGAACCTTCCGCTAGTGGCCATTGATGAAGCGCACTGCGTGTCGCAATGGGGTCATGATTTTCGCCCGAGCTATGTGTCGATTGCTCCGTTCATTCGGGAGCTGCCCAATCGTCCGATTGTCGCAGCCTTCACAGCGACGGCTACCGCCGAAGTCACAGCAGATATTGCGAGACTGCTTGATTTGGATCAAGCGGGCATATTCGTCAACGGATTTTCACGGGATAATCTGGAATTGACGATTCTTCGCGGTGAGAATAAGCGGGATTACATTCAGAATTATGTGAAGGAACATACGCATCAGCCTGGTATTATTTATGCCGCTACGCGTAAGGATGTTGAAGAGCTATATGAAACGTTGCGCAAAAAAGGCTTCGCCGCAGGGAAGTACCATGCCGGTCTAACCGATGAGGAACGCTCCTACATGCAGGAGGCGTTTCTGTATGATGATATTCGCGTGATGATCGCGACGAACGCTTTTGGGATGGGCATCGATAAGTCTAACGTCCGTTATGTCATTCATTACAATATGCCGAAAAATATGGAGGCGTACTACCAAGAGGCCGGTCGTGCCGGTCGTGATGGAGAGCCGAGTGAGTGCATTCTGCTTTTTAGCGCGCAGGATATTATGACGCAGAAGTTTCTAATCGAGCAGAATCAGCTCTCACCGGAGCGTAAAGCGAATGAGTACAAGAAGCTGCAGACGATGATCGACTTTTGCTATTCACCACGATGCTTGCGCAACGTCATTCTGCACTATTTTGATGAAACCAATATTAAAGATACCTGCGGCAATTGCAGCTCTTGCAAAGATGATCGTGATACGGTGGATATCACCGTCGAAGCTCAGAAGATTTTCTCCTGCATCCGCAGGATGGGGGAACGCTTCGGCATCTCGATGGTCGCCTCCGTGCTCAAAGGCTCGAAAGCAAAGAAGATTGTCGACTATCGCTTCGATCGTCTGCCAACTCATGGCATTATGCGAGACCTGCCGGAGAAAGAAATTTCTGATCTAATCAACGTGCTGATTTCGGAAGGGTATTTGCAGCTGTCGGATGGTCAATATCCGGTTGTGAAGCTGCTGCAGCCTGCAGCAGAAGTGCTTCAAGGGAAGCTGCAAGTATACCAGAAGGTGCGCAAGCAGCAGGTTAAGGCTGCCGCTATCGATAACACCTTGTTCGAGCAGCTTCGTCTGCTTCGTCGGGAAATTGCCGCACGTGAGAAGGTGCCGCCGTATATTATTTTCGCGGACAGCACGCTGCGTGAAATGAGTGAGATTTGTCCGACATCGGAATCCGCCATGCTGCGAATCAAAGGTGTCGGCGAGGTGAAATACCGAAACTACGGGAAGCCGTTCCTGGACCTCCTTCGCACGTATGCGGGAGAAGGCGAATTGGGTGCGGTCGCCTATGATTTTGAATAAATCAGAGGAGTGGTGATAGGTGAAGCTTGAGAACACAGCCATTGATCAGAAACTTGCGGAGGTGACGGGCTGGTCGACAGACGATCACAAATGGATTGTGCGTAAATATCGATTTACGGCATTCATGCAAGGCATAGACTTCGTGAACGAAATCGCCCGTATTTCGGAAGCTCTTAACCATCACCCGATGATCGCCATCGATTATAAGATGGTCACGCTGCGACTTACGTCCTGGCATGCAGGCGGCTTAACCGATTTGGATTTCGAATCCGCTGCTAAATTTGATCAGGCTTTTGCTGACATTACTACTGGTAGTGGATCACCTGATTAAGCTTGGTCCGTTATATACCATGCAGTGAAAGTCAGCCATCCCAGTGGGGGTCCACTTTTCATACGTGTCTGTAATCGTAAAACCAGCTCTTTCGTACGTCCGTATCGCACGCTCGTTCCAGACGAGAACTTCTAGATCAATTTCCTGCTGGGGTGTCCGGCGCACAGCTTCTTGAACAATGATTTGGACGAATTGGGTACCGATTCCGTTCCCTTTCCCGCAAAGATCCGGTCGAAGTCCTAGCCCTAAGCGTGTCACCCCGACAATGGGGAAGAATTGAGCGAACCCAGATAATATGCCGTCTTCATCCACCACAGCTCGATACTGCTCAGCTCGAATTTGCGGGTCGGCGAATTCTGCTTGTTCTTGGAGCATAATCTCCCATGGAGACCAATTGTATAAATCGTATGGAGACGAATACCTCCAAGTGCAAAGTTCAATGCAATTCGCTTCTGTTAGGGGAACGATGCGCCATGGTAAGCTTGTATGTATCTTATCGTTCGTAGTTATCATCCTTTCATCTATTGGTTGGAGGTTCAAATGGATTGGTATAGTCATATTCCCATTAGCACAATAACTATATTTTCTATGCTCGTGTTGGGACTAACCCTATTCCGGATCTCGGTGAAAACAAAATGGCCGCTTGTGCTGCTTGCTTCCTTCGTTACTACTTGCTTATTTAGGTTGTTTTTAACCCAACAGTGGGCGGAGAGCTTGGAACCTATGCTCATTATTGTAACGGAAGCGGTTTTTATTCACTATATATTTCGCGTGCGAAAGCTGCATGCGCTCATGATAGCGTTTCTCGGCTCTCTAGGCTATACGATTTATTTGGCCGTTGTTCTATTCATGATGCCGCTCATTACCCATATTTCAATTGCTGCTTATTTTGAGGGGCTTGATTCCTCTTATCGTGCTTTGAAAATAGTGGCCGCATCGCTGGCATACCTAACCGCTTTGATTCTGGTTAAGAAACGTTTGGGTTTTACCGTTCGAATCGAGATAAGCTCCAAAAGTGCTTGGCTTCCACAGAAGAATATCCTACTGCATGTGTTTCTGTTTGCATTTGTACTGTTCTCATTGACTTATTATGGGGTTACATTGAAAATAACGTCCATATTCTACTTCGCAGCAGGGTTAAGCCTACTCTTAGGGTGGATTATTTATCTCCTGTATCGGAAGGAAATGGAAGATATTTAACCAAGGGTATCTTTCATCATAAAGGCAAGATTTGGGGTACAATGAGTGTATAGACTTAATTGGAATAGGAGGTCATCCTAAATGACCCAAGTTACGATTCGTGAAGCGGTAATGCAAGATATCCCGCAGTTGAAAACGTTAATGCTTGCTTATATTGTGGACTTCTATCAGTATCGACAACCCGAGGATGAGAAGCTGAACGGATTAATTCACCAACTGCTTGAGCAGAAGGAAGGTATTCAATTCGTAGCGGAGACGGAAGAGGGGACGTTAGTTGGCTTTGCGACCTTATATTTTACCTTCAGCACCTTGCGTGCTTCCAAAATAGCGATTATGAACGACCTATTCGTCATCGAGGCTGAACGTGGTCTAGGTGCGGCAGCGAAGCTATTTGCTGCTTGCAAAGGGTATGCGGCTAGAAATGGCTATGCGAATTTAACGTGGACTACGGCCAAAGATAACTTCCGCGCCCAAGCATTTTACGATAAAATGGGTGGAGATCGCAGTGATTGGCAGTCATATTCTGCTAATCCGACAAGTGGGATGGGCGATTAATTGATTGTTGAGGGGAAGGTGGCATGAACCTGTGGAAAATATCGTAAGTCAAACTTGGCTGCTTGGGCAGCTGGGCGATGCAAACATCGTGATCGCGGATTGCCGCTTTGCGCTAGGACAACCAGAATCAGGCAGACAGAATTATGAGAAAGACCATATAACAGGAGCCGTATACGTAGACTTGGAGAAAGACCTCTCCGGTGCCAAAATGGCGCACGGAGGCCGGCATCCGCTCCCTGATCTAGGAGCCTTCTCTATCCTCGTGGGCAACCTCGGGATCGATGGTACGAAGACCGTCGTGGCTTACGACGATCAAGGCGGGGCCATGGCTTCACGGCTATGGTGGATGTTGAAATTCCTCGGTCACTCCGAGGTATACGTTTTAGACCAAGGGTATTCAGCATGGAAAGCGGCTGGCTACCCGGTTACCGATGAAGTGTCCGCTGTGTTCCCGCGGACCTTCTCACCGAAGGTGCATCGCGCTATGTTGGCGAGCATGGACGAGGTCAAGGACAAACTCGGTCGTCCAGGCACCGTGCTCGTTGACTCGCGCGAGGAGCGCCGCTACCTCGGCTTGGAAGAGCCGATCGATGCGGTGGCCGGCCACATCCCGGGCGCTCGCAGCTTCTTCTGGAAAGGCGTTCTCGGTGAGAATGGCGCCTGGTTGTCAGCTGCGGAGCAGGAGCAGCACTTTGCCGCGCTGCGCGACGCTGATGAAATCATCGTCTATTGCGGCTCCGGCGTGACGGCTTGCCCGAACGTGCTGGGCCTTAGCGAAGCGGGCTTTGAGAACGTGAAGCTCTATAGTGGAAGCTGGAGCGACTGGATTTCGTATGAGGATAATCCGATTGCGAAGGGCGAGGAGTAAGAACTGGGAAGCCGCGTCGTACGCGGGTTTGAGGGCTGTGACAGGTTGCCGAAAGGTGGGCTGTTACGGCCTTTTTTCGGTTGTATAGGAAATTATGATTACCGCAGTCTGTGGATAAGATGTGCATAAAGTTGGGGATAAGTAGTTATGCTGCATGATTAAGCACGTTTTCAGCGCTTATTTGTTCGTGTGAAGATTAATGCTCTTCGTTTCCGAGATATCCCCCTGAACCTTTCAGGATGTAATATTACTTCTTGACGAAGAGCCCAATCGCATTCTATTATTCAATTAATAAATTGAATATGAAAGGACGGACGTTCATGGAATCTGTACCTGAGGCAATCCATTCCGCAAAAGAGTTTAAAAATGAACTGTTTCAGCAGTTAGCCCGGGTGGGGAAGTGCCTATCCAGCGACAAGCGGCTTGAAATCTTGAGTTTACTTGCTCAGGGGCCTAAGTCGGTAGAGAAGCTGGCCCAAGTCACGGAGATGAGCGTGGCTAACGTATCCCGACATCTTCAGGTTTTGCTCGATGCCAGATTAGTGAAGTTCAGCAAGAAAGGTACCTATGTCATCTATTCGTTGGCTGACCCTTCTATTGCCGCGTTTTTGTTTGCAATGTGGCGCATTGGCGAGAGTCAGCTTGCGGACGTCGCGCGGATTAAACAGGAATTTTTACACCACTATGAGGATGTGAGGACGTTATCTTTGGAGGAAGCGAAGGAGAAGATAGAGGCCGGAGCGATCATCCTGCTTGATGTACGACCGAGAGACGAATATGAGGCTGGCCATCTCGCTGGAGCCATCTCCGTACCGATGGAGGAATTGGAACCATACCTTCGAAATCTGCCTGGGCTCGTTGAAGTTGCAGTCTATTGCAGAGGCCCCTACTGCATCTGTTCGACACAGGCTGTAGCCAAGTTGCAGCAGGAGGGGATCATGGCATATCGGTTGGAGGGGGGAGAGTATGAATGGCTGAAGGAAACGAATTGATTAAAGAGTTCATTCATTCTCCAGAGAGACAGCAGCAGCTCTATCGGAGATCGCTAATGATCGTGATCATCGCCCAACTATTTGGCGGAGCGGGACTTGCGGCCGGCGTCACGGTCGGAGCGCTGCTTGCTCAGGATATGCTCGGGACGGATAGTTTAGCTGGGATTCCTTCGGCTCTATTGACGCTGGGCGCGGCTTCGTCGGCACTGCTTGTCGGACGGCTTTCTGGGCGTCTTGGCCGTCGGGTAGGCCTGACTGCAGGTTTTCTTGCAGGGGGGATCGGTGCGATCGGAGTCGTATTCGCAGCGATTGTTAATAACCTTCCGCTTTTGTTCGCTTCTATGCTGATCTATGGCGCCGGCACGTCGACTAATCTGCAGGCGCGGTATGCGGGAACTGACTTAGCTCAGCCTAAGCAGCGTGCAAGAGCCGTCAGCTTAGCTATGGTATTCACGACGTTTGGTGCGGTTGCGGGGCCGAACCTGGTGGGGGTCACAGGGCGATTCGCGACATCTGTCGGCGCCCCTGCTCTGGCGGGCCCGTTTATGCTGGGTGCAGTCGCTTTTATTCTTGCGGGTCTGGTGATCTGGACATTTCTCCGCCCAGATCCATATATCGTCTCTAAAGCTATTGCCGAAGCGCATCAAGCGAATCCATCCCAAACGGCGGTTGATGCGGATATCCTGGCGCCAGCAGTCCGTAATCGGGGGATCATCATCGGGACGACCGTGATGGTTTTAACGCAGATCGTGATGGTCGCCATCATGACGATGACGCCGGTCCATATGAAGCATCACGGACATGGATTGAGCGCGGTCGGCATGGTGATCGGCATTCATGTCGCGGCGATGTTTCTGCCTTCCTTGGTAACAGGAGTTCTTGTAGACAAGGTCGGGCGTATGTTCATGTCCTACGCATCGGGGATCACGCTGCTGCTAGCCGGACTGCTTGCCGCTTGGGCGCCGGCCGATTCGATGGTCTGGCTCATCGTTGCTCTGGCGCTGCTCGGACTCGGTTGGAACTTTGGTCTGATCAGCGGCACTGCGCAGATCATCGATGCGACATCCCCGGCCACGCGCGCCAAGACACAAGGAACGGTGGATGTCCTGGTATCATTGGCGGGGGCATCGGGCGGAGTGTTGTCGGGCATGGTCGTCGCCCATTCCAGCTTTGCTGTCCTCTCTCTAGCTGGCGGGTTCTTGTCTTTGCTGCTGATCCCGGTTATGATCTGGTCGCGCAGAGGGATCGGTCGATAGATCAGAACGAGAAGGGCGTTAGCAATGCTATAGCTTGGAAAAAAAGGGCAGGGAAACCACCGTCAAACGGTGTCCCCCAGCCTTTTTTCTATGCACGTTACTTGTTAGGTGTTATTATTTTTGTCCGAAAGTTATAACCACATTCCCCTTCTTGCGTCCCGTTTCAACATACCTATGAGCCTCGGCAATCTGTTCCAATGAATAGCGTCTATCGATGACTGATTTTAACTTCCCTGCCTCAACAAGCTCTTTGAGGAACACTAGATTTTCTTTATTCTGCTGTAAGCCCGAAGCCGTGAATTTAGCTTTTTTGCTGCCGATCTTTGAAGTCCATAACATTTGAAGCATAATTCCCAGTGTAGGGACCGTCGAGAGATAAACCCCTCGTTGCTTTAGCGAGCTTTTACATTGTGAAAACGAACGTTTGCCTACCGCATCGAAAATAATGTCATAGGTCTGACCATTTTTGGCGAAATCCTCCTTGGTATAGTCAATGACCTGATCAGCTCCAAGGGATTTTACTAGTGATGCATTCGTGGTACTGCATACCCCGGTAACTTCTGCTCCAAAGTATTTGGCAAGCTGTACCGCATAAGCGCCTACCGACCCAGAAGCGCCATGGATAAGGACTTTTTGTCCGCTCTGAATATGTGCTGTATCTCTGAGGAAAATCAATGATGTTAATGCCCCATCACAGACTCCGGCTGCTTCTTCATAGGTCATATTGACTGGCTTGGTTGACAAGGGGTTGCTTTCAGGCAGACACATGTACTCGGCATGAGCGCCAAAGCTATGTGGACTTATCCCATAGACGGGGTCACCTACCTCAAATGAAGCCGCAGCTTTGCCCACGGCATCAATTTCCCCTGCGAACTCAACCCCTAGTACCGCGTGTTTGGGTTTGCCCAGGCCATACATTAATCTGACAATGAAGGGGTCAGCCTTTCGAAAGGCGCAGTCCGATGGTGTTACGATTGCCGCATGTAGACGTATGCGTACTTCATTGTCCTTGGGAGTAGGTTTTTCTACCTCTTGGAGATGAAGAACATCCGGAGTTCCGTATTTTGTACATATAATCGCTCTCATATGAATCCCTCCTAAAGTTAACCTTTTACGCAAGTTAAGTATTATGTACATAATGTAATCTAAACTATACATAAAGTCTAGTCATCTTTACACTGCTTGGTGAAATAATTCCCTAACACCCTTGGTGAGCTTTTAAACACAGTGGGGCAATAATTGCCTATGGCTTGTTCGAATATTAGGAGTTTGATTCGGAAATTGGATTAGACTTTGCTATTCTGCATGTTGCCGTCAGTAAAGCAGAGAAAACCCACCCTCAGATGAAGGTGGGTTGGGTTTTGCTTATTTCTTTTTATGAGATTGGTTTCGTGAAAATAATTTCAAAATCCGGTACTGATGAACCATCGCTGGTGTAGGTTAACTTCTCATTTGTTTCGGTTATATACGTGAGGACGACTGGATATGTGGACGTATGTCCGAATGTGATGGCATATGTGTCTCTTTATCATGAGCCTACTCGATTAACGTGCATTGATCTATTCCCAAGCTAACGTACCAACGACCTTCCGTTTGTACGTTTATTTTCACCTATCATAAGCTCAGCTAGCAACAAATTGGGAATCCAAGCAATCCACGCGATGACGAAAAAAGTATCGTTCGTATCGGTCAATCCTAGGAATACCGCAGCCAGCGGGGTATATATCCGGAGAGTGATTGCTGCACAACTAAGCGCGTAATTACGTACCATCCAGCGGCCATGGTCGGCCTTGTCGCGATCGACGATAATGCTTTTTAGACTGCGGAAGAGTGTGTAAAGCCATAGGATTGATAGCGATCCGAAGCCAAGCTGCGCGAACCAACCGCCATTCGAATAGAAAGCTAAGTACAGGCCGGTTAAGCCCCCGATTGTAATCATTGTGGAATATATATAGCCGATCAAACGGTGAATGTTCGGTGCATGATGACGAAGCTTCTTGATAAACTGAAGCCAGCCTATAGCAAGTGCGACTCCAGCAGAGATGGCATGCGCCCAGAGGATGTTGTACCACAAATCGGGCAGATGGCCTTTTCCCGTTACGAACCCCTGCTTATGGAGGTGGTCAGGCGTTCCGTACATGACCAATGCATAAGCTCCAATTGCCAAAGCCAAAAAAGCCAATAGTCCAAATGCCCAAACGCGAATTGTACTTCGTCGTGCTCCCATTGTTCATCCCTCACATTCGGTCTTTTTTATTATTGAGTTGATTCTAACATCAGGGTGGCCACCTTCAAAAGCGACCTCAGACGGAGTGGAGACCCCAACCAAAGTCGAGGATGGAGCTGATGTGAGGCCTTTTCTTAGAGGGGAAATTGCTTTATCTTGACAAAATAACTTAACTAATGTTAATTTATTGACTAAAGTTAACTATTATTTCAGGAGATCACTCATGGATCGTTCATCCTTTTCCTTAAGGGAATTAAAAAAGGCTAGAACCAAAGTAGCATTGTATGAAGCCAGTTTGTCACTAATCGGAGACAAGATGTTTCGAGACATGATGCTCGACGATATTTGCCGGAAAGCAGAAATATCCCGGGTCACCTTCTTTAAATTTTTTCAAAAAAAGGAAGATTTGCTCGTTTATTTTATGCGTGTTTGGTTAACAGAACGTATCATTGAGATCGAAGCGGAGGGTAAACGTGGATTCTCGGTTATCCAGCATATACTCCATAAAGTGGCGGAAGAGGCTGAGGAAAGACCGGGATTGATGCCAAGCTTGATATCTTTTCTGGCAGAAATGAACATGCATCCTTGCATGCCGGAATTGAGTGAAGCAGAGGTTCATTTACTGTTCCCTGCTCATGAGGAAGTTGGCGCGCAGACACCTGACATGTACAAACTTTTTCATCGTTGCATGACTGAGGCGAATACAGATGGAAAGCTAAGAAAAGAATTCACGGTAGAAACAGCGGTAAAGGTTCTGTTTACGGTGTTTTACGGAGCATTTTTGACCGCTCAACTATATGGTTCCAAGGATATTAAGGGCTTTTATAACACCCATCTACAATTGCTTGAAAATAGGTAAGAGGAGCGATGAATGCATGAGTAAAGTAATTCCGGGCAGATTTACGGCGCAAATGGATGGTTCTTTCGTTGTCTTTATCATTGGGATGAGAGTGAATAAATTATGGGCGCTGCATAAGTGGCTGCCTGTGGCCAAGGCAATGAATCCGATGCTTCAAGAATTGTATCGCAACCCTGAATTAGGCTTTATTGATGCCAGTTTTCATCTTTCTTGGCGGGGTGTGACTCTTATCCAGTATTGGAAAACGTTCGAGCAATTAGAGCACTATGCAAGGCATGGTGCAACTCATTTAGAAGCGTGGCGTAATTTTAATAAAAAGGTTGGAACGAGCGGCGCTGTCGGGATCTACCATGAAACCTATTTGATTCCTGAAGGAAATTACGAGTGTGTCTATAACAACATGCCTGTCTCCGGTCTAGCAAAGGCTGGCAGTCACGTCCCCGCTGTCGGAAAACGAGAAACGGCAAGCAGGAGGCTTGGGCGGGATGGAGAGCCTGCCGTTCCGACACCTTCTAATCCGGCATAAGTAATTGCGGTGAAGGATGAATGGAGGTCGCGATTCTCCCAATTAACATTACGGACTGTAATAGGCTGCCTTCGGGTAGGCTGCTGCAGTCTTTTATTTTGCAAAAGTATTGAAATTTTTAAGACTTGCTGAATAGCAAAAGAACCCCATAGAAGGGGCTCGAAGAAGTTCTTTTGGAGTAGATGAATTGAGCATCGGTTAAGCTCTCTTTTTCGGATCAATGGGACGACCCTTCTGTAGCTCTAACTCCTCTTTATGGATCATACGATCTTGTTTGATGAACAGGAATGGGATGAAAATACAGCCGATAATTAGGAGTGCTCGGTTTAAGTTCCAACGTCTTTGAACAAAAGCGTGCACCGCCGTTATGATATAAAGCACGAACATCACACCGTGAAACATACCGCCGACAAACACGAGTTGAGGCTGGTCCAAGAAGTATTTAAACGGCATGGCTATAAACAGTAGAAAAAGATAAGAAATACCTTCAATATAGCTTGTTAGACGCAAACGCCCTAAGGATGTGGATAATATAATAATCGCTCCAATCTCGTTTTCAACGTTTGAATTTACTTTCATTAACTCCAATCGAGCTCCAATACGACAGGACAATGATCGCTGCCCAATATATCGCAGTCAATTTGAGCATCAATGATCTTAGGACCTAGTCTCGTAGATGCCAGGAAATAATCGATTCTCCATCCCACATTACGGGCTCTTACGCCTGGCATATTAGACCACCACGAATAGACATCAGTCCGATCAGGGTAGAGATGTCGGAACGTATCGATAAATCCTGCATCCAACAATTCCGTCATTTTGCCGCGTTCTTGTGGGGTAAAGCCTGAATTATTGAGATTTCCTTTGGCATTCTTGATGTCAATTTCATGGTGGGCAACATTCAAATCACCGCAAACGACAACAGGCTTTTGGGCGTCAAGTTGCAAGAGGTAGCTTCGAAAGCGATCCTCCCACTCCACACGGTAATCCAGCCTAGAGAGATCACGTTTCGCATTGGGTGTATAGACGGTCACGAGATAGAAATTGTCGAATTCCAACGTGAGGATCCGACCCTCCGGCTCTTCATTCTCCTCCATACCATATCTCACCGAGAGCGGTTGAATTCTTGTGAAAACGGCGGTGCCAGAATACCCTTTTTTAACCGCATAATTCCAATATTGTGTATAGGCTTCGCCTAGTTCTAGGTTGATCTGTCCTTCCTGCAGCTTCGTCTCTTGAAGACAGAAGATATCTGCCTCCTTTTGCTCGAAATAATCAATGAACCCTTTATTGACGCATGCTCTCAACCCATTAACGTTCCAGGATACAAGTTTCATCTTCATCATTTCCCCTTGCTGCTTACATATATAGTTCAGTGTATCATAAGTCCGTCCTCGTCGGCGATTTATGAGGATCAGGGAAGCTTGATCCATCTTTGCCTTTGTACAACCTTCTCCTGGGCAAACGCCACTTCTATTTCTCTCACTACTCTACTAACTAGACTTACTAACTACTCAAACTCTTATAAACTACAAACTACTCATAACTCAATTCACAATTCTTACTCACATTGGAAAATATCCAATGAGGCAGCCATTCCCACACTCAATCTTCGAAAACACTGTATCTAATCCAATGGGAATGAGGATTGTGGTGAAAAAGTACATGAAGAGTTGAGGAATGAGTCTGGGAATGAGGACTGTGTTGAAGATTTGCATGAAGAGTTGGGAATGTAGATGGGAATGAGGATCGGAATAAAGATGTGTATAAGGAATTTAGAGATGTATCAGTGTTCGAATAGGTGAGAGATGTAGATTATAGACTGCCCGAACGAAACTCAGACAATAAATCTTCTAACCGTTCATCAGTTCCAGTGTTTTCGATTGGTGTGAATACCCTCATCACGAAGTCACCGCTTTCAGAAACTGTGAAATTATTGTAACGAAATGTCAACAGGCCTGCTTCAGGATGTTGGATCAATTTTTCTCCTTCCGAATTTCCGGAAACCTCATGTCTCCCCCACCACTCCCTGAACTCCTCACTCCCGGCATATAACATGTTAACTAATTCCTGATACCACGAATCATTCATGTATAAGGCATATCGGCTTCTGAAATGAGCTAACAGCATGGTGGCAACGTTTTCCCAATTAACAATGCGAGCTTGCTTATCCTTCATCATGAACACGCGCCAAAGGATATTTCTCTCGATCTCTGTCGCTTGTTTAAAGTCCCCACATACCTTATTCGTCATTTGGTTCCATGCGGAAACGTTCCAGCGCTTATCGATGACATAGGCAGGGTAGGTCCCCATCCTGTCAAGAATCTGTTGAATGGCTGGAGAAATGGATTCATCCACTGTTTCGTGTGGAAGTACAGCATGGTTAGCCAACACAAGTAGATGATTACGTTCGTCGTTGCTAAGTTGAAGGGTACGAACCAAGCTTTCCAGTACTTGTTCCGATACTTGAATATCCCGTCCCTGCTCCAGTGCGGTGTACCACGGTAAGGAAATGCCTGATAGACTTGCCACTTCTTCCCGCCTCAGACCAGGCGTACGACGACGTGAGGTCTCAATCGGTAATCCCGCCTCATGCGGAGATAGACGCGAGCGACGGGTCCGGAGAAAATCAGCTAGTTCTTTTCGTCTTCTTTCAGAATTCATAACAAGGATTCACCCCAATATCCTGATATATTTTATATCAGTATCCGTACGATTAGTATTCGGAATAGTACTACAAACACAGACCTATTTGTGCGTTTATTAACTGATTATAATCGACTTGTCGCCTGTAGTGAAGGAGGAGTCGGCAGTAAAATTTGTTCAAAACCGATCATGAAAACGAGGGAGATTCTATGATAAAAACAGAACAGAGCGAACGAAGCAGTACATTAAGAGGCAAACGCGTTGTCCTCCTTGGAGGAACGTCAGGAGTTGGATTTGCTACAGCCGAAGCCGCTGCGCGGGAAGGGGCATCCGTAGTCATCGTCTCTAGTCGAAAAGAGAGAGTTGACAATGCAATCTCGCGTCTGCCCCAAGGTGCGGAAGGGCATGTGGTTGATCTATCGAATGAAGAGATGGTTTGTACATTCTTCAGCCAAATTGGTGAATTTGATCATTTGGTTTTCACGGCTGGCGAGTCCTTGCATATCGAAAATCTCAGCACAATTGACATGAAGACAGCACGTCGATTTTTTAACCTGCGTTACTGGGGGGCGTTTATGGCCGCTAAATACGGTAGCAAGAACCTCAGAGAGGGCGGGTCAATCATTTTAACTTCTGGCGTTGCCGGAGCTCGGCCGCAGAAGGGTTGGGCGGTCACAGCCAGCATATGCAGCGCTATTGAGGCACTGACCAGGGCATTGGCTGTCGAACTTAGCCCGCTTCGTGTCAACGCGATAAGCTTCGGGTTAATGCGTACCGAGATGTGGAACGACATGCCTGAGGAAAACAGGAACGCTATGTATGAGACTTTTGGAAAAACCCTCCCGGTAGGCCGAGTAGGAGAACCAGAAGATGCGGCCGAGGCCTTTCTTTATTTAATGCGTGAGAAATACTCCACCGGACAGACTATTGTCGTGGATGGCGGTTCTTCACTGGTATAACTAATTGACACGGTGTGTGAATATATGAATAAGGCATTAGCAGCCTCGGATGTGAAAGTCCCAGACTGCCGATGCCTTTATTTAATCTTGTTCTACTGGGTGAAATGATCAGTGTCAGAATCCACCTGTTTAGCACGCCCTTTGGCCACAAGGCTAAAGGGCGTTCTTCGTCTACGGTGATTATTCCAAAAAAGACTAATATAAGAAAATAGCGTACCAATCTATCAGCATTATTGATTTATTTTTTCACTCGCATGCGTGATATACTGTGATTATCCGATTAAGTCCATAGGTTTAATATATAAATGGAAGGCGAGGTTTTCTTATGACGAAAATTTATAGCAATTTGACAGAGTTAATCGGTAATACGCCGCTGCTCGAGCTCTGGAATTATAAAAATCGGCATGGACTTGATGCCAAAATCGTCGCGAAGCTGGAGTATTTTAACCCGGCTGGCAGTGTAAAAGACCGTATCGGTTTCGCGATGATTAAAGAAGCTGAAAAATCCGGCAAGATCAATAAAGAGACTGTCATTATTGAGCCTACTAGCGGAAATACAGGAATCGCTCTGGCTTTTGCAGCGGCTGCGCTAGGGTATCGGTTAATCATTATATTGCCTGATTCTTTTAGTATAGAACGCAGAAAACTATTAAAGGCTCTGGGTGCAGAACTTGTTCTCACTCCAGCCTCTGAAGGCATGTTAGGCGCAATTAAAAAAGCAGAGGAATTAGCTGCAAAGATGCCAAACTCATTTATACCACAGCAATTCAGTAATCCAGCCAATCCGGAGATTCACAGAAATACTACGGCCGAAGAAATATGGAAAGATACAGACGGTAAAGTTGATATTTTCATCGCGGGAGTTGGTACAGGAGGGACGATCACTGGTGTGGGCGAGATACTGAAACAGAGAAATCCATCGATCCAAGTGATAGCCGTCGAGCCAGCCGATTCGCCCGTCTTGTCAGGTGGCAGTCGTGGCGTGCATCATATTCAGGGCATCGGTGCCGGGTTTGTTCCAGATAATTTCAACAGTTCAGTTGTAGACGAAATATTTACTGTGAGCAATGAGGATGCCATAACGACGGCTCGTGAACTGGCCAAAACGGAAGGTTTGCTGGTCGGTATTTCATCCGGCGCGGCAGCTTTCGCAGCAAGTGAAATTGCTAAACGACCTGAGAATAAAGGGAAGACCATCGTCGTTATCCTGCCAGATACCGGTGAGCGGTATTTGTCTACGAATTTATTTGATGAGTAATAAATCGCAAAAGAAAGACCAGGAATCCGCGGTGGACCACTGGTCTTTCTGTGCGTTCTGTGCTTTCTATGCTACACGGTTTATACGAAGCTTGCCTCTTAATGCGATGCGGCTGCGAACGTTTCTTTATCCGCTTCAATCACGAGCTTCTCTTTGCTCATGGCAAAAGCGGCAGCTAAAGCGAGAACTGCAGGGATAAGTCCCCACGCAAATGTGGCCACGATGGAGGAGGAGAGTCCTTCGGATATTTTCCCAAGCACCTGCTCCGGAATTTGAGTACGAGTTGCAGGGTCAAGCAGAGCATGCGGGTCTTTAAAGTCTAGACCCTGAGGCATCGCGGATTGTCCGCTCCCTGTAAAGGCATCCGATAAATGCCGGGTTAACGAATGGCTTTGAATAATACCGAAGATGGTAATTCCGATCGTCATGCCGAGTGAGCGAAGGAAATTCAGCGTAGAGCTCGCTGCCCCTCGTTGACTGGCAGGTACGGAATGTATAGCAGCGTTGCTTAACACGGAAAATGAAGCGCCAATTCCCAAGCCGACTAGTATCATATAGATAGTGATAATCAAACGCGATGAATCTGGTGTCAACGTAATTAACAGTCCCATACCTGCCACAAGAAGGATGAGGGTGGAAATCAGGATGGCTCGATATGAAAATTTACTAATGAGGAAACCACCTGCGGTAGCGGTAACGACAGTGCCGAGCATCATAGGCAGAAGTACGAGCCCTGAGTTCGTTGCAGTTCCTCCGAGAACACCTTGAATGAAGATCGGAATATAAACGGATGCGGTAATGAAGGCTGCTCCACTTAACATCGCGATCGCATTACTTGCCGAATAGAGGCGATCCCGGAACATCCGGAAGGAGATAATCGGTTCCTCTGCCCGTGTCTCCACATAGAGGAATATAACCGCGAGAAGAGCAAATCCAGTGAATAAGCTAATGATCTGAGCGGAGTTCCACGCGAATTGTTTACCGCCAAGCTCCATGGCAAACATTAGGCAGACGATGGCGCCTACAAGCGAGAAAGCGCCGGCCCAGTCGATGCGCTGTTTAGCATGCTGGAGGGATTCCTTATAGAAAATGGCAATCATCAGGAAGGAGATCAGTCCTAGTGGTAAATTAATATAGAAAATCCATTCCCATTTGATATAGTCCGTCATATAAGCGCCAAGGAGCGGCCCGAAGATGCTGGACATACCGAACACGGCTCCGAACAATCCCATTAGCTTGCCTCTGCTTTCAGGTTTAACGGCATCGAACATGATTGTGAAAGCGATAGGAACCAAAGCACCGCCGCCAATGCCTTGTATGGCCCGATACAAGCTTAACTGAACGATCGAGGTGGCTGTTCCACAAAGCGCAGATCCAAGCATAAACACCAAGATACCAAAGATAAAAAACCGTTTGCGGCCATACATATCCGATAATTTACCGAAAATCGGCATCCCTGCCATTTCAGCTACCATATAAGCCGATGTTACCCATACGAACTTATCCAGTCCTCCGAGGTCTGCGATAATGGAGCCCATAGCCGTCGCTACGATGGTATTGTCCATCGAAGCCATTAGGATGGCTAGCAGTAATCCGGCTATGACAATGCCTGTTTGATTCGTTGATTTCGTCATGTGATCATTTCCCTTCTTCAATCCTTAATTTGTATAATTTGATTGTAAACAAACAACCCTGACAAGAGTCTGTCAGGGTTGAAACCATGTGTTGAAAGAATTTTATCTAAAGCGATCTATGAAATCGCCTTACGCTCCGGAAAGAATATTCGGTAAAGTAATAAATGAATAGATTGCAAAGATAAATAAATGGGTATCGAATAAACGAGCTGATACCCATGTTTGTAATGAAAAATACCAACGAGTACGCTAAGCCACTCGACACCTATGCCCATAGAGGTCCAGAGTAAGATGTAGGGTATCGTGTAAAATCCTCGAACACCCCATTTTTTGTAAAAGTAAATAAATATATAACCGAATGGTGCATACATCAAATAGGAGAAAATATCAAACAACTGGTACCGGGATTCGTCACCGACATCGTATAAATCAAAGGGCGGGACAGCAATGGTATGATCAAACATGAGACCAAAAACGATCCCAATCAATAAATTAAACAAGCTCTGTGTTAAGGTAAACATTTTTGGTAATATCCAAATCGCGAGGGTCACTACGACTATCATCGCAATGACAAACCATTCATTTCCGTTAAATCTATTATCGTAAATGGTTACGTCGTTCATAGAGACCTCTCCCTTTGCTCTAGATGAATGAATAAGCGGCCAAAACAATAAGTTAAAATCATTAGTGAAATGATTAATAGGCACTCATAGAAAATGTTCCATTTCTCATAGGTTATCGCACCACCTAATCTTAAGAATTGACTTGTACACAAGATAAAAGAAAATGTATATAGAGAAATGCCTATTTTTGTACTGCGTTTCAATGTGGTCAGGTAGACATTAGCAAATGTGAGAAGTGTTATTGAAAAGGTGAAGTCCCTATGTAAAATAACCGAAAGGAATTCAGGTACCTTTTTGCTAAGATGGAAAACCCCTAGAGTGTCACTTAAGATCGTTAATTTGTTAATGTCTACGATAGCTAAGAGCATGTACAGAAGCACGTTCGTAACGACAGACAACTTATTGGGCAGGAAGGCAAATAAATGGAGACTAAACCAAACAGAAATCAGGCAAATGACTAGAATCAAGGCAAGGCTCCTTTGCAATAAAATAATCGAATAGCTTAAAAAGATGCAAATAAGTATCGACTTCTATTTTTGCCTTTATTAAGTTGTTTAAACCTTCCTCTCAGGGGGAGAGCTGAAAGTAAACAAAATAAAGATTGCCTCCTACCCGGCCACTATAGTCAGGTGGTTGGCAATCTTTTTTAGTAGATAAGAAAGTATAAGTTTTATACTTTTGCTTCGCGTCTACCTTGACAAACGCGCTCGTCCTGAAGGACGACGGAGTCGTTTATCCTTGGCTCGGACAAAATCCCGGAGTCTTGGCGCATAACTGCTGCGTGAAGCGGGGATCCAGCTTGGCAAGTTCAGCAAAATAGTTGCTAATCGCGTGATTAGCGGAGAGGGAGCCCCCTTGATACGTTAATTCAACCCCCTTTTTCACATGCATATAGTGGTAAACCTGATCCGTTCGAGGAGATCGATAGATGAAGGGAGGAAGCAAAGGGACGAAGTCGTTGGTATTATAGATCCTATAGTGAGGCCCGGTCTTGCGGTTGAAAAGAATAGCGAATGCCTGATTTCCAACGCGCGGTGAAGCATAAGTATACACGGATGGATTTTTAAATTTCGTGTTTGTGGAAATATCGGCGGCGCATAAAGCAGCAAGAGCTCCTCCGAGACTGTGCCCTGTAATGTACAGCGTTTTCTCGGTGGAAAGTTTGTTTAGCGCGGTTACAATCGATTTGCGGGCTGAATGGTAGATGTCGAGAAATCCTTCGTGTACGAGGCATTGCTCTTTGGAATAAGGAAACTGGATTTGCCTGGCAATGGCATCAGAGATCCAATCGGATGTCGTATGCGTGCCTCGGAATACAATGACAATTTGACTATCGGATTCGGCAATAAAGCCGAAAAACTCTTTTTCACTCAGAACGGAAGTGGCTTTGAAGGAAGAAACCATCCGGTAATTACGAGGCATAATAACGCTTTCGGGACCATTTTCAAGTTGGATATAACTTTGACTGCACATAGCCGCAAGAAAGATTGCCGTCCGTGTATCTAATGAGTTGCTGAGCATAAGTCCATTCCTCCCATACACACAGGATGCCGTTCTCCTATATATATGAAAATAGTGGACAGCTGTCCTCCGACAATCGCCTATTTTCTAGGAGACTTTCAGCTGGCAGATCCTATCAGGTATAATAGGCGGAGGAAGGTGGGGATACACGTGTTAAAACGCTTTTTTTCGTATTATCGGCCCTATAAGCACTTATTTATTTTGGATTTTACCTGTGCGGTCGTGGCTGGGCTTCTAGAACTGGGTTTCCCGCTTGCTGTTAATCAGGTCGTCGATAAATTGCTTCCTGACGGGAATTGGATTTGGATTCTTTGGGCTTGCGCGGGTTTGCTTGCTGTCTACGGACTCAACACAGTGCTAAATTTCATTGTCACGTATTGGGGGCATAAGCTAGGGATTAATATCGAGACGGATATGCGGAAAAAGATGTTCGATCATCTGCAGAAGCTCTCATTTCGGTTCTATGACAATAACAAAACAGGTCAATTGATGTCGCGTATGGCAAACGACCTACTAGAGATTGGTGAGGTTGCGCATCACGGTCCAGAGGACTTGTTCATTGCGGTAATGACGCTGATCGGTGCACTCCTGCTCATGCTTCATATTAATATGAAGTTAGCGCTCTTAACCTTCGTAATCGTCCCATTCTTGCTATGGATCGCGGTTTATTTTAATCAAAAAATGACGAAGACGTTCCGTCGAATGATGGGGGACCTTGCCGATATTAACGCAAGAGTCGAAGACAATATCGGTGGGATTCGTGTTGTTCAAGCTTTCGCCAATGAGTCCTATGAGAAGAAGCTGTTTGAGGATAACAATGGACGGTTCCGGTTGACGAAGCTGCTTTCCTATAAAATTATGGCGTGGAATGTCTCGCTGAGTTACTTTTTGATGCGTCTCGTGACGGTATTCGTCCTTATTTGCGGCACTTGGTTCGTGATTGACAAGCAGATTAGCTATGGAGAATTTATTGCGTTCGTTCTCTTAACGAATGTTTTTCTGGGTCCCATTCAGAAAATTAATAATGTCATTGAAAGCTATCCCAAGGGAATTGCCGGGTTTAAACGATATGTCGAAGTGATCGATACGGAGCCTGAGGTAGCTGATCTGCCGAATGCCGTGAAAGTTAGTCATCTCGATGGTCAAATTACGTTCGACTCAGTGTCATTCGGCTATGGGGATGAAGCTCGGGTACTGAATGATATCAGCTTATCGATTCGAGCTGGGGAAACCGTTGCTTTCGTGGGTCCATCAGGCGCAGGGAAGACCACGATCTGCAGCTTGCTGCCCCGATTCTACGATGTGAGCGCGGGCAGCATTGCCATTGATGGCTGCGATATTCGCGGCATCCAGCTGGAGTCGCTGCGCCGTCAGATCGGCATCGTGCAGCAGGATGTGTTCCTGTTCTCCGGCACGTTGCGGGAGAACATCGCGTACGGCAAGCTTGGCGCGACGGATGAGGAGATCTGGGAAGCTGCACGGCGCGCGCAGCTGGCGGGTTATATCCAGACGCAGCCGAAGGGGCTGGATACGGTTGTAGGTGAGCGCGGCGTCAAGCTCTCGGGCGGCCAGAAGCAGCGCCTCGCGATCGCGCGGATGTTCTTGAAGAATCCGCCGATTCTCATCCTCGATGAGGCGACGTCGGCGCTCGACACGGAGACAGAGGCGGCGATTCAGCAGTCGCTAACCGAGCTGTCGCGTGGCCGCACGACGTTAGTCATTGCCCACCGTCTGGCGACAATCAAGAATGCCGATCGTATCGTCGTCGTGACGGAGCAAGGCATTACCGAGCAGGGCGGACATGAGGAACTTATCGCAGTAGGCGGTGTGTATAGCCGCCTGCACCATGCGCAGTTCAGCTCTTAAACAGGGTTGTGGCAAGTTAGCTTAGGCTAGATCGCCATAACCTCTTTTTATTCCCAAAGATAGGATAGAACTTCCAAATGAATCGTGATAAACTATGAAAATAGTTATCTACCAGCGGTGAATAATAGAACGAGGTGACGATAGTTGAAGTCGATATTTCGGTGGCTGTTGCTTGGGTTATTTACACTCATGTGCATCTTCTTTCTGAGCAATATCCGTAATGCCTTCTTATCTACGAAGCCGGATCAGATCAGTATCGCAATAGGTCCAGATACGAGCATCCAGAAAATAAGTGAGCAGCTGCCTGGCAGTCAAGTTCTAAATGAAAAAGCAGGCTTATTGTCTGTTCCTTATGGCAAATCGTGGGACTATATCGGAAAGACAACGTCGATTAAAGGCATATTTCGTGCGACCGCTGTTCCACTGGAGCATCCCATTATTTCTTGGCGTTATTACGGCTTTTCGATTAAAGAGCAAATCAAAGGTTTCGCGCATGGTGATTTTGGCAAATTCCGCAATCCTTTCAATAGGAAAGAGGTTGCTGTTCTGGGGGAGCTCCCCAACATGCTTCTTCGCACATGCACTTATTTCATTCCTGGTTTACTGCTCGCGATTGCGATTAGTGTGCTATTTGCGATGACAGCATCCATGTTCCGCCGATTAGGCGCCTTGATGGATGGTACGCATGCCTTTCTTGTTGGCATGCCTGATTTTTTCTTAATTGTTCTCATCCAATTGGGGGCGGTCTATGCGACGAAGTATGTGGGGCACTTTGTGCTGCTTATTGTTCAAGTCGGCGATAAGACGCCGTTCCTCATCCCGTTTCTCACGATCGCGTTGATTCCCTCGGTCACCATTTACAGCACCATCCGCATCGCGATCGCGCGTGAGCTCGGACAGGAATATGTCGTTACCGCACTAGCCAAAGGGTTAACCCGTAGAGAGGTGCTCGTCTCTCACGTAATGCGAAATGTCATGGCTGATTTGCTGGCGATCTTGCCCAAAGCGACCACATTAGCACTTGCCAGTATGGCTGTTGCGGAAGCTATCTGCGGAATCTCCGGTTTGGGAGGCTTTATCGTCTCCCCAGCTTTACAGAGTGTCTCCTCCATGTCGGCTATCTGTATGACACTTGCGCTAGTGGCGATGGCTTTTCATATGTTCTACGCATTGCTGCGTAAGAAGTTTATCGTTCGGACAGGGGAGGCGGTTGGACGATGATGAAACGCTCATCAACTGCTTACTACTGTTCGATTGTACTCATCGTGCTCATCCTGCTTGTGATGATATTCGGCAACTGGCTGATGCCCCATGGGATTACACCGGATGATAAGATTAATATGATCCAATATCAAGAAGACGGTAAAACGAGATACAGCATCCCGCCATATGCGCCGAACAGCACCTTCCTGCTGGGCACCGATCATAGAGGCTTTGATGTGCTGAGTTTATTGCTGAACGGGTTGAAATATACACTGGGCACGGCGCTGGCGTTAACTTTGTTTCGCTTTGTTTTTGCCCTCCCATGGGGATTGTGGAGCGGGACCACGGGCAAAGGATGGGGCATTCTTCGCTCTATGCAGTGGGTCGTTTCCTCAATGCCTGCCTTTGTATTCTTGTTCCCGCCTTTAGCGGGCATGTACTTTGGGCTGCGGCTTGATCAGGGGCTGAAGGCAGACCCGCATTACCAGCTGCTGTTCGCGATTACTTTTGTTAGCCTAGTTACAATCATTGGGATATTCCCATTAGCCCATCAAGTGGCAGATCGGACACGTTATTATAATGAACGATTATTTATTGAAGCCTCTCGTTTGATGGGCGGTTCTTTCTTCCATCGAACGATGCGACATTTGGTTCCCTGTATGAGAAATGAGATGTTGTTCATCTTCCTTAGCGAGTTCATGCAAGTGCTCTTCTTGTTAGGGCAGTTGGCGGTATTTAATATTGTGCTTGGCGGGATTGAGACCATTGGTGATAGCGATGCTGGCTATTCCATTACCATCACAACATCGGGGGAATGGTTATCGCTAATCGCCTATGGCTCCAGATACATTCGACTGCATCCATGGATTATTCTGAGTGCAGGTACCAGCTTCGCAGGACTCTTTCTGGCGCTGCAGTTTTTCTTGAATCAGCTCAAACGCCGTTACGGCAGTGAGCGTCAATTCATGTGAATTAGAAAAAGGTCGGGGTTCCATCTTAAGGATGGGTCCGACCTTTTTCTATGTGAATTATCGTAATGAGCTGAGTTGAATGTCCAATCTAGCTGCTACGCCTGCGGGATTGGCATCACTACGAGGTCCGCCAAAGTTAAAAGCGATGATGACGATGTCATTACGGCCCTGTCTCAAAAACCGGCGTATGTTGAAAGTACGACCTGTGTTATAGAACGAAGGGGTGTTCTGTGGTGCATCATAGACCACCGGCACACCGTTGATGATGACAACGGCATAATTGTCGACCGACAAGAAGAGGGATGCGGCGAGAATGGATCTCCGCTGCGAGAGGGAGAATCGCGTCGAAATGACGGCATTCTCAGCACTCAGATTGCCGGAAAACCACACATAGTTGGCGTTAGTAACCGGTACCCATACTGGATTACGGGGGATAATCTGGGCGTTGAACCAAGAGTTATCGGTACCGATCGAGATGATACGCTGGCTCAGAAAGCGGCCTGCACCTAGTCTATTGTGTTTCTTCAGTTGAGCGTGGTACATCAGCATGGCTTTCGCTCTCGGCATCCCTGCACATCTGGGGAGTCTGACAATCTTAGTTGGTTTACCTGCGATACGTTGCTTCTTAATCATCTCACCATCTCCTATCAAAATATGAATATACTTGCATAATATTCTATGTTTGATAGTGAGATTTGCGAGGGTGAAAGCTGATAGAGTTCTAGAGAAATAGTCCCAAATTTTCAATTTTGGAATAAAAACGTAAATTAAATGTTACTATGACACATAATATGTGTTAAAATAATAAAAAAACATGAGGTGGATACCTAACATGGATGACAAAAATGACAAAACCAAAAGACTCTCTGTCTACTTGCCGGAGAAAGTAAAGTCGGATCTGGAGCAAATGGCTGACGAAACGGGTTTGTCCATGACACAGCTCATTGTGATGGCGACGCATGGCTTGCTAGCCAACTATTCCGCACAGGGCGGCGCTATTTTCGCTGACTTATTGGCAGCCAGGCAACGGATTCTCCACGAAGTGAAGGATAAGCATCAGCTTTTCAACGAGGAAAAAGTGAAAATGCAAGAATACTACGGCGCCCGAGCGGAAGAGTATGAACGGATTTACCATCGGGAGGACGCTGAGTTCCAACAAGAGCTTACACTTTTGGCTGAAATGATTAAGAAGCAGGTGGAAGGCCGTAACGTTCTAGAGGTAGCCTGCGGTACTGGGTATTGGACCGAAATTGCTGCGAAAACTGCAAAGCATATCGTAGGTGTTGATATTCGTCCTGAAGTGCTGCAAATTGCTAAGTCGAAGCCTTGGCCAGCTTCCAATGCAGCATTTGTTCTGGGGGATGCGTACCAGCTCTCCGAAGTGGCAGGGACATTCGACTTTGGTCTTGCCAACTTCTGGTTTTCACATATTCCGAAGAATCGGATCGAGTCATTTCTGCAGAGTTTTCACCAACGTCTAGGCTCGGGTGCTCGCGTCATAATCGCCGATAATGTTTACGTACCCGGAAGAGGCGGAGAGCTGATAACGAATGAACATAGTGAGGACACCTACAAAAGACGCGAGCTAGCTGACGGATCCATGCATGAAATTATTAAAAACTACTACTCGTATGAAGAACTGAACGACATTTTTAAGCCATTATCTCAACATTTGCGGATTTTTGTGGGAAGCAGCTTCTGGTATGTCAGCTACACTGTTGCTTAATCAGGATAGTTAAAATATCTTTTGACCGAGTCGCGGTAAACATTAGAAAAGCTTAGTCAAAGCTCTGCGGCTGCATTCTGACTAAGCTTTTTCCATATGATTATTTATTTTCTTGATTTTCATTTTGTCGCTTTTTCATGACGTTATTCACTAAGTTTTGAGTTGCGTCTTGCGTGGATGCAGTTACGTTTTCAATGGCATTCTGTACATAATTCGTTGCGGATTGAACCCCGTTTTTAAAGATACTCGTTTTGTTTACGTCAACGTTATTCGTATTGTCAGACATCGTTTATACCTCCAATGATACCGAAAGGTTATTCTGCAACCTGAAGTTGCAGTTCGTGCAACATTATCTCCTAGATGCAATATTGGAACTCTCGTTTGAATTACTTATTGATCTTATCGTCTTTCGTAGTCTCGTTTTACTCTTGCTCAGCATCCATCTCAGCGGCGGCATCGAAGACATTCTCTTTTGGTACCTGCGTTATATTTTCCTTCTGCTGCACCCAGTAACCGACGTTTCGGTACCAGTACTGAAATGAATCGTCCAATTGCTGTTCTCGGTTGCGATCCTCATTAACATCGGAGTCAACTTCTAACCCCTCTCTGAGAAATTCGTCATTACGATTCAGTTTTTGATTGATATCATCCGATGTATACACGTTGAATCTCCCTCCTTGTATCGATTAATCTGCATAGATAAGGACCAATTTATTCAAAATCCCTAATGCCCAGATGTGAATTTAAGGCCGAGAACGCCGACTAAGATCAGAATCATGAACAAAATCCTTGTTAAACTAATGGGTTCATCGAGAAAAAGGGTGCCGACTATAATCGCACCGACAGCACCAATTCCGGTCCAAGCCGCGTATGCCGTGCCGATGGGAAGAGTTTTCGTGGCTATCGCTAGAAAATAGAAACTTACAACCATCCCTGCGATCGTTACGCTGGAAGGAACTAAACGTGTAAAACCATTAGAGAATTTCAATGAGATCGCCCATACTACCTCAAATACACCTGCAATGACGAGATATAACCATGCCATGATGAATCACTCCTCTTGATTTTGTTATACGTACCTATTTAGTCGCAAAAAAAGGAAAAAGCCTGGAAGTGATATCGCTAAGCGATATGACTCCCGGGCTTTTTCCCCTCCGTGACCACAGCGTATTCGCTGTGTGTTTCCCCTTGGACCAGTCTGGCGATGAACGCCACGGAACCCTAGAAAACGACATGCCGTTATTATAGAACGCCTAACATGCGATGTCAAGTTACAAGAATTGGCATGCTGGGATATAGGAAATGCCTCCGAAATGAATAAAAGCCCTGAAAGCTGCTCTTTCGAGCGGGCTTGTCTGGGCTTTATTCATGAAGCGTACAAGATTACTTGGATTCAGCAGTTAATTGGTTGTAGATATCATCCCACAGAACACGTCTGGCTGATACATACCGCTTCGCATAATAAGATTGGCTAAGTTTGCTTTTCACTATACCTTCATCGGATGCAGAGTGAATGAATTCACCGTCTCCAAGATAGATACCAACGTGAGAAATACCTTTGCCGCCGCTTGTGTCAAAGAACACAAGATCACCTTTACGAAGATCTTTTTTGTCAATCCAGTAGCCTTCGTTATTTTGAGATGATGAGCTATGAGGAAGATCAATGCCGAATTTGTTGAAAACGTATGCGGTGAAACCAGAGCAATCAAAGCCCTTTGTGGTCGTTCCCGCCGTTCTGTACGGAATTCCTAGCAATCCGTCAACCGTTTCATCCAAAGTGGATTGTGCCGCTGACACGCTTCCTAAACCTACACTCAAAAACAAAACAAGACTAAAAACAAGAGCAACAATCTTTCTCAACTGCTTGTCTCCTTCCGGTGCCTACGAGGTTAGCTGGAGGGTTCGGTTGAAGGTTCCCTATGATCCCTGTCTTGCAAGATCAATTCACCCGGGTAGTGGTTCCCCCGTTTCCCCAAGAAATGAGGAATTCGGCATGAAATATTTGGTTTTTTTGATGCTAGTCCTTGTAATTCGTCATAAACATCGAAATTCCTCCTTTTCTATGCACCTTTTAATTAAAATATGCTAGTTTGATAGGGAAAAAGACAAAAAAAAGCCCCTTTTGCAAGGGGAAGAAGAAAATGTGCTAATTTTAGCTTGTTAATAGGCTATTAGCCGTTCATTTTGGCAGATAGAAGCTGATATTGGGAAGTTATAGCCCACATTTGAAAGAAAATGTGGAATAGTGGGAAGAGCTGATAAATGATTAGCGCTACCAGACCTGCCCATATGTATGTTGCAGTGACAGTGACCCCTGCCAATAGTCCCGAGGCGAGCAGGAGGATAAGCGCAAGCCCGATAATAGGAAGCAAACTGCGAACGAATGTGATGACGGTGGACAAAATGCCAAGTTTGGCAGCAATCGCGAACTGCACGTACATAAAGAGAAGATGTAAGAGAAAGCCATAGACGAGCATGCCCAGAAACCAAGGCAGCAATTGGAGGGCTGCTTGCTCATAAGATGTCGTATGTGCGAATTGTTTTTGCGCTTTGGGAAACAGCCATATGAGCGGCAGCAAAGAGAGAGAAATTCGGACGACATATATGATTAGGAATGGGAGCATGAGCTCCTTGATGCCTCGGAAAAAGCGATAGCCGGCATTTTGCTGCGAATGGGTCAGCGAATAGTAGACGCCGCTATTCAACATTGGGGTGAGCACCATGCGAATAACAAGTAGAGCAGCCAGCCACCAGAGGTAGGAATGGCTAAGATCGGTTTTGACCAGTTGGAACTGTCCTTCAGCTAGAAATAGCTGCAGCGCTTGCTTCGGCTGCTCGCCACCCGGATAGCGGTGCATGAGAGGGACGAGAACACCCTGTACAAGCTTATACAGTAGGATGCCCCAGCCCATCTGATACAGGAACAAGACGATCGTGGCGAAAGGTTGCCGTAAAGCCGCCCTGAAGCCAGACTTGATATAAGTTGCCACAGTTGTCCCTCCTAAGAGTTTTGCTTTAGCAAAACTGGCATCGAAAGCATAATCTGAGTTTTCCGTATGGAAAACTTACTTCGTAAGCATGTACATTGAGTTTTGCTTTAGCCGCTTACCAGGCGACCCAGCCGAATATGGCTTGCAGGAATTGAATGAGACCGAGATTCCAGCGAATTTTCCACTTGGTATCCACTTGCGTTTGCATGAAATTATTAATGTGTTTATTTTCCAACACGAGCGAGTAATTAGGATCAATTCGAACCCAGTCTACTGGAGTCTTGTGGGTAAGTTTGAATTCGATGCTGCTTTCTTTGCCATCCCATGTTTTATCCAGTACGGTGCCATCAGAGAAATGGAACTGGATCGGCACCTCTGGCGAATTGCCGCCTTTTTTGGAGATGAGAACGGTACTTTCGTAGGACTCAGCCCCTTTGGTTCCCACGGATTTGACGCGAATGCTCTCAACGGTGTAATCCATCATCATGGCGCCATATACATATTGATTGAAGAAGTCATCCCACTTCGCTTTGGTCACTTCTTCCACAACGTTCTGGAAGTCCTTCGTAGAAGGGTGTTTAAATTCCCAACGCAGGAAATAAGTACGCATAATTTTGTCCATCGTTTTGGTGCCAACTTGCTTCTCAATGGCTTTAAGTACGAGCTTACCCCGTGTGTACACATTCTCTGCGTATTGATCATGCCCCGCATAGGCCCACGAATTCTGCTTCAGGGTGTGTGGAGATGTAATAAAGCTTGACTCGACAGGTAAATTAGGGGACACCCCATACTCTGCTTCCATGACTTTATCCTCTGCATAGGAGGTAAAGCCCTCATCCAGCCAAGCTTCTTCGAATTCATTGCTAGCTACGAGTCCATAGAAGAATTGATGTCCAATCTCATGAACAACGACGCGCTCTAACTCTAAATCAGGTTTCTTGTCGCTAGCATCCCACGACGTTACCAAAGTCGGATATTCCATACCGCCCACACCATTGCCTCCTGGGGGAGGTACGACAATCGAAAGGGTGGAATAAGGATACGGTCCGTACCATTGGCTGTAGCGGGAAAGCGCCTTTTTGGCAGCGTACATATAACGGTCCTTCAAGTCCTGATGATTGGGATCGAGGTAGAGCTTGATCTTGACCCCGGGTATTTGTGCGGTCGAGTAGGGTTCTTCCACATAAACGAAATGAGGCGATGCCGACCAAGCGAAATCATGCACGTCATCGGCATAAAATTGGTACGTCTTCATCCCGTTGTCGGTCACAGCAGGCTTAACCGGGAAACCAGTAGCCGCTACGATGTAGTTCGCTGGCACTTGGATTTTCACGTCATACATCCCGAAATCGGCATAAAATTCTGAATTTCCATGGTACTGGTGGAGATTCCACCCCGGCTCGGTACGTCCTCTTGTGCCAACACGCTCATAGGCAGCAACTTTAGGGAACCACTGTCCGGCCATGACGAAGTCATCCACATAGCCCATTCTTGCGAAGGCGGCAGGCAGCTTGACGAGGAATTCCGTCTTGATTGTGACTTGCTCCCCAGCCCCAACTGGTTTAGGCAGCGGGATTTTGAGCAGCGTATGATCGTCCTTGTTGCCGTCATCGGGCTGCACGAACGCCATGCGCATACTGAGATCCTCGCCGTCAACCGTTTTCACAGACAGCAACTGCATACTGCCGCTGCTGTCTGCCTTGGCTTCATCTTCACGCAGCTTACCGCCGGATTCACGCATAAACGTCGTTTTCTTTGATGCAAATGCATTGGGATAAAGATGAAGGTAAAGCTCTTGTACAGGAACGGTTCCCGGATTTTCCCAAGTCAACGTTTGCTGCCCATTGAGCTGCCTTGTTTCGGGCGTGTAAGAAACGTTCATGTGATACTCCGCAATTCGATAGCTAAGCGCAGTTGGTGCTTGCTTCTCTAATGGCTTGCCGCTATCTGCAGGCTGCATGTCCGGCGCAGGAGCAGACTTTTCATCCTTAGAGACAACTGGAACGGCCCATTTACTTGCAGATGGGAGCAAATTTTCAGACAGCAGGACAGCGCCTGCTGCAAGGAGCATGACAACGAACCATTGAACCTTGCGGTTTTTGAATAGAACACTCATGATATCCACCCCGCCTAAACAAGCATCTACAGCATGTATATGTAGACAACCTAGGGAATATTTCTGAGCTTGGAAAAGAATTGTTAGAAGGAGGGGAACGAAGTGGCTAAACAAGAAGTCGATAAGGTATTCTACTAGAGGGCAATAACTTGGTTGGGGAGATAAATTGGCCCGGAGGCGGACCGCAGAATGGGGCTGATTCGGCTTTTTCCACAATGATGAGGTTCGATGACTCGGGATTGTGGCGATTGGATGCTTTTATAGATGAAAGACCAGTAGGCAGTATCACGGTGGAAGCGAAGTAGTAAAAGACAGTTACGAGAACCGTCCCCACACTAACATCAACCAGCCCTTGTTCTAGAGGATGACTTTAGCTACAATGAGAGCAAAGCGTCATTTTAACATTACGAAGACTGGAAGGTGCCCTCATGGAAGCGGATAAAAAGAAGCTGGCCTTAAATATAGTAAGTTCCAAAGTGAACCATAAAGGATTCGGTGCCGGAGCGATCGACTTAAGCAACGTGTCTGGTATCATTATTGATGGAGATGAAGCTTACCTAGACGAAGGTACACTTCATGCCAAAAGTAAGATCGAAAAAGGCATCAAATTCTCAACGAACAAAGAAGACGTGCCAAACGGGCGTAAAGCTTGGATCGTTTGGGTAGCAGTAGACCGTACCGAAGAAGGAGCCTACTACGCTGGAATGACCGCTTGCGAAATGTTAATTGATACCGAAGCGCGCAAAGGGTGGAAAATTCTAGCTGAGCACGTGAACAAGATGGATGCTGCTATGAAGCGTAAATTCATCTTCGACGGCTTGGATGACAAGGAGCGGGCGCTGCTCAAAAATCAGCTGATCGGGCACAACGAGGAATGGTGGAATCGCTCGGATCAAGCATTGAAAGATGCACTTTCCTAAGCGACCAAACGCACAAATCGAGATTATGAACATTATGTGTCATCCATTGTTACGTTTGGGTGAACCGAGTATACTAGACCCTAGTGTATGTTACCTCATATACTAGGACAGCAAAAAGGCAGACTAAGACGCGCTTAGTTCTGCCTTTTTGTGTTGTCTGGAAACTGGCGGATCAGTCGTTCCACCAACGTTTGAGATCATTCCACCATGAGCCGTTTTGACCTTTTGGCGTGTCCTTTTTGTCATCGTTCGAAGCTGGCTTCGCGGGTTTGCCTGTGCAGTACGTTGTCGGCTCCGTGCCAACCAGGAAAGCCTCCATATGTGAGTTCGGACAGTCCTCATTGGACAGCTTGCCGCTCACCGGATCAATATAGACACTGGCTACCCCCTCAGGAATCGGGAACAGCTTAGGCGGTATCGCCTCTAACGTTTGTTCCGTGAACTCTGCGAAAATGGGAGAAGCTAAATGAGACTCCACCGTGGAAATATCTCTACTTTTGTCATAGCCGACCCATACGGCGGTTGCGAGCTCCGGTGTGAAGCCTACCAGCCACGCATCGGTGTCGGTCGTTCCCGTTTTGCCGGCGATTGGACGCTTAATCGTACTGGCTACGCGGTTGCCGGTTCCGCCTTCTTCGAACACGCTCTCCATCAGATTCGTCATCACATAGGCGACAGCCGGATCAAGTACAGGCTCCGCTTTCGGGGTCGCTTCATATAAAATTTGGCCGTTCGCATCCTCGATACGCACAATCGCTGTTGTCTCCTGATGAACGCCTTGATTCGCAATCGTACCGAACGCTGACGCCATTTCGAGAGGACTTACTGGGAAGGACCCCAGAGCCAGTGAGGGCAGCGGCTTCATCGGAGAGGCAATGCCCAGCTTGCGGGCCAGATCGATAACCTTTGCAGGACCGACATCCAGAATCGTATGCACTGCATAAATGTTGTCCGACTTGGAAATCGCCTGCCGCATATCAATATTCGCATTCGCATACTGATCGTTGAAGTTTCTGGGTGTGTACCTTTGACGGCCTTCATCGTAAGTGAACACCGTCGGCTCACTTTTTACCTGCGTGACAGGTGTATAGCCATTTTGCAGAGCGACCATATAAACAATTGGTTTAAAAGAGGACCCCGGCTGTCTTGTATTCGAGAGTGCACGATTGAACTGATTCTCCGAATAGTCGCGACCGCCGACCATCGCTTTAATTTCACCTGTTCTCGGGTCAATTGCAACAAGTGCGGCTTGCAGTTCCGCTTTACCCGTTAGCTGCTTGGTAATAACACTTTCAGCGATCTGCTGTGCATTTTTATCAAGAGTCGTGTAAATGCGAATGCCGCCTTCATCGAACTGCTCCTCTGGTATGCCCAACTTTTCCGTTGCCAGTGTTCGTACATAATCACGGAAGTAGGGGGCTGCGGCGGGCTTCTTCTTCGTAAGCGGCTGAATCGTCAGCTTCTCTTTGCCTGCGGCGTCAGCGGCGCTTTGTGTAATGAAGCCACCGCGCACCATCGTCTGGAGCACCACCTTTTGCCGATCCATCGCATTCTTCAGATCATAATACGGCGAGTAGTAGCGAGGCCCTTTAGGGACACCAGCGATCATCGCGCTTTCCGCCAACGTCAATTCACTGGCATGCTTGCCGAAGAAAAGCTCGGAAGCCGTTTCAATCCCATACGTCGAATGACCGTAATAGATCTGATTCAAATAGTTTGTCAGAATTTCATCCTTCGTCAACTGCATTTCCATTTGGATAGCAAACACGGTTTCCTTGATTTTACGCGACCAAGTCCGGTCATGATTTAAATATAAATTCCGAGCTAATTGCTGAGTGATCGTGCCTGCGCCTTGCACCTTAGCCATAGCTTGTACATTGACAACAGCTGCTCTGGCAACGGCCTTCACATCTACACCGAAATGATCATAGAAATGCTGATCCTCCACAGCGAGCGTTGCTTTAATGAGATAAGGCGATATTTCGCTTAGTGAGACGACTTGGCGATTTTGCCCGGAATAGAAGGTGTCGATCAGTTCGCCATGTGTATCGTACATTTGAGAGGTTTGCAGCATTTTGGTGACGGGCAATGTTTGAGCGCGTAAATAAACGAAAAAGCCGGCCGCAAGGATGAGCAAAACAATGCAGGAAGTGAATAGGAATGAGAACATTTTCTTGATACGACGCATCCAGCGCATAGACGCAGGTACCTCTTTATCCCTGGGTGCTTGTGGTGTGCCTGTGGATGGCTGACGTTGGTTCTCGTTCTCGGACATCTCTTCTACCTCCTTTCTCCATACCCTAAGGCATTACTATCCAGTATGGAAAAGCATGGCAGTCCGTATTCAACGAATTGTAAATATTTTTTGTTAAATGTTCAAAAACCCTAGGAAAATATTGCATTTTGGGGGTAATGAACTATAATACAATTTGTGCGTTTGATAAAAGTTGAGTGTGTAACTTAACTTACTTCGCATCAACCTTGATAAACGCACACGTCCAAATGGACGGTGTAATCCGTTATCCTTGGTATGAAGGGACTGGAAATTACAGTGCCGCTTCGCATGACTTTTCCAATTGGTGGAACACTGTTAGAGATAACGAATGTCAGGATTTATTCATCCAAATATAGCAGCGAAAGAAGGTATGAACATGGAACTGTGGTACACAGAGAAACAAACAGATAGCTTCGGAATTACAGCAAAAGTAAAAGAGACATACGTTAGAGAACAAACGGACTTCCAAGACCTTTCAATGATCGAAACCGAAGAGTGGGGAACCATGCTTACCCTGGACGGTATGGTTATGACAACGGTCAGAGACGAATTCGTCTATCATGAAATGGTTGCGCACCCTGCGCTTGTTACCCACCCGAACCCAGAGTACGTGCTTGTAGTAGGCGGCGGCGACGGCGGAGTAATCCGTGAAATCATGAAGCACCCAAAAGTGAAAAAGGCTGTTCTAGTTGATATCGACGGTAAAGTGATCGAGTACTCCAAAAAGTACCTGCCAACCATTGCTGGCGAACTGGACAACCCGCGTGTAGAAGTTATTGTTAACGATGGCTACATGCACATTCACGATCACAAAAACACCTATGACGTTATCATGGTCGATTCCACTGAACCAGTTGGTCCAGCTGTTGAGCTGTTCTCCAAGGGCTTCTACCAAGGTATCTTTGATGCGTTAAAAGAAGACGGAATCTTCGTTGCACAAACGGATAACCCTTGGTTCAAAGCAGACCTGATCCAAACGGTTAACCGTGATGTCAAAGAAATCTTCCCAATCGTACGTGTGTACAGCGCGAACATTCCTACGTACCCAAGCGGTCTCTGGACCTTCACAATGGGCAGCAAAAAGCACGATCCACTGCAAGTTGAAGAAGCAGCAATCCCAGAATTTCCGACCAAGTACTACACACCACGCCTGCATAGAGCGGCTTTCGTACTTCCTAAATTTGTTGAAGATTTGATTAAATAATGGATGGAACCGCCGGTTGTTTCTGTGCTTGTCATGGGAACTCTGGCGGTTTTTGTTTTGGCTACAGAGATAACAGTCTTCGTTTTCGTACCCGGCTTCCTGGTATTTCAAACTCTAAATGACACCGTCGCACGCATTTGGCAGTCTGGTATTTCAACTTACACTGTCACCGTCGCACGAACCTCGTCTGTCTAATATTCCCAACGTTCACTGTCAGTTGCGCACCCGTTATCTGTATTCCCAGCTCTACGCCCCTGGCTTGACCCCTTAGCCAATTTACCTGCATTTTGTGCATCAAATTCGTTCAGAAATCCTTTTTTCTGCCATTTAGCTGCAAAAAGTACATCAAATTTCAGTGAAACTGGCCCAAAACACAAAAATGGCCAAAATTTGATGTAGGAATGCATGTTCGCATATAAATTCCAATCTTTTTATCAGAAAAGCCTGCACAAACTACATCTAAATTCATTCACTCAGGACCTATGTGTGTCCTAATTCCCCAAACTTACACAGAAACCGACACGACGATAACCCGGCAATGCACGCTGATCTCCCGTAATACATTGAATTTAGCGAACCTTTCATATAAACTAATACCTAACTTGCCTTATCTGACATAAGGTGCAAACAGGTATTGCAGAATAGGAGAATGACGGACCATGACGGCTAAGCAGCGCGTGCGGATCCGAATTGAGAGTCGAAGCGGGAGTGAGACTACCGTGCAGAAGGCGCGGGGGGATCTTTATCGTAAAGGCAATCACACGTACATCCGCTATGAGGAAGAGCCGAACGAACTTGGACGTACGGTGACGCTGATCAAATTGGAAGACAATCAAATACGCATCGTCCGACAAGGAGATGTGCAAGCGGAGCAAACATTTCTGCCTGGCGAGAAGCGGATCGGCTTTTATCAAACGCCTCAAGGCAGATTGGAACTCGAAATCGAGACACATGAGCTGACTTCGGAGGCCGTGCATGGCATTGGTATCACAAGGTGGAGCTATGATTTATATGCATCAGGCACTCATGCGGGAACATACAGGATCAAGTTGTTAATTCAGGAGGAGTAAGACGAATGGATGTACTAAACGAAGTTAAAGCCATAGTTAAACAAGCCATAATAGAAGCAGTTACAGCTGCAGGTATCGTGGACGCGGCGCAAATACCGGAGATTATTCTTGAGGTTCCGAAAGAGAAGACGCACGGGGATTTCGCAACGAATATCGCGATGCAGCTAACCCGAATTGCTAAGCAGAACCCAAGACAAATTGCTGAGCAAATTATTGCTAACCTGCAAAAGGATAAAGCCAATATCGCAGAAGCGGAAATTGCGGGGCCTGGTTTTATTAATTTTAAGATGAACAAAGTGTACCTATACCCGGTTATTGAAAATGTTCAAAACATGGGTGATCGGTACGGTGCGACGAACGTCGGTCAAGGCCTTAAAGTGCAAGTGGAATTCGTAAGCGCCAATCCAACGGGTTCTTTGCACTTGGGACATGCTCGTGGAGCGGCAGTGGGCGATGTGCTGTGTAACGTACTCGATCTGGCTGGGTACGACGTATCCCGAGAGTACTACATCAATGATGCTGGGAATCAGGTAATTAATTTGGCCAAATCCATCGAAGCCCGCTATTTGCAGGCGCTCGGACAAGAAGCAGAGATGCCGGAAGACGGGTACTTCGGTGAGGATATCAAAGGCTTTGCAGCTGATCTTGCTGCGGAAGAAGGGGATCGCCTCCTCAGCTTGCCAGAAGATGAGCGTCGTGCTTATTTCCGTACCTATGGGCTCAAAAAAGAACTCGACAAAATCAAACGCGATTTGGGTCGCTTTGGTGTTCATTTCGATAATTGGTTCTCCGAGACGTCGATTTATGAAGATAACCTCATTCCACCCGTTCTCCAAGAGCTGCGGGATAATGGACACATATATGAAGAAGAAGGCGCAACTTGGTTAAACACGACACCACTGGGTGACGACAAGAATCGCGTTCTGATTAAGAATGACGGGTCCTTTACTTACCTTACTCCCGATATTGCCTACCATCGCAATAAATTTGGGCGCGGCTTTGAGCGTTTGATTAATATTTGGGGCGCGGATCACCATGGCTACATTCCACGGATGAAAGCAGCTATGACGGCGCTTGGTTTTGAATCGGATCGACTCGTTGTGTTAATTGCTCAAATGGTGAGCCTTTTCCAAAATGGGGAAAAGGTGAAAATGTCCAAACGGACTGGCAAAGCCGTCACGATGGAAGATCTCATGGACGAAGTCGGTGTTGACCCGATTCGTTATTTCTTTGCGATGCGCAGCATGGACTCGCATCTGGACTTTGACATGGACTTAGCGGTTTCTCAATCCAATGAGAACCCTGTATTCTATGTGCAGTACGCACATGCGCGGATTTGTAGCATCTTCCGTCAGGCGGAAGAGCAGAACATCCAGGTGCTGCCGCTGGAGCAGGTAGACCTTAGCCAACTTACGTCGGAAGCTGAGTTCGACTTGCTGCGCAAGATGGGCGAGCTTCCGGAGGAAATCGTCATTGCGGCCGACCAATATGCGCCGCATCGGCTTATCCGCTATGTCTATGAACTGGCAAGCCAGTTCCATAGCTATTACAGAGGCCACTATGTCATCACGGATGACGCGGCCTTGACCCAGGCACGCCTTGCCTTGCTCGGCGCGCTGCGCATTACCTTAGCCAACACGCTTCGCATGGTTGGCGTATCCGCCCCAGAGCGGATGTAGCATCCGCTCCACAAAACCGAAGGGACGATCCCCATGTCTACGCAGACATGGGAGATCGTCCCTTTTTTTGTTAATGCCAGACGTATAAGTTTGGTGAATGGCAACTTGTGTTTCAGCTACTTTAACGAACTTTCGCATAATGATGACGTTATCCTGCCATGTTAGAGTGTGATGACTTTACAGTGTAAGGAACCCTAGTGCATTTTTCCAATTTGTTGTTTTAAATCCTGGGATGCGAGAGGAGCTGTTGTAAAACGTACAACAATTTCCCTCTTATTTTCGCTCTAAGTAGAGAAATGTTGTATTTTGTGCAACAATCGCAGGAATTACGTAGATTGAGGTGACTAAAGTTGTACTATGTACAACTTTACATCATCTGAGTGAATTCGCCGGTGGGTTTACTTCACTCTCTGCGCTTCGCAGTTGCCCTGCAACAGTCTCAGCCCTGCCGCGCCGCTCGGATCGCACGCCGGGCGTTCAAATGCCCGGGCTTCCAGCGATTGCTCTCTCGCTTGTTAAGACCAATCGCGCAGCGCCGCAGCGCGCTTTTAATCTGCAGCGGCGACAGCGGCTTGATCGATAACATCAAGGCGATGACGCCGCTGACATGGGCAGTGGCCATCGAAGTGCCACTTAGTTCGTTATATTTGCCGTTAAGCCAGGACGAGTAGACCCGTTCGCCTGGTGCGTAGATATCAATTTGCTTCCCGCGGTTGCTGAAGGGAGCGATTTTGCCTAACCGGGTTGTGGCTCCAACGGAAACGACCTGGGGGAAGCGGGCGGGGTAATCGACCGATTTCTTTTTGCCGTCATTGCCGGATGAAGCCACGATAACTTTCCCTCGGTAATACGCGTTCAAGACAGCTTGCTCGAGTGAACGGTTGTATGACTTCATACCGAAGCTCATATTGATAATATCGAGGTCGTTATGAACACACCAATCGATGCCGGCAATAATGTCCGAGACATAGGCGCTTCCAGCGTGGTCAAATGCTTTTACCGGATGAACGATGGCTCGTGGAGCAACACCGACAATCCCTGAATTACGTCCAGCTGCCGCGATAGTACCGGCGATATGCGTGCCATGTCCATTATCATCATAGGGCAGCATACTGCGGTTTAACAAATTGATGCCCCGTGATATCGAATTGTGTAAGTCAGGATGATTGTAATCGATTCCGGTATCGATGACCCCGATCCGAATATTCTGACCTACCGATTTGTTCCAGACTTCAGGCGCGCCTACTTGATCGATTCCCCAAGGTATCGTGTGAGTGCCCGATAAGGCGCTTGATCGTCTGGAGGTGGTTTTGTTGCCCATCGCTTGGTGAACGGATATCTTGGTATCCTCTACGATGTTCAGTACACCGGAGATACCTCTGAGCTTAGTATCGGGACGAAGCGTGCAGGAGAAGGCGTGAATGATACTTAGATCGCGGACCTTCGAGAGGTTTGCGAACTGAGACTTCATTTGTTTCAGCGCTGATTTGCATGCGTAGTAGTCCCTAGTCGATGAGAAATGGATGATATGCTTCTTGTCAGAACGCTTGGTGAGACCGATTTCCTCATGAAGCAAATGAAGAAAGGTGGCTATATCCATCGTGCCATCCCCCCATGACAGCTTAGAATCGAATCTCCCCTATCTTATGTACAGGTCACCCCGTATGACCGTGTTCTCGCCTCTATAGAAATAAATGGGTGCGAAGCCGTGTCAGATGCGTAGGTTTTACATAGGATAAATAGAGAGGCGCGGGCAGGAGTGTCTCTTTCTCAGGTAGTGGAACGGCTGTGATTCATTCACACCGCTTCCTTAGGATACAGTCGCAAGCGGAGGGGGACCTTCGCTTGTATTCATTTCAGAGGGAACGCTTTCTTCCCTGTGAAGGGGTACATAAGGCATCTGGCACGAAAGGTTTGAAAGTATAAATTTTATACGCTTGCTCCGCATCAACCTTGACAAATATGCTCGTCCTCAGGACGACGAAAATAGTTTATCCATGGGATAGTTGCATTTTTAGAAAAAATAGGTTTTACTTAATGAAGATATTGGATAAGGTAGATAGAAGAACTGAAGATGACGATCACGATCGAAAAGGATGTGCCTTAGATGAGTAGCGAATACACACTCAAAATCACCACAGAGCAAGCACGCGAAATGCCCATGGTGGATTTGGCGTTTGAATTACTGAAGTCGGCGAATACGCCGTTTTATTATCGTGACCTGATGGCTGAAATTGCTAAAATAAAAGGGCTGTCCGAGCAGCATGTTATGCAAGTGATTGCCCAACTATATACGGAAATTAATATCGATGGACGTTTTGCTTGCGTGGGTACGAACCTATGGGGTTTGAAACGCTGGTATCCTGTCGAGAAATCAGACGATGCGGTTGGTAACGCGAAGCGTCCAAGAATCATTAACGACGAAGATGACGATCTGGATGAAGACATCTACGCGGAGGAAGAAGATACATACGCAGAAGAAGATGAGTACGATACATTTGGTACCGAAACCGAAGAGGAAGAGGCGGAAGAGGATACTGAATTCTTCGAAGATGAAGAGATCGAAGAGGATCTTGGCGAAGCGGGTATTGAAGAATCAGACGAAGATAGTGAAGACGATTTAGATGAGGATTCCGATGAGGATGACGAAGAAGACGATTTGGATGACGACGCTGACGACGACAAATAACTTGTCTTGACAGTCCCTATCTGTTCAGAGTAAACTATTGCATGGGCTTTAAAAGAATCTTAACAATTCGCTCAAGCGTTCAAAAGTGCCCCGTCACTACGGGTGTCACTTTTTTTGTTTTTTTTAGGTGTTTTTTTGTATTTTTTCACTTTATTTTCATGAAAACCCCTAATTAGCAGAAGCTAATGCTTACAAAGTCATTTTTCTGGCAAAAGATAAGCTTATGCCTTACGACGTAAGTTTCTTATATTTCAAACCATACTAAAACTCTAGGAGGCGTACATAGTGACAAAATACATTTTCGTTACGGGAGGCGTAGTTTCATCCCTTGGCAAAGGAATTACAGCAGCGTCCTTAGGGAGATTGCTCAAAAACAGAGGTTTGAAAGTGACTATTCAAAAGTTTGACCCTTACATTAACGTGGATCCGGGAACGATGAGTCCTTACCAGCACGGTGAAGTGTTCGTAACCGACGATGGGGCAGAAACGGATCTGGACTTAGGTCATTATGAGCGTTTTATTGATATTAATCTTTCCAAAAGTTCCAACGTAACCTCAGGTAAAGTATACTCCTCCGTCATTACCAAAGAGCGCAGAGGCGAATATCTGGGTGGTACAGTACAAGTGATCCCACACATTACGAACGAAATCAAAGAACGTGTGATTCGCGCTGGCCGTGAAGCTGGGTCTGATGTTGTCATTACCGAAATTGGTGGTACGGTAGGAGATATCGAAAGCTTGCCGTTCCTGGAAGCTATTCGTCAAATGAAAAATGATATCGGCCGCGAGAATGTCATGTATATTCACGTTACGCTGATTCCTTATATCAAAGCAGCTGGCGAAGTGAAGACGAAACCTACGCAGCACAGTGTAAAAGAACTGCGCGGGCTAGGGATTCAACCTCACGTTATCGTTTGCCGTACGGAACATTCCCTAACGGAAGATATGAAGCGTAAGTTAGCTTTATTCTGTGATATCGATCCTGCAGCTGTCATTGAGTGTAAGGATGCAGAGACCTTATACGAAGTTCCGATGATGCTTCGCGAGCAAGGGCTTGACGATTATGTTGTCAATCACCTGAAACTACGTACGAACGAGCCGGATATGAAGGAATGGGAAAGCCTTGTTCGTAAAGTGAAGTCATTGACGAAGAAGACGGAGATTGCGATCGTAGGGAAATACGTTGCGCTGCATGACGCTTACTTAAGTATTGTTGAAGCACTAGGCCATGCCGGCATCGATAATGACTCCGAAATTAATATTCGTTGGGTGAATGCAGAAGAAATTTTTGAGCATAACGTCCATCAGCTTCTTTCAGGTGTTCAAGGTATTCTTGTGCCTGGTGGATTCGGTGATCGTGGTATTGAAGGTAAGGTGGAAGCGATCCGCTATGCCCGTGAAAAAGAAATTCCATTCTTCGGTATTTGTTTGGGGATGCAAGTTGCTGTTATTGAATATGCGCGTTCCGTTACAGGCTTGGATGGTGCCAACAGCTCCGAGATTAATCCTACAACGGCTTACCCGGTCATCGATCTATTGCCAGAGCAGAAGGATATCGAGAATTTAGGCGGTACCATGCGTCTTGGTTTATATCCTTGTAAAGTTGCTCCAGGCTCACTTGCGGAGCAGTGCTACAATGATGAGCTCATCTATGAGAGACATCGTCACCGGTATGAATTTAACAATGAATACCGCGAGTTGATTGAATCTGCTGGTTTGCGCATTTCCGGTACATCACCGGACGGTCGATTGGTTGAGATGGTCGAGCTTCCTGGTCACCCTTGGTTCCTAGCTGTTCAATTCCATCCGGAATTTACTTCGCGTCCGAATCGTCCGCAGCCGCTTTTCCGTGAATTCGTGAAAGCCGCTCAGTTGATCGCTCGTTAATTCTTGCTATAACGGTTGTCCCTCCAGATAACCAACTTATTTGTAAAACTTTTCAATTAGTTTTGTCCCTCAGAAGGAAAACGAAAATGAATAGCGAATACCTTTAGAAACATAAACGTGGGAATTTGTTATTCGTTTTCGGGAGGGAAATAGACTGATGAAGAAAAAGGTATTGATTGTCGACGATCAAAATGGAATTCGCGTACTGCTCATGGAGGTATTCAGTAACGAAGGGTACGATACCTATCAAGCTTCAAATGGCAAGTTGGCCTTGGAGATCGTGAAAAATTCTTCGCCTGATCTTATACTACTGGATATGAAAATTCCTGGTATGGATGGTTTGGATATTTTGAAACATGTTAAAGCCATTGATGCATCGATCAAAGTCATTATGATGACAGCGTATGGCGAGCTCGATATGATTAAAGAAGCAACGGATTTGGGTGCGATTATGCACTTTACGAAGCCCTTTGATATTGATGAATTACGTATGGCGGTTAATATGCAGCTTAATAATGAATCAAGCAGCGGTTTTGCAGTGGGATCCTAGTCATAGGGTCTTTTTTGTTGCCGAAAAAACGAGGGCTTGGTTATCATTTGAAAAGTTATGTGCTATAATAACTCAGGTATGACAAAGAGCGGTATGCGCATCTACTATAGGTTCTAGGAGGAAGAGAAACATGGCATTGGTTTCAATGAATGAATTTTTACCTAAAGCAAAAGCGAACAAATTCGCGGTGGGTCAATTTAATATGAACAACCTTGAATTCGCTCAAGCGATTGTGGAAGCTGCAATCGAATTAAAATCCCCGTTCATTTATGGTGTTAGCGAAGGCGCACTGAAGTATATGGGTATTGAGTTTACAGTAGCAATTGCTGAAGCTGCAGCTAAAAAATCCGGTCTGCCGATTGCTCTACACTTAGATCATGGCAGTTCCTTTGAAGTAGCAATGAAATGTATCCGTGCAGGATTCAGCTCCGTTATGTTCGATGGTTCCCACTATTCTTTCGAAGAAAACATTCGTTTGACGAAAGAAGTCGTAAAAGCAGCTCGTGCAATGGGCGTATCCGTTGAGGGTGAGCTTGGAACAATTGGCGGGGTGGAGGATGACATCTCTGTTGATGAAGAGCACGCTAACCTTGCAAAACCAGAAGAAGCAATCCGTTTCTACGAAGAAACAGGTGTTGACTGTCTGGCTATCGCTGTAGGTACTGCACATGGTATGTACGCAGGCGAGCCTAACATTCACTTTGATATTATCGAAGCAGTTTCCAAAGCGATTCCAGTTCCTGTTGTTCTTCACGGTGGATCCGGCGTTCCTGACGAAATGATTCGTAAATCAATCGCAGCAGGCGTTGGCAAAATCAACGTTAACACAGAGAATCAAGTGGCATGCACAGAAAGCATCCGCGCGGCTCTGAATAAAGATGCTAAAATTTATGATCCTCGTAAATATCTCACCCCGGCTCGTAATGCTATGATCGAAGTAGTAAAATCCAAAATTCAATTGTTCGGAAGCAGCAACCAAGCTTAATTCCAATTGTATAGTCAGGGTAGGAAATGCAGTAAGGCACAGACGAAGGATAGACGAAAGAATGTCGTCCGTCTGTGTCATTACGTGCGTTTCCTTCTTCTATTTTTTTGCGCTTATGTTCTCAAGAGAACCTAGCTATTTTTGTTTATGAAGATTCGCTTTTTTTATATGGATTTATAAGGAATTATTAATTTTATACGCTCGTTCGCTTGATTTTTGACGATCGCTAGTCTTAAAGGACGCGGTGGAGTCGAATATCTTTGGGGTTGGGTAGGTTGTATTTGGTTGCTTCGATTTACTGCTTTGTAAGTAGGCACCTGGTTTAGGGGGAGAATCATGTTGGAGAAATTAATGGTGGTCGGGGGACGTCCACTACGGGGAACAGTTCAAATTAGCGGGGCTAAGAATAGTGCGGTTGCACTCATTCCGGCCGCAATACTTGCTGAAACATCGGTTACTTTGGATAATCTGCCTCATCTGAGTGATGTGGCTATATATACAGAAATTTTGACGGATTTAGGGGCTACCATAGACTGGAACGAAGATCGGATGACGATCGACCCAAGTCGAATGAAATCACTTCCTATGCCGAATGGCAAAGTAAAGAAGCTCAGAGCATCCTACTATTTAATGGGAGCGCTGCTCGGGAGATTTGGTGAGGCGACGATTGGTCTGCCGGGTGGTTGTAACTTCGAACCGCGTCCGATTGATTTGCATATTAAAGGTTTTGAAGCTTTGGGTGCCGAGGTTAGCAATGAGAATGGCGCATTAAAGATACGTGCCAAAGAACTGCGCGGTGCCAAAATTTACTTAGATATGGCGAGTGTTGGAGCAACGATCAACATCATGTTGGCTGCCTCTCGCGCTAAAGGCGTTACGATTATCGAAAATGCGGCCAAAGAGCCTGAAATTATAGATGTGGCAACACTTTTAAATTCAATGGGTGCCAAAATTAAGGGCGCTGGAACAGAGACCATTCGTATCGAAGGCGTAACGGAGATGCATGGTTGCCGTCATTCCATTATTCCTGACCGTATTCAAGCAGGTACGTACATGATTGCAGCAGCGGCTACACGCGGCGATGTGACTGTCGACAATGTTATTCCTAAACATATGGAAGCACTGACAGCAAAGCTTCAGGAAATGGGCGTACATATCTACGAAATGGATGAGTCCATTCGTGTTGTCGGTCAGCCTGAATACGAAAGTGTCGATGTGAAAGCATTAATTTACCCAGGGTTTGCGACGGATCTACAGTCTCCGATGGCGAGCTTACTTTGCCAAGCTAGAGGAGTTAGTATATTAACGGACCACGTTTATAGTAATCGATTCAAGCATATTCCTGAGCTAGTACGTATGGGAGCGAAGATGAAGGTCGAAGGACGTTCAGCCATAATTGAGGGCTCACAGCTCAGTTCTGCTAAAGTGAGAGCAACGGATTTGAGAGCAGGAGCTTCTCTTGTGCTTGCGGGCCTTAGTGTAAGAACAGGCGGCATCACAGAAGTATCCGGGGTTGAGTTTATTGATCGTGGTTATGAGAACTTGGTATTCAACTTATCTTCACTAGGTGCAGAGGTTTGGCGCGAGAACGAGGAATAAAGTACCAAACAACAGGCAATGCTAGAATCCAATTGAAAATTTAATAGTTTGGTGGTTGAAACATGAGCATGCAGCTTGCTGAGCTTGAAGTACTCAAGCTTACTGAATTATATAAACTAGCTAAGAAACATCAGATCCAATACTACGGCACGCTGAAGAAAAAAGAACTCATCTTTGCAATTTTACGTGCACAAGCTGCTGAGAGTGGTCTATTGTTCATGCAAGGTGTTCTCGAGATCCTTCAGGAAGGCTTTGGATTCTTACGTCCAATTAATTACCTTCCGAGCTCAGAGGACATTTATATTTCGGCTTCCCAGATTCGCAAATTTGATTTGCGGTCAGGGGACATTGTATCGGGCAAATGCCGTCCGCCCAAAGAGAATGAGCGCTATTTTGGGCTTCTTCAAGTTGAAGCAGTGAATGGAGAGAAACCAGAAACGGCAGCGGAACGACTTCATTTCCCTGCATTGACACCTCTATATCCAGACACCAGGATCACACTCGAAACTGAGCCTAATAAGATTTCCATGCGTATTATGGATTTGCTTGCCCCTGTTGGATTAGGCCAACGCGGCTTGATCGTTGCCCCTCCTAAAGCGGGAAAAACATTGCTGCTGAAAGAAATAGCGAACAGTATTTCCACGAATTATCCTGAAATCGAACTCTTCGTTCTGCTTATCGATGAGCGTCCCGAGGAAGTTACCGATATGCAGCGTTCTGTCAAAGGCGAAGTCGTTGCTTCTACCTTTGATGAGCTTCCTGAAAATCATATTAAAGTCGCAGAACTTGTGCTAGAACGCGCGATGCGTTTGGTTGAACATAAGAAAGACGTTGTCATTCTGATGGACAGTATTACTCGGTTGGCTAGAGCCTATAACCTTGTGGTTCCTGCTTCTGGCCGGACGTTAACGGGTGGTATAGACCCTGCAGCCTTTCATCGGCCAAAACGTTTCTTCGGGGCTGCCCGTAATATTGAAGAAGGCGGCAGCTTAACAATTCTTGCTACTGCACTCGTAGAAACAGGCTCACGTATGGATGACGTCATTTATGAAGAGTTTAAAGGTACAGGTAATTTAGAGCTTCATCTTGATCGGAAAATGGCTGAACGCCGTATCTTCCCTGCGATTGATATTCGCAAGTCAGGCACTCGCCGCGAAGAAGCACTTCTGGGTAAAGATGAACTCGAGAAGGTATGGGCGCTTCGCAGAGGGATGAACGATTCGCATGAATACACAGAATCCTTCATCAAGAAACTTGCCGATACGAAGACCAATCAAGAGTTCTTGGACTCTTTGGCTTCCCCTTCAGCAGGATCTACAGGGGTTAACAAAGGCAAGGTCAAGAACTCAGCATCTTAAGCTTCAAATAATCTGCTTCACATCTATCATGACAAACACGGTCGTCCTTTAGGACGACTTAAGTCGTTTATCCGTGACGAACAAAGAGGAGTACCGTTATGAACTTGGTTTATTCAGACTTACAAGGAAACGTTTTTGACCATCCTGATTTCTTGGCACTTGGTCGAAACGCTGAAATGATAACAGAAATTTTAGAAGAAGAGTTAATTCCACTGCCTGAGGGATCAACGCTAGTCAGTCTTCCGTTTACACGCCCAGTAGGCATTGATGCCGCAACAGGCGATATGAAGCTGGTTGAGGGGGATTATCATGCCGTTGGTGCTTTGCTGCCGCAGGGCTTCACAAGGCTTCTACTCCCTGGCTATGTGAAATCAGACAAGTCTAAGGCACTGCCTCTGTTCGGATATACAGCTGTCGTGTGGAAAGATGATGGTTTCTATGTAGCCGCTCGATTAACGGATAACCCTTATTACTGGAATCCGGTTCATTGTGACCCGACTGAGCTTGAGGTAGAGGTCAAACGGCTGGTTGCTAAGTATCCGGATAATCGGTTATATGCACACTTGTCCAACTGTGCACTTGGTTATGAATGTTTGACAGCCTCGAATACGTTCCTGCAACGTTGGGAGGGTGCCGTTCCGGTCTCCTATTCTTGCAACGCAGGATGCTTCGGCTGTATTTCGGAACAACCGGATGAGAGTGGCTTCGTAGCGCCTCAGACACGTATGAACTTCAAGCCTAAGGTCGAAGAGATCACTCAGATCATGCTCGAGCATCTGCGGACGCCTGAGAGTATCATCTCCTTTGGGCAGGGCTGTGAAGGGGAACCTAGCACGCAGGCCGTGATTATTATCGATGCCATCAAGCAAGTGCGTGAGCAAACAAAGATGGGCTATATTAACATCAACACCAATGCAGGTCTCACAGATCATATCCGCGGCATTGTTGATGCTGGACTAGATCTCATGCGGGTTAGTACGATAAGCGCGCTGGATGATCACTACAACGCATACTATAAGCCAAGAGCTTATACGCTCAAGAATGTAGAGAAGTCACTCCGTTATGCCACGGATAAAGGAGTCATAACTTCAATCAACTATCTTGTATTCCCTGGTGTAACTGATCGAGAAGAAGAGATCGAAGCGATGATCGAATTCGTGCGAAGAACGGGATTGAAATTGATTCAATTGCGCAATCTAAACATTGATCCCGAGAGTTACCTTGGCATTATCCCCAAAGCAAGAGGTGAACTGCTTGGGATGAAGCAAATGATTGAGATTTTCGAGCAAGAGCTTCCGGATGTTGTGCTCGGTTCCTACTCACATACACCAAAGTTTTATACGAGTGACCGAACAGTTACTACGGTGCTCTAAAAGGAAGCCATGTATAGTTTTTTTCGTTGATAAGAAATGTGAGTTTGCATCTTCACTTGCTTCGCACCAACCTTGACAAACGCGTTTGTCCCTAAGGACGACGTAATTCGTTTATCCTGGTTGCATCAAATCTCCCGAATATGATACAATGCATAAGTACGTCCATTAACTCTGTTTCAGCAAATGATTCAGGGCGGAAAGAGGTGAACCATCATGAAAGCAGGTATTCATCCTACTTATCATGCAACCACAGTGACTTGCGCTTGTGGTAACGTGTTCGAAACGGGTTCAATTAAGCAAAATCTACGTGTTGAGATTTGCTCTAATTGCCATCCTTTCTACACTGGTAAACAAAAGTTTATCGATGTAGGCGGCCGTGTCGACAAATTCAAAAAGAAATACGGAATCTAATTGGCATCAATTACTTTGCTGCCAATCAGCATAAGACAACCTCCCTTGGTCATCCTAAGCTTAGGCTTAGAGTCCAATGGGAGGTGTTTTTATGTTTAAGGGTATGCTTAAGTTTGCAGGAGCTATCATGCTCATCATGAGTTTAATCGGCTGTGGCATTAATTCTGGTAATAAGAACCCGCCTCAGACCAATGATGCAAATTATAAAGCCCAGCATTACAAGCAAGACGGTTACTTGGGGATTACCAGCGTGAATCCGAACGATCCGCTTAACCCTACGTATCATCACTACGAGGATGACTCGAATTTAATGAAAGCCGTGCTCTCACAGCTGCAAGGTATTGAGAAAACCAATATCTCCATTAACGGACCGACCGCTAAAGTAAAAATAAAACCAAAACCGTCTTTGACGGCTGCGCAAGTGGAGGAGCTTCGCTCCCAAGCTCAAATGGCTCTGAACACCAACATGCCGCGCTATAATGTGATCGTAAAAATGGTTCAATAACAGGTAGATTTTCCCCTCGGTTGCTATTTGTAATTGAATCAGCTATACTATTTTTACCGTGCTAGATGGGGAGGTAGCGGTGCCCTGTAACTCGCAATCCGCTGTAGCGAGGTTGAATTCCTGTTAGCGGTACTGTGATGTGAGGTCTGGCTTTTACACGTGGTGTTGAGAGTCGGGTCCTTCGCAATGAATGCTCATGAACCCGGTCAGGTCTGGAAGGAAGCAGCCGTAAGTGAGATGTTTCATGTGCCGAGGGGTTGCCTGATTTGAGCCAACGGTAAGAGTTCGCTTGTATCACTTTATCAATAACAGGTGCACGGTTTTAATGAATAAATGAACCATTTCATAATGACACCTAACAAAACGCCAGTAACTAGGGCGTTTTTTCTTTTTTTCAAGGGAAGGAAAATTCTTGCTCTAGAGAGAATGGTTATAACATGTAGATTCATGTGAATGTTTGCACATTGTGCGATTCAATAGAGAGAAAGTGAAGGTGTTGCTGAAATGTCCATTCATGACCCTCAAGATTACATGGTATCCATCGATGAAATGCGAAAGCTATTCAACCATAGCCTACAAACGGGTATGCTAGTTGTGGATGAGGACGGTAAGATCATTTTAGCAACAGATCAAGTATTGAAATACTCGGGTTACTCAGCTGAGGAAATAACACATATCTCATTCCCTCAGCTTTTTAAAGTGAGGGCATCTTTGCGTGAACTGTACGAATTTTACTTTAAGAACGATTCGAGTCCAGGGGAATGGCCGCATGGATTCTTAGTAGGCAAACATGGTGAAACGATGTTTTATCAATTCTCGATATTGAAGCTTATGCGCGGCGATAAGTTTATGTATCTCTTAACCATGAAGCATCAGGATAGCTCGCAATTAAGCTTACTGCAGCGGTTTTCAGATGCTTTTTTGAAAGATATAAATTTAGGTGTTTTATTGATAAGTGTGGATTTCACGCTTGTTGACGTCAGTGATCGAGCATGTCAGATTCTAGGAATGGATCGGGAGCATATTCTTAATAAGTCGTTAGAGGAGATCTTTGCTACGGTTCCGAGTCAGCATAAGCTTGTCCAACGAACAATTTTGAATGGTGCGGTAGTTCGCAATCATGCGGTTTCATGGACGAATAATGAAGAGCGGTTTGAGCTGCTGCTGGATTCGAATGTACTCAAAGATAATCAAGGAAATATTGTAGGGGCTTATGTCATCTTCAAGGATGTCACGAATATGCGCTCGCTGGAAGAAATGGTTCAAAGAAGTGACAGACTTGCTATGATTGGACAAATTGCTGCTGGGACAGCTCATGAAATTCGGAATCCGCTAACTTCAATCAAAGGGTTTCTCCAGGTGCTTCGGCGCACTTTTGAAGTGAAAGGAATGGAGAGAGAGATGAGCTTCACGGTAGTTATGCTGGAGGAAATCAATCGGATCAATGAGTTGGTAAACGAATTTCTGCTGCTGAGTAAGCCAAAGCATGTGTCTTATGAGAGAATCGATGTGACTGAAGTGCTGCGAGGGATTTTGCCTATTATCAATAATGAAGCTATTCTTTACAATGTAAATCTCCAATATGAGGCCTCGTACCACTTACCGGAAGTGATTGCTGATAAAGAGCTGCTCAAGCAGGTATTCTTAAATGTTTGTAAGAATGGCATCGAGGCTATGTCGGATGGAGGGGTTTTAACGATTTCAGAGAAAGTGGACACGGTGGAGCGCAATGTCTGCATTGACATTCATGACACTGGTTCGGGCATACCGATGTTCGTTATTGATAAAATCTTCGATCCCTTTTTTACAACCAAGGATACGGGTACCGGATTAGGACTTTCGGTGTGTCAACGAATTATCCACGATATGGGAGGGACGATACGTGTATCTTCCAAAGGGTTTGGAACAACATTTACGATATCGATTCCTTATACTTGATCCTCTATTTCATCCCTAGGTGCGTTATAGTATAATGGATTCAGTCATTCCATGCAGGGATCATTGGAGAGGAACACTATGGCACATATTGCTCTGTACCGAACGTGGAGGTCTCAGACGTTTCGTGAAGTTGTCGGTCAGAAACATATCACGCAGACGCTGCAGAATTCTTTGCGAGAAAATCGCCTTACTCACGCTTATTTGTTCAACGGACCTCGAGGAACAGGTAAGACCAGTACGGCCAAAATATTAGCCAAGGCAATCAACTGCTTAAACGGTCCGTCGGAAGAGCCGTGCAACGCATGTTCAGCATGTGAACGAATCACCGAAGGGGCTGTCATGGACGTTGTTGAAATCGATGCTGCCTCCAATCGTGGTGTAGAAGAAATTCGGGATATTCGTGATAAAGTGAAGTATGCCCCTACAGAAGTAAGGCAGAAAGTGTACATCATTGATGAAGTGCATATGCTCACGACCGAAGCTTTTAATGCCCTTTTGAAGACGCTTGAGGAGCCCCCGGCCCATGTCATGTTTATTTTGGCAACAACGGAACCGCATAAGATACCGGCTACGATTATTTCCCGCTGTCAACGTTTTGACTTTCGGAGAGTTTCGATGGAAGATCAGGTTCAGCGGCTGCAATATATTTGTGATCAGGAGCAGATCTCGGTTAGCGAGGAAGCTCTCCATTATATAGCGAGACTATCGGATGGCGGGATGCGTGATGCCCTCAGTCTGCTGGATCAGGCCGCGTCCTTTGCGACAGGTGAAGTTCAGCTCTCAGATATTTTGTCCATCACTGGTGGTGTTGCTTCCGATCAATTCAAGAAGCTCGTTCTTTACATCAAAGAGAAGAATCTTGGAGCCGCGCTTGAGCTCATCGATACTTTCATGCAGGAAGGCAAAAGCGCCGACAAATGTATTGAAAATTTGATTAATTACTTCCGCGATTTACTCATGGTTCGCATGGTGCCGAATTCACCTGTGATAACAGAACGTGTCTTTGATATGGGCGACCTAAGGGAAGTAGCGAATCACTTCTCACCGAGTGAAATGATGGCTATGATTGAGACGTTGAATCATTACCAAAGCGAAATGAAATATTCTGTACAACCTCAAACCCTGCTAGAAATATCGATTATGAAAATTAGCGGTGGTCACAGAGGAGCAGAGAGCAGTTCATCTGCCAGCGTCGCTACGGAAGCAGGAGGACGATTGCCTCAGGGCGATCTTTTTGCCCAAATGACTCAGAAACTTCAACAACTTGAAGAACAGATAGCTTCACTGGTAAAATCGGGAGTAACGGGTGCAGCACCTGATCCTAATGCGAGGCAAGCAGCCTCTGCTAAAGCACCGGTGGCCTCAGCCCCTTCGAAGAAATCAGGCATCAAGCTCGATGGTTACTTGAAAGCCGCGGAGAGTTCTGAAACCAAAGCTGCTCTCATGAAATGGAGTCAAGTGTTAGGCGATGTCAAAGAAAAGAAGATTACCGTACATGCTTGGTTCGTTAATGGTGATCTGGTGTCTATGCTAGATGATGTTGTACTCGTGGCTTTCAAGAATGAGATGCATCGCAATACAACGGAAAAGCCAGAAAACAAGGTCATTATCGAGCAAGTGCTTACTTCGGTGTTTGGCAAGCCGTTACGTTTACTTACGATTATGCGTAAGGAATGGGATGACGCCAAGAATGAAGCGGTTAGCAGTGCTCCAGAAGTGATGGAGCTAGTGGCTGATGGCGAAGGCAACGGTGCTGCTGTCAAAGAAGAATGGATTTCGGAAGCGATCCAATTATTTGGAGAAGAGCTAGTTACAATCAAAGAAGACTAAATATGAAGGAGCTACCTGATATGAATAACATGAACCAAATGATGAAACAAGTAAAGAAAATGCAAGAACAAATGATGAAAGCCCAAGAAGAACTGGGTACGAAAATGATCGAAGGCACAGCTGGCGGCGGTGTTGTCACCTGTATCATCAACGGACACAAAAAAGTTCAAAGTATTACAATTAAACCCGAAGCTGTTGATCCGGATGATGTCGAAATGCTGCAAGATCTCGTACTTACGGCAGTAAATGACGCTATGTCCAAAGCTGAGGAAATTGCTAACAAAGATATGGGCAAATTCACAGGCGGTATGAATATCCCTGGATTGTTCTAAGACAAGTAACGATTCTGAATGATGAAGGAGTCTTCCTTTGTATTACCCCGAACCGATAGCTAAGTTAATCGATGCTTTCTCCCGTCTACCGGGGGTAGGTCCCAAAACGGCAGGTCGCCTAGCTTTTCACGTCCTTCGCATGAAAGAAGAAGAAGTGATTGACTTCGCGAAGGCGCTTGTCAATGTGAAACGGAACCTTCACTATTGTTCCGTCTGTTGTAACATTACGGACGTTGATCCCTGCCGCATCTGTCAAGATAAGAGTAGGGACGGTTCCGTCATTTGTGTCGTACAAGAACCTAAGGATTTGGTTGCTTTGGAACGTACCAAAGAATTCGAAGGATACTACCACGTGCTGCATGGAGCGATTTCCCCGATGGAGGGGATTGGACCGGATCAAATTCATATCGCTGAATTACTCAAACGTTTGGGTGATGAAACGGTGCAGGAATTAATTCTGGCCACTAATCCCAATATCGAGGGAGAAGCTACTGCCATGTACTTATCCAGGCTAATCAAACCTTTCGGTCTCCGGGTTACGCGTATCGCGCACGGGCTGCCGGTGGGCGGAGATTTGGAATATGCCGATGAGGTGACTCTGACCAAAGCCATGGAAGGGCGCAGGGAATTATAAATAAGCTGCATCATAATCGGGGAGCTGCAAAGCTCTCTTTTTTGCTGCACAAAAAGTATGCATGAAGTTCTAAAAACACCTTTTTTCCCATATGGATAAATCAATCCGGTTATATGAGGAATGGAGGTTTGCTTGTGCGACCAGCTTTATTAGGAAAGTACGGGCTGAAGAGCCCAAAGACAAAAACCGCTCAAGAAGAACTGAAAAAGGACAAGCAGATGCTGATCCAAGAGATCCGTACAGCTCATGAGACATGGGTAGCGGCTCAAGCACACTTTGAGTTTGCTTTGGACAAGGATCAAATTGATTATGCTATCTATGCGATGGAAGCCGCAGAAAAAAGATTTGAAATGCTCATCAAACAAGCCAAAAAGCTAGGGGTAAGTCTAATTGACAGTGACCGGTTAATGGAGGTGAAGTAGGTGTATCTTAAATATGTCATTTGGGGGGTGCTCATACTCTCATCTCTCATGCTAGTGTTCCTGATATTTCGCAGTCGCGGCGGAGGGAGGGTGTTATCTGCACTAGGGCTGAATGTTGTTGTTGCAGCATTTCTCTTATATTCATTGAACTTATTGAGTACCTATACACAATTTGAACTCCCAATAAATACGGTCACTCTAGGGACGGTTACTATTCTAGGGATTCCTGGGGTCTTACTTCTTGTAGGTTTAAAATTGACTTTGCTCTAGATGGAAGATCATTCAAGTAAATCATGTATTGACTCGGCTGCAGCATCTGTGGTATCTTATAAAAGTTGCCGCTGAGACATGCGGGGATAAACAAGTAACTTGAGAAAAACAAGTTGCAAAAGAAATGTCAGTGTGTTATATTGGTCTTCCGGCTTTCGAAAGAGAGTAGGACGAACTGTATGATTGATCTTTGAAAACTGAACAACGAGTGAGTAAGCGCGAACGAGAAATCGTTCAAAAAAGAGATTGCAAAATCTCGCTAGCAACGCAAATGAGCAATTAAGCTTTCAAATAGTTTTAACTATTATGGAGAGTTTGATCCTGGCTCAGGACGAACGCTGGCGGCGTGCCTAATACATGCAAGTCGAGCGGATTTATCCTTCGGGATAAGTTAGCGGCGGACGGGTGAGTAACACGTAGGTAACCTGCCTATAAGATCGGGATAACTATCGGAAACGATAGCTAAGACCGGATAACTGGTTTTCTCGCATGAGAGAATTATGAAACACGGAGCAATCTGTGGCTTATAGATGGGCCTGCGGCGCATTAGCTAGTTGGTGAGGTAACGGCTCACCAAGGCGACGATGCGTAGCCGACCTGAGAGGGTGAACGGCCACACTGGGACTGAGACACGGCCCAGACTCCTACGGGAGGCAGCAGTAGGGAATCTTCCGCAATGGACGCAAGTCTGACGGAGCAACGCCGCGTGAGTGATGAAGGTTTTCGGATCGTAAAGCTCTGTTGCCCTAGACGAACAGCAAGAGGAGTAACTGCCTTTTGTGTGACGGTATAGGAGAAGAAAGCCCCGGCTAACTACGTGCCAGCAGCCGCGGTAATACGTAGGGGGCAAGCGTTGTCCGGAATTATTGGGCGTAAAGCGCGCGCAGGCGGTCAATTAAGTTGGGTGTTTAAGCCCGGGGCTCAACCCCGGTTCGCATCCAAAACTGGTTGACTTGAGTGTAGGAGAGGAAAGTGGAATTCCACGTGTAGCGGTGAAATGCGTAGAGATGTGGAGGAACACCAGTGGCGAAGGCGACTTTCTGGCCTATAACTGACGCTGAGGCGCGAAAGCGTGGGGAGCAAACAGGATTAGATACCCTGGTAGTCCACGCCGTAAACGATGCATACTAGGTGTTGGGGATTCGATTCCTCGGTGCCGAAGTTAACACAGTAAGTATGCCGCCTGGGGAGTACGCTCGCAAGAGTGAAACTCAAAGGAATTGACGGGGACCCGCACAAGCAGTGGAGTATGTGGTTTAATTCGAAGCAACGCGAAGAACCTTACCAGGTCTTGACATCCCTCTGAATACGGTAGAGATATCGTAGGCCTTCGGGACAGAGGAGACAGGTGGTGCATGGTTGTCGTCAGCTCGTGTCGTGAGATGTTGGGTTAAGTCCCGCAACGAGCGCAACCCTTGATCTTAGTTGCCAGCACTTTGGGTGGGCACTCTAAGATGACTGCCGGTGACAAACCGGAGGAAGGTGGGGATGACGTCAAATCATCATGCCCCTTATGACCTGGGCTACACACGTACTACAATGGTCGGTACAACGGGAAGCGAAGCCGCGAGGTGGAGCCAATCCTTATAAGCCGATCTCAGTTCGGATTGCAGGCTGCAACTCGCCTGCATGAAGTCGGAATTGCTAGTAATCGCGGATCAGCATGCCGCGGTGAATACGTTCCCGGGTCTTGTACACACCGCCCGTCACACCACGAGAGTTTACAACACCCGAAGTCGGTGGGGTAACCCGCAAGGGAGCCAGCCGCCGAAGGTGGGGTAGATGATTGGGGTGAAGTCGTAACAAGGTAGCCGTATCGGAAGGTGCGGCTGGATCACCTCCTTTCTATGGAGACTCGGATCTGATAGATCCAGTCAAGTATCTTCGGATACAACAAGCTTACTCACTCGTGTTCAGTTTTGAAAGAGCAAGCCTCTTTCTGCAGGATGGTTAACACCATGTTGCACTCGTTTGGTGATGATGGCGGAGGGGACCCACGCGTTCCCATCTCGAACACGACCGTTAAGCCCTCCAGCGTCGATGGTACTTGAACCGCAGGGTTCTGGGAGAGTAGAACGTTGCCAAGCGAGCCCACGTCAAGCTTTCGAAGAAAGCTTTCTTCGAAAGCTTGTAGGTGGGTTTTTATTTTGGGAAGTTTCTCATTAAGGGCCCTTAGCTCAGCTGGTTAGAGCGCACCCCTGATAAGGGTGAGGTCGGTGGTTCGAGTCCACTAGGGCCCACCATTTAACTTCATAAGTAAGTATCGGGGCCCCCGGAAAGTACTCGGAATAATCCTCGAAGCCATACTTCACTTTTTGGGGTAAAGTATGGGGCCATAGCTCAGCTGGGAGAGCGCCTGCCTTGCAAGCAGGAGGTCAGCGGTTCGATCCCGCTTGGCTCCACCATTCATCATTTTAAGATAGAAATTTCCAAGAAATTTCGACTTGAAATGAGGCAATAAGATGTGATAAGATAACTTTCGCCGCTGAAATAGGGCAAAGAAATGCGAATCACAGATTACAGTTGTTCCTTGAAAACTAGATAACGAAACAAAACGTAAAGTAAGAACTTAGGTAGCATGATCTTCGGATCTTGCGAAATTTTCAAATGTTTTTTTCTAGGTTAAGCTAGAAAGAGCACACGGAGGATGCCTAGGCACTAGGAGCCGAAGAAGGACGTGGCGAACGACGAAATGCCTCGGGGAGCCGTAAGCAGGCTTTGATCCGGGGATGTCCGAATGGGGGAACCCAGCTGTGGTAATGCGCAGTTACTCTATTGTGAATACATAGCAATAGTAGAGGCATACCCAGGGAACTGAAACATCTAAGTACCTGGAGGAAAAGAAAACAAAAGTGATTCCGTCAGTAGCGGCGAGCGAAAGCGGAATAGCCCAAACCAAGGAGCTTGCTCCTTGGGGTTGTAGGACCTCGATGTGGGGTTAGTTCGGTAGGCGAAGAGATCTGGAAAGGTCCGGCATAGAAGGTAAAAGCCCTGTAGCCAAAATCGAACGAAACCCCTAGAGGTATCCTGAGTACGGCGGGTCACGTGAAACCCCGTCGGAATCCGGCAGGACCATCTGCCAAGGCTAAATACTCCCTAGTGACCGATAGTGAAGCAGTACCGTGAGGGAAAGGTGAAAAGCACCGCGGAAGCGGAGTGAAAAAGAACCTGAAACCGTGTGCTTACAAGAAGTCAGAGCCCTCTATATGGGTGATGGCGTGCCTTTTGTAGAATGAACCGGCGAGTTACGTTCCCGTGCGAGGTTAAGCTGAAAAGGCGGAGCCGCAGCGAAAGCGAGTCTGAATAGGGCGCTTGAGTACGTGGACGTAGACCCGAAACCGTGTGATCTACCCCTGTCCAGGGTGAAGGTGAGGTAACACTCACTGGAGGCCCGAACCCACGCATTTTGAAAAATGCGGGGATGAGGTGGGGGTAGCGGAGAAATTCCAATCGTTCTCGGAGATAGCTGGTTCTCCCCGAAATAGCTTTAGGGCTAGCCTCGGATGTGGAGTTGTGGAGGTAAAGCACTGATTGGGTGCGGGGCCCGCCAAGGGTTACCAAGTCCAGTCAAACTCTGAATGCCACAAACTTAAATCCGGGAGTCAGACAGTGAGTGCTAAGATCCATTGTCAAAAGGGAAACAGCCCAGACCATCAGCTAAGGTCCCCAAGTGTGTGTTAAGTGGGAAAGGATGTGGAGTTGCACAGACAACCAGGATGTTGGCTTAGAAGCAGCCACCATTGAAAGAGTGCGTAATAGCTCACTGGTCGAGTGACTCTGCGCCGAAAATGTAACGGGGCTAAACACGCCACCGAAGCTATGGCTTGCACGTATGTGCATGGGTAGGGGAGCGTTGTATGTACGTTGAATTCTGACCGTAAGGACAGGTGGAGCGCATACAAGTGAGAATGCCGGTATAAGTAACGAAAAGATCAGTGAGAATCTGATCCGCCGAAAACCTAAGGGTTCCTGAGGAAGGCTCGTCCGCTCAGGGTAAGTCGGGACCTAAGGCGAGGCCGAAAGGCGTAGTCGATGGACAACAGGTGGAAATTCCTGTACCACCGTAGCCGTTATGAGCGATGGAGTGACGCAGAAGGATAGTGACGCGAGCTGATGGATGCTCGTCCAAGCAGTGAGGCTGGTTAGTAGGCAAATCCGCTAACCGTAAGGCTGGGCTGTGATGGGGAGGGAAACTTTAAGTACCGAAGGTCATGAGTTCACACTGCCAAGAAAAGCTTCTAGCCAGGCGAAGGTGCCCGTACCGCAAACCGACACAGGTGGGTGAGAAGAGAATTCTAAGGCGCGCGGAAGAACTCTCGTTAAGGAACTCGGCAAAATGACCCCGTAACTTCGGGAGAAGGGGTGCCTCGGTAGGGTGAATAGCCCGAGGGGGCCGCAGTGAAAAGGCCCAAGCGACTGTTTAGCAAAAACACAGGTCTGTGCGAAGCCGCAAGGCGAAGTATACGGGCTGACGCCTGCCCGGTGCTGGAAGGTTAAGAGGAGTGGTTAGGGGTTAAACCCGAAGCTATGAATTGAAGCCCCAGTAAACGGCGGCCGTAACTATAACGGTCCTAAGGTAGCGAAATTCCTTGTCAGGTAAATTCTGACCCGCACGAATGGCGTAACGACTTGGGCGCTGTCTCAACGAGAGATCCGGTGAAATTTTAATACCTGTGAAGATGCAGGTTACCCGCGACAAGACGGAAAGACCCCATGGAGCTTTACTGCAGCTTGATATTGGACTTTGGTACGATCTGTACAGGATAGGTGGGAGCCTTTGAAGCCTGAGCGCCAGCTTGGGTGGAGGCGCCGTTGGGATACCACCCTGATCGTATCGGAGTTCTAACCTGGTACCGTAATCCGGTATGGGGACAGTGTCAGGTGGGCAGTTTGACTGGGGCGGTCGCCTCCTAAAATGTAACGGAGGCGTTTAAAGGTTCCCTCAGAATGGTTGGAAATCATTCGCAGAGTGCAAAGGCATAAGGGAGCTTGACTGCGAGACCTACAAGTCGAGCAGGGACGAAAGTCGGACTTAGTGATCCGGTGGTACCGAATGGAAGGGCCATCGCTCAACGGATAAAAGCTACCCTGGGGATAACAGGCTTATCTCCCCCAAGAGTCCACATCGACGGGGAGGTTTGGCACCTCGATGTCGGCTCATCGCATCCTGGGGCTGAAGTAGGTCCCAAGGGTTGGGCTGTTCGCCCATTAAAGCGGTACGCGAGCTGGGTTCAGAACGTCGTGAGACAGTTCGGTCCCTATCTGTCGCGGGCGTAGGAAATTTGAGAGGAGCTGTCCTTAGTACGAGAGGACCGGGATGGACGTACCGCTGGTGTACCAGTTGTCTCGCCAGAGGCATCGCTGGGTAGCTATGTACGGAGGGGATAAGCGCTGAAAGCATCTAAGCGCGAAGCCCCCCTCAAGATGAGATTTCCCAGTATGTAAGACCCCTTGTAGACGACGAGGTTGATAGGTTCGAGGTGGAAGTGCAGCAATGCATGCAGCTGACGAATACTAATCGGTCGAGGGCTTAACCACAAACCCTAAATGTTCACTTTACGCACGTTTCGTATCTAGTTTTCAAGGCGCAAACCACGCTTTGACTGTTTGGTGATGATGGCGGAGGGGACCCACGCGTTCCCATCTCGAACACGACCGTTAAGCCCTCCAGCGTCGATGGTACTTGAACCGCAGGGTTCTGGGAGAGTAGAACGTTGCCAAGCACAAGATAAAGCCTTTTTGAGAGAAATCTCAAGAAGGCTTTTTTGTTGTGTTGAACTTAATACTGTTGGGGCGATCAAAAGTCAAATTTTTATTAGCGAGACCACTTGACAGATATAGGAAACCATCATAAACTAATAATGAATGAACCATTCATTTAACAATAAAAATAGTAAGGAGATATAAACATGGATAAAATGACAACGAACTCCAATTGGTCGGTAAAAGGTAAATATGTGCTAATCACAGGTGCAACTAGCGGTATTGGTTTTGCCGCGGCTAAAGAACTCGCGGCACGAGGTGCAAATTTGGGGATTCTTGCGCGTAACAACGCAAAGGCGAATGACGCGATTACTCAGATTCAAGCTTATGTTGGCGGAAGCACCAAAATTGATGTGTTTTTAGCTGACATGTCTTCTCAGCAATCGCTCCGTAAGGTGGTTGACGAGATTTTATCAAAATGCCCAAGAATCGATGTCCTTATCAATAATGCGGGCGCCCTTTTCGAAACACGGCAGCTGACTGGCGACGGAATAGAGATGACTTGGGCAGTAAATCACCTAGGGCCTTTCCTGTTAACGACATTACTTCTTGAACGATTGAAGGAATGCGGATCTGCCCGAATCATCACAACGGCATCTCATGGACACAAGATGGCCAAGAAGGGACTTGAGTTCGATGATATAAGTGCCGAACGTCTTTATAAGACGATGAAGAAGTTGATGGGGGGCCCCACTTTGCGATATGCTCAAACCAAGCTTGCTAATATCTTGTTCACCGCTGAGCTGGGGCGTCGTCTAGATGGCACAGGTGTCACTGCCCACTGCTACGATCCTGGATTAGTCGCTACAAATTTTAATCAGAACAATGGACTCATGGCTCGTATGACAATGGCAGTTATGAAGTTATTTTCCCGCACCCCGGAAAAAGGAGCTGAAACCTTAGTTTGGCTGGCAGATTCCTCTAGCATCACTGGCCCTAATGGAAGCTACTACGTAGATAAACAATTGAAGAATCCATCCGAGGCGGCACAGGACCTAAAAGCAGCAAAGCAACTGTGGAAAACTAGTGCAGAACAGATTCAATCCTAAGTGATCAACTCCGATCGCAAAAAAAGAATTAATTGGAACATGCCCTTACGTTAAGTAGGGGTATTTTTGTGAATACTGTGAGTAGGTCGAAAGTCGGTCAGTTCTCTGACGCGTAAAGCAAAAAGTCATATTTATGACGGTAGATTATTTTAAAAAGAGCAGTACTTGTCAAAAAGAAAGGAAATGATTATAATCTAGTTAAGGTCAAAGAAAGTCAAAGTCAATTTACTTCTGGCAATCTGGGAGGACGAATTGATGCGCAACGTATCAGAAATTATTGAACAGTATTTAAAACATGTTCTGCAGCAGAGTTCCGAAGGGGCTATCGAGATTCAACGTAATGATCTGGCTGACCAGTTCCAATGTGTGCCTTCCCAAATCAATTATGTGATAAGTACAAGGTTTACCTTGGAAAAAGGGTACATTGTGGAAAGCAAGCGCGGCGGCGGTGGATACATTCGTATCCAAAAAATCGAGCTTAAAAGTCACGGGTCCATTTTAGACCACATTTTTCGCACGATTCATACGCACATTGATCAAGTTACTTCAGAAGGACTCGTATACCAGCTGCAGGAAGGCCACTATATTTCAACACGAGAAGCTAACCTGATTCGGGCCGCAATTTCGAGAGATGTGTTGACCTTCAAGCTCCCGCTGCGCGATGAAATTCGGGCCAAGATTCTTAAAGCAATGCTGATATCCTTGCTTAGCAGATAAGGAGGCATATGAAATGATTTGTCAGGAATGCGGGAAACGACCGGCGACTCTTCATTTTACCAAGATTGTGAATGGAGACAAGAACGAGTTCCACATTTGTGAGAATTGCGCTCGTGAGAAGGGCGAAATGATTCCCGGAACATCCAACGGATTTTCGATTCACAATCTGTTATCAGGATTACTTGATTTCGAACCGTCATCTCTATCCGCTGCAAAGTCTCAGGCGATCCGTTGTGAGAGCTGTGGCCTTACGTATTCTCAGTTTAGTAAATTAGGACGGTTTGGTTGCGGATCCTGCTATCAAAGCTTTTCAGATAAGTTAGATCCTCTCTTTAAAAGGGTGCATGGCAATATCGTTCACGTTGGAAAAGTGCCCAAACGAAGTGGTGGCATCATCCAATGTAAGCGAGAAATTGATACGCTCAAGAAGGATATGATGACCTGTATCGAACAAGAAGAGTTCGAACAGGCAGCAAAGATTCGTGATCAAATTCGTGAAATTGAGAAGAAAATTGCGGGTATGTGAGTTTGTAAGGAGGTGTGAATCCAGTGACATCACAGCGGTTTACAGCAGATGCATTAAGCGAATGGATGAAAGGCGAAGGGCCTGAGTCGGATATCGTCATTAGTAGTCGGATCCGTATTGCTCGCAACCTTAGGGATTACCCTTATCCAATGCTAGCGACGAATCAACAATCTCAAGAAGTGCTGGATCATTTATCCGGTGTACTTGAAAATGATGAGTTGGAGACGATAAGCAATTTTTCGCTCATACCGCTATCGGATCTAAATGAGCTTGAACGAATGGTTCTGGTAGAAAAGCATTTAATTAGTCCCAATTTAGCTAACGAGTCCAGGAATGGCGCCGTTATTTTAAGCGAAAATGAGTCCATTAGTATTATGATCAACGAAGAGGATCATCTTCGCATACAATGTCTATGTCCAGGTTTTCAGATTAAAGAAGTATGGGATTTGGCGAACCAAATTGATGATATTTTTGAAACACAGCTGGATTACGGGTATGACGAAAAGAGAGGCTACTTAACAAGCTGCCCTACGAATGTCGGTACCGGTATCCGCGCTTCGGTGATGATGCATTTACCGGCGCTAGTGCTAAGCCAACAAATTAATCGGATTTTATCAGCGGTTACACAAGTTGGGTTGACAGTTAGAGGATTATACGGGGAAGGCAGCGAAGCTTTAGGAAATCTGTTTCAAATATCGAATCAAATTACACTTGGCCAGTCCGAAGATGAGATTATTGATAATTTGCACAGTGTAGCAAGGCAAATTATAGAGCATGAACGTGCTGCGAGACATAAGCTGATTCAAGAGTCTCGAATGCGGATAATAGATCGTGTGAACCGTTCATTAGGCATTCTGTCTTATGCGGGAATCATGGATTCGAAAGAGGCCGCGCAGCGTTTATCTGATGTAAGACTTGGCATTGACCTCGGGATTATCAACAACGTCTCATCGAATGTTTTGAATGAATTGTTGGTGATGACACAGCCTGGTTTTCTTCAGCAATATGCCGGGGAGAAATTAAATGCCGAAGAGCGAGACATACGCAGGGCAGAATTGATACGCGAAAGATTTGGTAGGGTTTAAGAAAGAGGAGAGACTTTAACTCCGTTAAAGATCCCTATATTAGATTCATCCTTTAGGATTTCTATAGATATACTAATTTTGGAGGTGTTCTCTATGATGTTTGGAAGATTTACGGAACGTGCGCAGAAGGTGCTTTCTCTTGCTCAAGAAGAAGCTGTTCGTTTAGGGCATAACAATATTGGCACAGAGCACATTTTACTTGGTCTTATTCGCGAAGGGGAAGGCATTGCCGCTAAAGCGCTCGTTGCTTTGGGCTTAGGTCTTGAGAAAATTCAAGACGAAGTTGAATCGCTGATTGGCAGAGGACAAGAACAGCCTACCAACATTGCTTATACACCTAGAGCGAAGAAGGTCATTGAACTTTCGATGGATGAAGCGAGAAAATTAGGTCACACGTATGTGGGGACTGAACATATTTTACTCGGACTTATTCGCGAAGGAGAAGGTGTTGCTGCAAGAGTCCTTAATAACTTAGGTGTCTCTTTGAATAAAGCACGTCAACAAGTCCTTCAATTGCTTGGAAGCAGCGAGACTGTGTCACCAAGTCATGGTAGTAATCCGAATGTAAACACACCTACACTAGATGGTTTAGCGAGAGATTTGACGGCGTATGCCAAAGAGGGTCATCTGGATCCTGTGATTGGACGCAGCAAAGAAATTGAGCGTGTTATTCAAGTGTTAAGCCGCAGAACGAAGAACAATCCGGTACTGATCGGTGAGCCAGGCGTTGGTAAAACAGCGATTGCTGAAGGCCTCGCTCAGAAAATTATTAACAATGAAATTCCGGAAACGTTGAAGGATAAAAGGGTAATGACCCTCGATATGGGCTCTGTTGTAGCAGGGACTAAGTATCGCGGCGAGTTCGAAGACCGTCTCAAAAAAATTATGGACGAAATTCGTCAAGCGGGCAATATCGTACTATTCATTGATGAGCTTCACACCTTGATTGGTGCTGGCGGAGCTGAAGGTGCAATTGATGCCTCCAACATCTTGAAACCGGCACTAGCTAGAGGCGAGCTGCAATGTATTGGTGCTACAACGTTGGATGAATATCGTAAGTATATTGAAAAAGATGCTGCTTTAGAGCGTCGTTTCCAACCTATTACGGTAGATCAACCATCTCCTGAGGAAGCTATTCAAATCCTTTATGGATTGCGTGATCGCTATGAAGCTCATCACCGTGTGAAAATTACGGATGCTGCGATTCAAGAGGCTGTAAAGCTTTCCGATCGTTACATTACGGACCGTTTCTTACCGGATAAAGCGATCGATTTGATCGATGAGGCGAGTTCCAAAGTAAGACTGCGCTCTTACACAACACCGCCTTCATTGAAACAACTTGAAAGCAAGCTGGATAACATTCGTAAGGAGAAAGATGCTGCGGTTCAAAGTCAAGAGTTCGAGAAAGCAGCTGGACTTCGTGATACGGAGCAGAAGCTTCGCGAAGAGCTGGATACAACGAAGAATGATTGGAAAGAGAAGCAAGGTCGCTTAGACACAGAAGTAACGCCAGATGATATCGCGCAAATTGTGGCGAGCTGGACAGGAATTCCGGTAAGTAAACTTGCTGAAGAAGAAACAGAGCGTTTGCTCAAAATGGAAGATATCCTTCATGAGCGTGTCATTGGCCAGGAAGAAGCTGTTAAAGCGGTAAGTCGTGCCATTCGCCGCGCTAGAGCAGGTCTGAAAGATCCGAAGCGTCCAATGGGCTCCTTCATATTCCTAGGACCAACGGGTGTTGGTAAAACCGAATTAGCACGAGCTTTAGCAGAATCTTTATTCGGTGATGATAACGCGGTAGTTCGAATTGATATGTCGGAATACATGGAAAAGCACTCGACTTCTAGATTAGTAGGGGCGCCTCCAGGTTACGTTGGGTACGAAGAAGGCGGTCAACTCACTGAGAAAGTACGCCGTAAGCCATACTCGGTCGTATTGCTCGATGAGATCGAGAAAGCACATCCAGAAGTGTTCAACATTCTATTGCAAGTGCTGGAAGATGGTCGCTTAACAGATTCCAAAGGACGCACGGTTGATTTCCGCAACACATTGATTATCATGACATCCAATGTTGGCGCGGAGATGATTAAGAAGAATTCTTCGCTTGGCTTTACGGCTGCTATCGATGCAGGTAAAGATTACAGCAATATGAAGGATAAAGTAATGGGCGAGCTCAAAAAAAGCTTCCGTCCTGAGTTTCTTAACCGTATCGATGAAATTATCGTGTTCCACTCCTTGGATGAAGCGCATATTGCGCAAATTGTCAGCCTGATGGCCGATGATCTACGCAAACGCCTGAAAGAGCAAGAAGTCGATTTCTTGCTAACAGACAAAGCGAAAACGTTCCTTGCCAAAGAAGGATTCGATCCGACATACGGAGCGAGACCACTGCGCAGAGCGATTCAGAAGCACATCGAAGATCGCTTGTCTGAGGAACTTCTCAGAGGCAATATTGCCAAAGGTGACTCCTTAACCATTGATGAAAAAGACGGCGAACTTGTCGTCTTGAGGGGCGAAGGCGTAGCTACGAAATAATGAAAGCAAAGAAGCATTTTGCTCCATCCTATCTAGGGTGCAGCAAAATGCTTTTTAATTTTGCGGAACCCTTTCATGGACTTCGTAAAAATGATAAAATTTAACGAATATGCAAGTAATGTATAAAAAAATGTATGATAGAACTGTAAATGCTAGGGGAAGTGAGCCGTCAACATGAAAAAGAAAACGATATATAAATGTACCAGTTGCGGTCAAGAGCATCCAAAATGGCAAGGTTCGTGCAGTAGTTGTCGTGAGTGGAATGTACTTGAAGAAGCAGAAGTTGGTGCGGGAAGTAATCAAAAGACGATAACGACAAAGAAAAATATAACCGTCAAACGGTTAACAGATACAGTTTCACAGAATAGTGACCGAATTGCGACAAAATACAATGAGTTTAATCGTGTGATGGGTGGAGGTATTGTGAAAGATTCCATTACCATCATTACAGCCGTTCCAGGTGCGGGGAAATCGACCTTACTTATGCAAATTAGTGATGATGTAGCTAGGCAAGGTCTAAAAGTGCTGTATGCTTCAGGTGAGGAAAGTGACTCTCAAATCAAACGAAGAGCAGAACGAATCTTACCAAGTATTCATGATAATGTTTGGGTATATTCTGATAATAGCTTAAATAATGTATTGGGTTGTATTGAACAAGTCGATCCCGACTTAATCATAATTGATAGTATTCAGACCTTTGTGCTGGACGAATACCCTTCTAGACCTGGTTCACCCACTCAAACGATGGAATGCGCCACAGCGCTATTAAAAATTGCGAAAAATGCAGATAGACCAAGAGCAGTTATCATGGTTGGGCAGATGACCAAAGATAATGAACTAGCTGGTTTGAGAGCATTGGAGCATTTGGTAGATACCGTTCTTATCCTTGAAGGGGAGGAAGGGGAAGAGTTAAAGCAACTATATTCCAGTAAGAACCGCTTTTCTGGTACTGGGGAGCTAGGGTTCTTCATTATGGAGGAGACAGGACTTATTCCTGTTGATAATCCATCTGAATTTTTCATGACACAGCGTGATGACAATGACATTGTTAGCGGTAGTGCTTTAACGGTTATTAAAGAAGGCACAAGAGCGATTATATTAGAAATAGAAAGTCTCGTTTCACAAACTTTTATGCCGTTTCCAAGCCGAATCGCAGAATGCATTAAGAAGGACCACGTAAATACCTTAATAAGCATTTTGGAACAAAGGGCGGGGATTCTCCTGCATGATAAAAATGTTGTTGTAAAAACCACTGGCGGAATACGACTAAAAGAGCAATCGTCCAACTTAGCTGCAATCATGAGCATTGTATCCTCTTTTAAAAATATGGGTATTGCGAACGATACTGTGTTTATTGCTGATATTGGTCTAACAGGGGAGTTGAAAAAAGTCCCTACATTGGAACTGCGGATTAGAGAGCTTGAACGAATGGGCTTTAAGAAGGTCTATGTAGCTCATAATGCTTTAAAAACAACAGCATCCTTCAAAACAATTAAGGTAATCCCATGCAAGACATTGAGCCAAGTCATATTCTCTGTATTTGGTTCTTCTTCCAAAGGTAAAGAGCAGAAAGCACCATGGGATGAGACATAAGACCTGAAATAGCGGGTCTTTTTTGTGTCTGTATAGCCAATTCTTAATAACTTTGTACAAAGTTGAGCAAATCATCTCTTCAGAATAACTATTTGAAAAAGCTGGAAGCATCTTCTTTAAAAGGAATGCATTTTCCGTTATAATTAGTTGTAAGGATTTAGCATCTGGACCTACCCTTAGTCCGGTTAGGATTGAGGGTATTTAAGTTGAAACAAAGCAGCATGAATTTTGAATTTAAAATGTATGATATATGTAGGGATTATTTTTGATGGAAGTAGGATAGAACAGGATTCCTTGGATAGGCTTCAAATGGTTTATATATTTTGGAAATGAAATAAATGTCCTCACCCCTATGATGTGGTGTTCGGTGAAATCGGGTTGACCGGAAAAGTCCGCGGTGTATCTCGGATTGATCAACGTGTGAAGGAAGCGGAAAAGTTTGGATTCCGTAGAGTGATTATGCCGGAGAAAAGTTTGAAGGGATGGACACATCCGTCCGGTATAGAGATTATCGGAGTGAACACGGTAGCAGAGGCATTGTAAAGCGGCACTGGGTTAACTCGTGGTCATTCAACCTGCAAGCCTTCAGGAGGAAAATGATGAGTAAAGAAGAGATGAAGCGAGACGTCATGAGCCAACTGCTGCAAATGGTAGCACCTGGTACACCGTTCCGTGATGGGTTAGAGAATGTCCTACGCGCCAAAACGGGTGGACTTATTGTAGTTGGATACAGTACAGAAGTAACGGAAATCGTGGATGGCGGTTTTTCCATAGATTGTGATTTTTCTCCCAATTATTTATATGAGCTTGCCAAAATGGATGGCGCGATTATCCTCAGTGAGGACATCAAACGCATTCTATATGCGAACACACAATTAATTCCTGATTCCTCTATCTCATCATCGGAGACGGGGATCAGACATCGAACAGCTGAACGTGTTGCGAAGCAAACAAACAAATTGGTTGTTTCAATTTCACAGCGGCGCAATGTCATAACGCTTTATCAAGGCAATTTGCGATACGCATTGAAAGATATTGGTGTCATCCTGACCAAAGCAAATCAAGCGATTCAGACCTTGGAACGCTACAAAGTCGTGCTGGATCAGTCGCTGACCAATTTAAGCGCATCCGAGTTTGAGGAATTGGTTACCCTGCACGATGTTACCAATGTCATTGCTCGGTTTGAGATGGTGCTGCGCATTAAGGCGGAGATTAATCGATATATTAATGAGTTAGGGAATGAAGGCCGCCTCATTAGCATGCAGCTGGAAGAACTTGTTGGGAATGCGGAACTTGAAGCGCGTTTGATCGTAAAAGATTATGTACGTGATTTATCAGAGGACCGCGTCAAAGAAATGCAAGCGGGCTTAAAGCGTTTATCCTCGGATGAACTGCTGGAGCCGCACCAAATTATCCGATTGCTTGGATATCCGCATACGAATTCTATTGCTGAAGAACCGGTTTCCCCTCGGGGGTTCCGAATTTTAGGGAAAATACCGCGGTTACCGTCTATCATTATTGCGAATCTGGTCGAAAAGTTTGGTTATCTGCCTCACATGATGATGGCGACAATTGAAGAATTGGATGAAGTTGACGGAATCGGAGAGGTGAGAGCCCGAGCCATTAAGGAAGGTCTCAAAAGAATTCAAGAACAAGTGTTCATTGACAGACATATTTAAACTAGATACAATCATAAAGTATCATTGTTGAGGTTTTATTAAGTCAAGGCAGTTTTATGTAGTCAAGGTTTTATTAAGTCGAGATTAGGGTATAGTAAATCCAGAGGTGGACAAAAACATATGTTAACGAAATCAATTCCCAGTCTTTTTACAGTAGGGAACTTATTCCTAGGTGTACTGTCAATTATTCTCGCTTTCAGTGGTGAACACGGAGTTGCAGCAGTACTCGTCATTGTCGCTATGTTGCTTGATGGACTTGACGGACGTGTAGCTAGAGCTTTGAACGCGCAGAGTGAGTTTGGTAAAGAGTTAGATTCGCTGTCCGATGTCATTTCATTCGGTGTAGCACCAGCCTTTATCATGTATGTTGTTGCATTTAATGATCCGAATGTGATTAGTCCGGCATTTGCTTGGATTGTAACAGCGATCTTCCCGATTTGTGGAGCGCTCCGTTTAGCTCGGTTCAATGTCGTTGCCGGTACGCCTGGCTATTTCATCGGTCTTCCGATTCCAGCCGCAGGCGGTGTTCTTTGTACACTAGCATTGTTTGTGAACGAAATTAATGTATATGTGTTGTTGGTAAGTACGATCCTGTTATCTTACTTAATGGTAAGTACAGTGAAGTACCCGAACTTCAAGAAAGCCGGTATTCCTAAAGCAGCTATTTGGATAACGCCAATTATTGTTGCCGTAGCTATTTTAATTGCTATTAAATGGCCGGAGTCGATTTCTAAAATGATTTTCGTCCCTCTATTAGCCTACGCGCTATATGGCCTAAAAAAAAACGTTGATGGGTTCTTCATCCGTCTCCGGAGAAAGAACAAAAGACGCGGTATGGACGATACGAATTCAGTGAAATCGGACGTTTAACACAGGTTTCGAAAATAAAAAGCATTTATTTTCTTCTGATGATTCAGAGAGAAAATAAATGCTTTTTTTCATCTTCAAGACATGTTGAAAAGTCCCAGTGTTGTGCATTTCTTCGATTCGTTCTCAACGACTTGCTCCAAATTAACGTCTAGGATGTTACTAAGTGCAGACATATAGAAGAGATTTCTACCCAGTTCCGTACTTACGACCTCGATGCATTGTTCACATAAGTGACCAGATACATGAGTGCCGAGCACATCCTTGGCCTCATCCAAAGTCATCTCAGGATGATACTCTTGCTTGGCTGCATGAACCTGAATACATCCACATTCCGTAATAGATTTCACCACGGAACGATTAGTAGCTGCGCCAGACTGCTGAAATTTGGATAAGACGTCAAGCAGACTTCGGTGACGGAGTAACAATTCGGATACTTGATCCTGAAACTGCTTTAAAGTCAAGGAGCTCATTCCATCCACCTCGGGTGTGTTGGTAACTTCCAATTTCATTATAAAGGAAGCCCTCTAATATTTCAATTTTCCATGTAAAGAAGTGATTAACGTTGGAGAAATTGGAACATAATTGTAATAAGGCTTAAAACAAGTTTGATTTAGGGGGTGAATCTGTGATGAGGAAATGGGTACAAATCATTTTGGCCATCATGGGTGGTAGTTTAGGTTATAGTTGGAGTGATTCGATCCTTCGAAAGACAGCGTTAATGAGTGATGCAGGACAAGTTATTTGGATTAATAGTTTATGCGCAGTAGGTATGTTCTTCCTTTCGTCATGGGTTGCTAGTCAGGGAATGAAGCTGCTTATGAGAGGCGAAAGGAATGTAGCGGATATCCCGGTATCCGATTTACTCTCAGGTACATTAGGTTTAGTCATTGGCCTGCTTATATCGGTATTGGTGTTCCCTGTATTAGAGCAGGCGAAGTGGGCTAGTCCCTTTTTACCGTTCATTGTATCTGCGGTATTAGCTGTAATGGGCTTCCGTATCGGTTACAGCAAGCGGGAAGAGTTGGTTCAGATCATTGCAAAGAGCCGCTCCGCAGGCCCTGAGAAGCAGACACACCGTCCTTATGAGGAGCATAAGATTCTTGATACGAGTGTCATTATTGATGGCAGGATTGCAGATATTTGCAAAACAGGCTTCATTGAGGGAACGCTCGTTATTCCTGAATTTGTCTTGGAAGAGCTGCAGCACATTGCCGATTCATCGGATTTACTCAAGCGGAATCGCGGTCGACGCGGTCTGGACATTTTGAACAAAATCCAAAAGGAACTTGAAGTGAAAGTGCTCATCTATGAAGGAGATTTCGAGGAAATATCTGAAGTTGATAGCAAGCTAGTCCGGCTCGCAAAAGTGCTTCAAGGCAAAGTAATTACGAATGATTTTAATCTAAACAAAGTATGTGAGCTGCAAGGTGTTTCGGTGCTCAATATCAACGACCTCGCGAATGCAGTGAAACCTGTTGTCCTACCGGGTGAAGAAATTATTGTTCAAGTCATTAAGGATGGCAAGGAGCATGGACAAGGTGTAGCTTATCTGGACGACGGTACGATGATCGTGGTGGAAGGTGGGCGCGAATTCATCGGGATGACACTCGAAGTGATGGTCACAAGTGTTCTGCAGACATCGGCGGGACGAATGATTTTCGCTAAACCGAAACTATTGGAAAAAGCACAGTAAAACCAGTATGATAAGGAGATGTAACATAGCTCTTATTAGTTGATAGGAAAGTATAAGTTTTATACTTTTGCTTTGCATCAACCTTGACAAACGTGCTCGTCCCAGTAGGACGACGGAGTCGTTTATCCTTGGGTCTATGCTTACGAAGAATGCTTTCTTCAGAAAGCACTTAGTTGGAGGACTTATGGAGAAGCTAGGAGTTATCATCGTGGCTGCGGGCAAGGGCTCGCGAATGGGTACGGCTGAAAGTAAACAATACTTACAACTGGGACACAAGCCAATTCTGGTACATACCTTGCAATTATTTCAAAACATACATGAAGTGGATGAAATCATTCTCGTTGTTGGGGGAATTGACGTAGATCGCTGTAGAGGCTATGTACAGGACTACGCTCTTTCCAAGGTCTCTCATGTGCTTGCAGGAGGCGCCGAACGTCAAGATTCCGTTAGACAGGGTCTGGGCTCCTTACAGAGGGATACAACGTGGGTACTCGTTCATGACGGTGTTAGGCCTTTTGTAAAAAAAGAACATGTGTTCGATTGCCTTGTGAAAGCGCAAGAACAGGATGCAGCTGTGCTGGCCGTTCCTGTTAAGGATACGATCAAAATCGTAGATACCGAGAAGCGAATTCAATCTACACCCGATAGACGAAGCTTGTGGGCGATCCAAACGCCGCAAGCTTTTCGGCTTTCTCTTCTACGGGAAGCGCACGAACGGGCTCTTCAGGATGATTTTATGGGGACGGACGATGCGATGTTGGTGGAACGGATAGGAACGACGGTGCATGTGGTCGAAGGGGACTATTATAATATTAAGATTACGACACCGGAAGATTTGCCTTGGGCAGAATGGATACTACACAACGTAAGGGGAGAGGGACAGCTATGATTCGCGTAGGACAAGGATTTGATGTTCATCAGTTGGTGGAAGGTCGCAAGTGTATTATTGGGGGCGTGACGATTCCTTATGAAAAAGGGCTGCTCGGTCATTCTGATGCCGATGTGCTGCTGCACGCTATTAGCGATGCTATTCTGGGTGCGCTAGGTTTAGGCGATATCGGGAAGCATTTCCCAGATACGGCTGCAGAGTTCAAGGATGCGGATAGTCTAGTACTGCTGAAGCAGGTTTGGCAGTTAGCTAAGGACAAAGGATATCATCTTGGGAATACGGACTCCACAATCATTGCACAGAAGCCCAAAATGGCGCCTTACATCCCGCAGATGGTAGAAATTATTGCCGAAGCGCTAGATGCTAAGCCAGATCAAGTCAATGTGAAAGCTACGACGACGGAACAGCTTGGTTTCACGGGGCGAGGCGAAGGAATTGCTGCGCAATCGGTTGTTTGTTTAATTCGAGATGTGCTAGAATAGCAGGTATTATTGGGGAGAAGAGGTACACTCATGAATCAGCCTTTACGTGTGCGTTATGCACCTAGTCCGACTGGACATTTACATATTGGCGGTGCTCGTACAGCACTGTTTGATTATTTATTGGCGCGTCGCCATGGCGGTGCGTTCGTTGTTCGTTTTGAAGATACGGATCAAACGCGTCACAAAGAGTCCGGAATTGAAGATCAGTTGAACGGTCTTAGATGGCTTGGTTTAGAGTGGGATGAGAGCGTAGATATCGGAGGTCCATATGGTCCTTATCGTCAGATGGAGCGATTGGATATTTATCAGACGTATCTCGATCAATTGGTTCAGAGCGGCCATGCGTACCATTGTTATTGCTCTGAAGCCGATTTGGAGCAGGAGCGGGCAGAGCAAGAAGCACGCGGCGAAATGGGCGGTTATTCAGGTAAATGCCGTAACTTAACACCGGAGCAGGTTGCTGCTTTTCAAGGTGAAGGCCGTAAGCCTTCCATTCGTTTCCGTGTTCCAGAAGACCGGATAATCGGCTTCGAAGACAAGGTGCGCGAGCATGTTGAATTTGAATCCAATGGGATTGGCGATTTCATCATTGCACGTACCGATGGCATTCCAACCTATAATTTCGCAGTCATTGTTGACGATCATTTGATGAAAATAAATCTGGTTATTCGCGGTGAGGAGCATCTGTCCAATACACCAAGACAAATCCTCATGTACGAAGCACTGGGACTTCCTGTACCTGATTTTGCTCATTTAGCGCTTATTTTGAATCCTGATCGTAAAAAAATGAGTAAACGGGATGAATCCATCATTCAGTTTATCGAACAGTACAAAGAGCTAGGCTACCTGCCTGAAGCTGTCGTTAACTTCATTGCCCTGCTTGGTTGGTCTCCTGGCGGCGAAGAAGAGATGTTCACGAAGGAAGAGCTTATTGCCCAGTTTGACCTGGATCGCGTATCCAAAAGTCCGGCTGTGTTTGATATGGATAAATTGAATTGGATGAACAATGCTTATTTGAAAAAGGCTCCGCTTTCCCGAGTGGTCGAGTTATGTGTGCCTCATCTGCAAAAGGCAGGATACATCCAAGGTGATTTGGATGCCGCAGCTCAAGAGTGGGTAACGGCTCTCGTAGGCCTCAATCAAGAGAGAATGCGCTTCGCAGCTGAGATCGTTGAATTATCAAGCATTTTCTTCAAAGAAGAGTTGGTTATCGATGAGGAAGCTTCGGCTGTTTTGAAAGAGGAGCATGTGCCTGTTGTGCTGTCTAGCTTCCTCATGCAAGTCGAGCAAGCGGAAGCTTTCACCGTAGAAGCCATCCCTGCTTTGCTGAAACAAGTGCAGAAGGATACGGGCTTCAAAGGGAAACAACTCTTCATGTCGATTCGATCTGCACTAACAGGTCAAGTACACGGACCGGACTTAAATGTGTCTCTTTACTTACTTGGCAAAGAAAAAGTCGCCTCACGTCTAAGGAACTTATTGTAATGCGGGTTTCTTTTCGCTATACTTAATTCAATATCGAATGCAATGATCAGGAGAGTACGTTTAATTAGGGATTTATCAGAGAGGATAATCGAAGCCGCGAGGCTTTGGCTGTGAGTTATCCAATTCCTGTAATCGGAAATGCACCTGGGAGCTGCCGCGCCGAATACTCCTAAGAGTAGGGTAGGCGCAGCCGGAATACCCACGTTACGGGAACCTAAGTTGGGAGACTTCCGAGTCACCAAGCAGAGTGGAACCGCGATAATACGCCTCTGCAGCCATATGGCTGCAGGGGCTTTTTTGTTTGAGAAGAATCCTTGTACGATTTCTACGAAGAAGGTGAGAACATGTGGGCAACGATCAAATCTGATATATCCGCCGTATTCGATAACGACCCGGCTGCACGCAGCTGGTTTGAGGTTGTCTTTACGTATTCTGGGCTTCATGCAATTTGGTCCCATCGAATCGGCCATTGGTTTTATAAGCGGGGGATGTATACGATCGCTCGTATTGTTTCGCAGTGGAGCCGGTTCATGACAGGGATTGAGATTCATCCGGGTGCAACGATAGGGAAAAGACTGTTTATTGATCATGGCATGGGTGTTGTTATCGGGGAAACCTGTGAGATCGGTGACGATGTCATCCTATACCAAGGCGTAACCTTAGGTGGGACGGGGAAAGAAAAAGGTAAGAGACATCCAACTATTGGTAATAATGTAGTTATTGGCTCAGGTGCCAAAATTCTCGGTTCTTTCCTTGTAGGCGAAAATTCACGTATTGGTTCTAATGCGGTAGTCATTCAGGAAGTTCCTTCTAATAGCACCGTCGTCACGATCCCTGCTAAACTTGTGAAGCGGGACGGGGTTCGTGTGAATCGCTTGGACCATGGGAACTTACCTGATCCCATTGTGGATATATTTCAAGAATTACAGAATCAGATTAACGATTTAAAACAGCAGCTTGAACAAGAACGCCTTAAGAATGGAGAAACGAGAGAACATGACACTCAGAGTGTATAATACGCTAACACGGAAAAAAGAAGAATTCGTTCCAATTGAACCAGGCAAAGTGAAGATGTACGTTTGTGGGCCAACTGTGTATAACTATATTCATATTGGTAACGGCAGACCGGTCATTTTCTTCGATGTCGTTCGCCGTTATTTAGAGTCTCAGAAGTATGAAGTGACTTATATTACGAATTTTACTGATGTGGATGATAAAATGATTCGTAAAGCCGAGGAACTGGCTGTTACCGTTCCAGAGCTTGCAGAAACATTCATTCAAGCATTTTTGGACGACGTCAAAACGCTTGGCGTTCACGATGCTACCTTGAATCCGCGTGTGACGGAGAACATCCAAGAAATTATCGATTTCATTGCGGCTCTCGTTGAGAAAGATTTCGCGTATGAAGCCCGCGGTGATGTTTATTACCGAACAAGCAAATTTGCGGAGTATGGCAAGTTATCCAATCAAAATCTGGAAGAGCTCCAATACGGCATCCGTATTGAAGTAGACGATCGCAAAGAGAGTCCTCAGGATTTTGTGCTGTGGAAAGCGGCCAAACCGGGAGAGATTTATTGGGATAGTCCATGGGGCCAAGGCCGTCCAGGCTGGCATATCGAATGCTCCGCTATGGTGCGTAAATATTTGGGTGAAACGATTGATATACACGGCGGCGGACAAGACTTGACCTTCCCGCATCATGAGTGTGAAATCGCTCAGACGGAAGCTGTAACGGGGCATCCAATGGCTAATTATTGGCTGCACAATGCTTTCCTTAACATTGACAATGAGAAGATGTCTAAGTCGCTTGGCAACGGAATATTGATTCGTGATCTCGTTAAACAAATCAAGCCGCAAGTATTCCGTTTCTTCATGTTGTCCGCGCATTATCGCAATCCGCTGAATTTCAGCGATGAGAGCTTGAAACAAGCTTCTAATGCGTTAGAACGTATCCAGAATGCTTATGATAACCTGAAGCACCGACTTACTACTGCTTCTGCGACTAGTGAAATAGAATCAGCATTAACAGATCGCTTGGCTGCGATTGCGAGCCAATTTGATGATAAGATGAACGATGATTTCAATACGCCGGATGCGATTACGGCGGTCTTCGACCTAGTTGCTGAAGCAAACCTATACCTGCAACAGGAGCGGGTAAATGCTGGTGCGCTGCAGCTTTTCTTGGATCAGCTGCAAGTATTCGATCAAACCTTAGGGATTCTTTCGCAGCAAACAGATGAGCTGCTGGATGAAGAGATTGAGCAGTTGATTATCGAAAGAACGGAATCGCGTAAGTCGAAGAACTGGGCCCGCGCGGATGAAATTCGCGACCTGCTCACAGAGAAAGGGATATTCCTTGAGGATACACCGCAGGGAATACGCTGGCGCCGTAAATGAGTGAGTCCATCCACGATGCTGCGAACCTTTTTATTTTCCCGCCGTCTAAAAGTCCTCATTTACTGAATCCGCTTGTACTCGCTTATATAGGGGATGCTGTATATGAAGTGTACATCAGGCAATATGTCATTTCTGGAGCTAACCACCGGCCGAACCATTTGCATAAAGCATCAACGGGATATGTCTCAGCCAAAGCGCAATCCAAATTGTTGGAAGCCTTGATGCCAATGCTATCGGAAGAAGAAGTAGACATGGTAAAGCGGGGACGCAATGCCAAATCAGGAACTACAGCCAAAAACGCGGAGGTGCTGGAATATCGGCACAGCACCGCGTTTGAGTGCTTAATCGGATATTTGTACTATAAACAATCTTTTGAGAGATTGAAGGAAATATTAGACTTTGCGATTGCTTACAAGCAGGGCAAGTAGCTTCAGCTAACGGTGATCGTATTGTTCAAGCAAAACTTTTAGGAGGAACAGGAATGGATGAAGAATATATCGGCGGGAAGCACTCCGTCCTGGAGGCGCTTCGTGCAGGTCGTACGATTAATAAAATTTGGATCGCAGAGAGTGCTCAGAAGCAATTCGCAGGTCCTATTGTAGCGGAAGCCAAAAATGTAGGCATTATCGTTCAGTTTACGGACAAGCGCAAGCTGGACCAAATGGCGGAAGGACTTCAACATCAAGGGGTTGTAGCGCAAGTTGCTGCCTATGAGTATGTTGAAGTAGAAGATATTTTAGACAAGGCTAAAGAGCTAGGGCAAGAACCATTTATCCTGATTCTTGATGAGATCGAGGATCCGCATAATCTCGGTTCGATCCTGCGAACAGCAGACTGTACAGGTGTCCATGGCGTCATTATTCCCAAACGGCGTTCCGTCGGACTCACGGCTACTGTTTCCAAGACTTCAGCTGGGGCTGTTGAATATGTTCCCGTTGCACGTGTGACGAATATCGCGCAGACGATAGAAAAATTGAAAGAACAGGGAGTTTGGGTCGCTGGAACGGATGTTTCCGCCGCTCAAGACGTGTATAAAGCCAACTTTAGTATTCCGATAGCGCTTGTTATTGGCAATGAAGGTAAAGGTGTTGGTCGATTAATCAAAGAGAAATGTGACTTCTTAGTTAAGCTTCCGATGGCGGGACATGTGAATTCTTTGAATGCGTCCGTTGCCGCGGGTGTATTGATGTATGAAGTGGTTAGACAGCGTAATAAGAGTTAAATGAAATGGAACAGTTTCTGATTGTTGATGGCTACAATATTATTGGCGCTTGGCCGGAGCTTAGTAAGCTGAAGGACACGGATCTGGAGGGCGCTCGTGATCAGTTGATCCATATGCTGGCGGAGTATCAATCCTACTCTGGTATGAAGGTATACCTTGTTTTTGATGCTTATATGGTACCTGGACTTGGTAAAAAATATGTGCAAAGTAAGCTTACAGTACTCTATACCAAAGAGAAGGAAACGGCAGATGAACGGATCGAACGTCTGGTCACGAATCTGATGGGAAGGCGTAAGCAGATCTATGTAGCCACCTCAGATATGATTGAGCAGCATGTCATTTTCGGTAAGGGAGCTCTTCGGATGCCCGCTGGTGAACTGCTAGTCAAAATCAAACAGAATCGCAAAGAAGTGCGAGAACGTATTCATCCTGAAACTTCATCCAAGCGTAATCCGTTCGAAAGTAAACTGAGCCATGAGCTCAAAGAGCAGTTCGAGCGGTGGCGAAGAGGAGAGTGAATCCTCCAAATGCTAGAAATGGTGCGGTTCCCCGTTGACGGTGTGAGTTTTCTTCATGTATACTTAACCTAAACTTTTATAGTGAATCTGGGTAGTCCTGCAGGCCGGAGGGATTGTTGGTGAGTGTCGACCTCAAAGAACTGAGAATGTATGATTATGACCTCAAGCCAGATGAAGACATCGTCGATGCAGTCCGTGATGGCAGTAGCGAAGCGTTGGAATACCTTATCAATAAATATAAGAATTTCGTACGTGCCAAAGCACGTTCTTATTTTTTGATAGGTGCAGACCGAGAAGACATTGTGCAGGAAGGTATGATAGGTTTATATAAATCTATTCGCGACTTCCGAGGAGACAAGCTTGCTTCATTCAAAGCCTTTGCTGAACTGTGCATCACGCGACAGATCATCACGGCGATTAAAACAGCAACGCGTCAGAAGCACATTCCTCTTAATTCCTACGTGTCACTGGACAAGCCTATTTATGATGAAGATTCTGATCGTACGCTGCTTGACGTTATTAGCGGTTCCCGGGTTACAGATCCTGAGGAGCTTGTAATCAATCAAGAAGAGTTTACGGGCCTTGAAGATAAAATGGGAGAAATATTAAGTGACTTAGAGCGCAGGGTGCTGATGCTCTATCTCGATGGCAGATCGTATCAAGAAATCGCCGTTGATCTCGATCGTCATGTGAAGTCTATTGATAATGCTCTTCAACGTGTTAAACGCAAACTTGAACGTTATTTGGAAGTCCGAGATTTGTAGAAAGTACCCGCGCGGCTTAAGCTGTGCGGGTGTTTTTCTTTGGGAGAATGTTTAACAATGGCTAAGAGAGTCTATACTGATGATACTCTCGCATTTATGAGACTTCTGCCTTGACACCCTATTACGGGTTGTGATAAAGTATTTCAGGTAGCCCTAAAAGTCGCTTTCTTTTTGACGCGCTTAGAAGGGCTTTAATTAGAAAGTGTCTGTAGGAGGTGTACATCATGCGGGTCATCATCACATTAGCGTGCACAAATTGCAAACAAAGAAACTATGCATCCACTAAAAATAAGCGCAACAATCCCGACCGTATTGAGTTGAAGAAATATTGCAAATTTTGCAATGAACATACTGCTCATCGCGAGACTAGGTAGTTCTTTGGAGGTGTAGTTTGTGGCGTTCTTGGCTAGAATGAGACAAAGCTTCGGATCCACTTTTTCCTTCTTCACCGACAGTTGGACAGAACTCAAAAAGGTCAAGTGGCCAAGTCGCAAAGAGATGATTACCTATACGCTAGTCGTAATTGGTACTGTAGCTTTTGTTGCTATTTATTTTTTTGTGCTGGATCTAGGAATTTCTGAGTTGCTGCGCCTTGTTTTTAAATAAACAGGACTATAGGTGAATTTATTCATGGAAAAAAGATGGTACGTCGTACATACCTATTCAGGGTATGAGAACAAAGTAAAAGCCAACCTAGAGAAACGTGTTGAGTCCATGGAAATGACGGACAAGATCTTCCGTGTGCTTGTGCCTATGGAAGAAGAATTGGTAAACAAAGACGGCAAGAAAAAAGTCGTCATGCGTAAAGTTTATCCAGGGTATGTCCTTGTAGAAATGATTCAAACGGATGACTCTTGGTACGTAGTACGTAATACGCCAGGAGTAACTGGATTCGTAGGTTCTACAGGATCCGGCTCTAAACCGACTGCATTATTACCTGAGGAAGTTGAATCTATCCTGAAGCATATGGGTATGGAAGAGCCGAAGGAGAAAATCGACTTCGAACTCAAAGAAACCGTACGCGTCAAGGTGGGACCTTTCGCAAACTTTGTCGGCTCTGTTGAAGAAATTGTTGCTGACAAGGGTAAACTTAAGGTGCATGTCAACATGTTTGGTAGAGAAACCCCGCTTGAGCTCGATTTCGACCAAGTGGAAAAGCTATAAAACAAGAAAACCAAGGGTTTCTACCAGGTCTATTCCTCGGGATAGACCTTCGTTAGTGGGATGGCAATGAGATCCCATATTAAAAGCAAGGAGGTGTCTATCATGGCAAAAAAGGTTATTAAAATCGTGAAGCTTCAAGTTCAAGCTGCGAAAGCAAATCCAGCACCACCGATCGGTCCAGCATTGGGTCAAGCAGGTGTGAACATCATGGCTTTCTGTAAAGAGTTTAACGCTCGTACTGCTGATCAAGTTGGTCTTATCATTCCGGTTGAAATCACAGTGTTCGAGGATCGTTCCTTTACATTCATCACTAAAACGCCTCCGGCTGCAGTTCTTCTTCGCGTCGTTGCTGGTATCGAAAAAGGATCCGGTGAACCAAACAAAAAGAAAGTTGCAACTGTGAAACGCGCTAAAGTTCGCGAAATCGCTGAACAAAAAATGCCTGACCTAAATGCTGCATCCGTTGAGGCTGCAATGCGTATGGTTGAAGGTACTGCTCGCAGCATGGGAATCACTATCGAAGATTAATTCCGCAAGGAATGCGGTTAAACGATAAGCGTATGCTGTCGAAGTGAGTTTTCTTCGCGAAGACTCTTCAGCCGCTCGGTGGGAGGATTATCCGCTAATACCACTAAGGAGGATATTTAAAATGCCTAAACACGGTAAAAAATACCGCGAAGTATCTCAGCTTGTAAATGCTGAAACTTTGTATGATCCGTCAGAAGCAATCGAGCTTGTTAAGAAAACAGCTCCTGCTAAATTTGATGAAACTGTAGATGTTGCAGTTCGTCTGGGTGTTGACCCAAGAAAACAAGATCAGGCTGTTCGTGGTGTCGTTGTACTTCCACACGGTACTGGTAAAACGAAACGTGTACTTGTATTTGCTAAAGGCGAGAAAGCGAAAGAAGCTGAAGCAGCTGGTGCAGATTTTGTTGGTGATGCTGACATGATCAACAAAATTCAACAAGGTTGGTTCGAATTTGACGTTTGCGTAGCTACTCCGGACATGATGAGCGAAGTTGGTAAACTGGGTCGTATCCTCGGGGGTAAAGGTTTAATGCCAAACCCTAAAGCAGGAACAGTTACTTTCGACGTTACCAAAGCTGTTCAAGAGATCAAAGCAGGTAAAATCGAGTACCGTCTTGATAAAGCAGGCCAAATCCATGCTCCACTTGGTAAAGTATCTTTCGATGCTGATAAGTTGAACGAAAACTTCAAAGCATTGGTTGATGCACTTGTAAGAGCGAAACCAGCAGCTGCTAAAGGTGTTTACCTGAAAAACATTGCTGTATCCTCCACAATGGGTCCAAGCGTTCGTGTGAACCTGCAATCCTTCAGATAAGTAAAAGCTACCAGTTGACTTCGGTTGCTGGGCGTGATACTCTATCAAAGGTCATAAAAATGAATATGCAAACCGTAGACAGTAGGTGCCAACGTGCTTAATTTCCTACCGAGGTGTTATGATATATATAGCGATTTCTTTGTACATCAGGGAAAAAGTGAACACATCATGCCTTCGTAGCGTCTACGAAGGCATTTCTTATTTTAGATAAGGAATGCTGATGCTCCTACTGTTTGCGATCTTGAAAGATAAATGCATAAGAAGTGAGGTGTACTATGGCAAACGCGAAAATTCTTGCAGCGAAAGAACAAGCAGTAGCTGAAGTAACTGAAAAGTTTAAAGCTAGTGCTTCTACAATCATAGCGGACTACCGCGGTTTGAACGTAGCTCAAGTAACTCAGCTGCGTAAAAGCTTGCGCGAAGCTGGTATTGAATTCGTAGTTCTCAAGAACTCGTTGGCTAGACGCGCATCGGCGAATGCTGAGCTAAGCGCATTGGATGAGTACCTAACAGGTCCAACTGCCATTGCTTTCAGCAAAGACGATCTAGTTGCTCCAGCGAAAATCTTGACTGAATTTGCGAAAAAGAATGATCAATTGAGCGTAAAAGGTGGCGTGGTCGAAGGCCGCGTAGTTGGATACGATCAAATCAAAGCACTTGCAGAACTTCCATCCAGAGATGGTCTTCTCTCCATGTTGCTTAGCGTTCTTCAAGCTCCAGTTCGTAACTTTGCACTTGCTGTTAAAGCAGTTGCTGAGAAAAAAGAAGCTGAAGGTCAAGCTTAATTTTGTTTTACAACAACAACCACAAAATATATGAATGATAATGGAGGTTTAACCATGAGCAACAATGCAACGATCCTAGAAGCAATCAAAGGCATGACAATCTTGGAATTGAACGACCTGGTTAAAGCAATTGAAGAAGAGTTTGGCGTAACAGCAGCAGCTCCAGTAGCAGCTGGCGGTGGCGCAGCAGTAGCAGTTGAAGAAGCTCAAACTGAGTTTGACGTTATCTTGACTAGCGCTGGCGCATCCAAAATCAACGTAATTAAAGTAGTTCGCGAAATCACAGGTCTTGGCCTGAAAGAAGCGAAAGACTTGGTTGATGGCGCTCCTAAAGCAGTTAAAGAAAAAGTTAGCTCCGAAGAAGCAGAAGCTGTTAAAGCTAAGCTTACAGAAGCTGGCGCTTCCGTAGAAGTTAAGTAATCTTTCAATAGGAAACCTCTTGAAGCTTGACTTCAAGAGGTTTTTTTAACCGTTATAAGATGAGGTTTTTACCCTTAGGAAAGCCTTAGGAACGCTCTCGTTATTTGATTTTCCTAGAGGTAAAAGTGGAGGAGGAATTCATAACGTGTCAGAGCATTACTATACTAAGCAACCGACGGTGAAACGGGATGTTCACACTATGCAAGAAGTGCTGCGTGGCAAAACATATACGTTCCTGACGGATGCCGGAGTCTTTTCGAAAAAAGGTGTCGATTATGGTAGTAAGCATTTAATTGAAACCATACAGCTGCGCGAGGATGCTAAGGTTCTTGATGTAGGTTGTGGGTACGGTCCTATTGGGCTAAGTGCTGCTGTGATGTGTCCGAAAGGACATGTGACAATGGTTGATATCAATGAGAGAGCGATTGAACTTTCTGTTGATAATGCGAAGCGTAATGGAATAACGAATGTGACTATCCTCCAAAGTGATCTCCTGGAACAAGTGAAGGAGCAACGCTTTGACGCGGTTTTAACCAATCCGCCCATTCGAGCTGGCAAGGAAGTTGTTCATCGTATTTTCACAGATGCTTACGATTGCTTAGTTGACGGCGGGTCTATCTGGGTTGTTATTCAAAAAAAACAGGGCGCTCCATCGGCCATGAAAAAACTCGAGTCTTTGTACAGTGAAGTTATTGAGGTATCCAAAGATAAAGGGTACAAAATTCTCAAAGCTACGAAGTAGTTGGAAGTAGATGAAATGTGGATTTCAACTCTTATCTGTCAATCGAGGGAAAATGTTTGACTTGACATTTCACATGTGGTATTATTAAAAAATGTCAGTATTAAGATGGGACACATGTCTTTAGTTAACAAAAATGTCAAGTGTTTTTTTCTTCCGGGATGAATAAAATTTGAATGTGTAACGTATAATGTTTGAATTTTAGGAAATTCTAACAGGATGGGAAGAAATATTTGGAAAAGAGTTATTGATTACAGGGAAAAACCTTCCTTCATACAGTCGCTTAATTCGGACGGGCTCCACTAATGGAGGCGTCCTGAGTGTACGTCGGTAGAAGTTTTTCTTCTTCTTTTTATTTATTGAGTAGAGTTGAGGGGTGAATGAAAGTTGGCGGGACATCTTGTTCAATTTGGACGACGTAAACGCAGGACTTATGCACGAATTAATGAGGTGCTGGGCATTCCAAACCTGATTGAAATCCAGCAAAAATCGTATGAGTGGTTTTTGGAAGAAGGACTTCGCGAGATGTTTCAGGATATCTCTCCGATCCAGGATTTTACAGGTAACCTAGTACTGGAGTTTATTGACTATAGCTTAGGCGATCCTAAGTATTCAGTTGATGAATCCAAAGAACGCGACGTAACCTATGCGGCGCCGTTAAGAGTCAAAGTCCGTTTGATTAATAAGGAAACCGGCGAGGTCAAAGAACAAGAAGTGTTCATGGGGGATTTCCCTATCATGACTGACACGGGAACGTTCATTATTAACGGTGCGGAGCGTGTAATCGTCTCCCAGCTCGTTCGTTCACCCAGTGTTTATTATAGCACGAAAGTGGATAAAAACGGCAAAAAAACATATACCGCAACCGTCATTCCGAACCGTGGAGCTTGGTTAGAGCTTGAGACTGATGCGAAAGATATCATCTATGTTCGTATCGATCGCACGCGCAAAATTCCAGTAACTGTGCTTCTTCGTTCCTTAGGATTTGGTACAGATGCTGAGATTTTGGATTTGCTCGGTGATAATGAATACATCCGTAATACGCTCGATAAAGATAACACGGATTCTACGGAAAAAGCGTTAATCGAAATCTATGAGCGTCTTCGTCCGGGTGAACCACCTACACTAGATAATGCTAGAAGCTTGATCGTTGCTCGTTTCTTTGATCCGAAGCGTTACGATTTGGCTAACGTAGGTCGCTACAAAATCAACAAAAAACTTCACATCAAAAACAGATTGTTCAATCAACGTTTGGCGGAAACACTGGTGGACTCCGAGACTGGAGAAATCATTGCAGAAGCTGGACAATTGCTTGATCGTCGTGTATTAGATGAAATCCTTCCTTTTATTGAAAAAGGTGCAGGATATAAAGAATTTACGATTCCAAAAGGTGTAACGGGCGCGGATACAATTCCAGTTCAGTGCATCAATGTTTATTCACCAACAGAAGAGGGCAAGGTCGTTAAAGTTATCTCTAACGGTGTTATTGATAAAACAGTCAAAAACATCACGCCTGCCGATATTATTTCATCCATTAACTATTTCATCAATTTGCTTCACGGCATCGGAAATACGGATGATATTGACCACTTGGGTAACCGTAGACTTCGTTCTGTAGGTGAATTGCTGCAAAATCAATTCCGTATTGGTCTTTCCCGTATGGAACGTGTTGTTCGTGAACGTATGTCGATTCAAGATGCGAATGTGATTACACCACAAGCGTTAATCAACATTCGACCTGTTATCGCATCGATCAAAGAGTTCTTCGGTAGCTCCCAACTTTCTCAGTTTATGGACCAAACGAATCCGCTTGCTGAATTGACGCACAAAAGACGTCTGTCTGCACTCGGACCCGGCGGTTTGACAAGAGAGCGCGCAGGTATGGAAGTTCGTGACGTGCATCACTCTCACTATGGCCGTATGTGTCCAATTGAGACGCCAGAGGGACCGAACATTGGTTTGATCAACTCCTTATCTACGTTTGCCCGTATTAATGAGTATGGCTTTATTGAGGCGCCATATCGTTGGGTGGATCCGAAGTCAGGACTTGTAACCGATCAAATCGCTTACCTGACAGCAGACGAAGAGGATAACTATGTTATCGCTCAAGCGAATGCACAATTGACCGAAGATAATAAATTCGTTGAAGATGCGATTATCGTTCGTTATAAGGATGACAACTTAACGCTTCCGGTTGAACGTGTCGATTACATGGACGTTTCTCCGAAGCAAGTTGTTTCCGTGGCAACGGCGTTAATTCCGTTCCTTGAAAACGATGACTCCAACCGTGCGCTTATGGGTTCAAACATGCAGCGTCAAGCGGTTCCGCTTTTGATCCCGAAAGCACCTCTTGTAGGTACAGGTATGGAGCATAAGGTGGCCAAAGACTCAGGAGTATGTATTGTCTCCAAATTCGATGGAATTATTGAGAAAGCTGCTGCGAATGAAATTTGGCTGCGTCGCCAAGAATTGGTCGATGGCAAGCTGGTTAGCGGCAACGTTGTGAAATATAAGCTCCACAAATTCATGCGTTCTAACCAAGGTACTTGCATTAACCAACGTCCGATTGTCAAAAAAGGCCAATTGGTTAAAGCGGGTGACATTCTTGCAGACGGACCATCAACAGAGCAAGGTGAATTGGCGCTTGGACGTAACGTGGTCGTTGCCTTCATGACTTGGGAAGGTTACAACTACGAGGATGCGATCTTGCTTAGCCAGAAACTTGTAAAAGAAGATGTGTACACATCGATTCACATTGAGGAGTACGAATCCGAAGCTCGTGATACGAAGCTTGGACCTGAAGAAATCACACGTGACATCCCGAACGTTGGGGAAGATGCATTGAAAAATCTTGACGAGCGCGGTATTATCCGTGTCGGTGCCGAAATCGGCGCAGGCGATATCCTAGTTGGTAAAGTAACACCTAAGGGCGTTACGGAGCTGACAGCGGAAGAAAGATTGCTGCATGCGATCTTCGGTGAGAAGGCTCGTGAGGTTCGTGATACATCCCTACGCGTACCGCATGGTACAGATGGTATCGTTGTTGATGTGAAAGTATTTACTCGTGAGAACGGCGATGAGCTGCCTCCTGGCGTTAACCAACTCGTACGTGTCTATATCGCTCAAAAACGGAAAATTTCCGAAGGCGACAAAATGGCGGGACGTCACGGTAACAAAGGGGTTGTAGCGCGTATTCTTCCGGAAGAAGATATGCCTTTCCTGCCTGATGGTACTCCGGTTGAAGTTGTATTGAATCCACTAGGGGTTCCTTCGCGGATGAACATCGGTCAAGTGCTTGAAGTTCACTTGGGTATGGCTTCCAAGTACCTGGGTATCCATGCTGCAACGCCAGTATTCGATGGAGCGCGTGAGTATGACGTGTTCGATGCGATGGAAGAAGCAGGTATGCAGCGCAGTGGTAAAACGATTCTGTACGATGGTCGTACAGGGGAATCGTTCGAACGCGAAGTAACCGTTGGCGTCATGTACATGATTAAGCTGGCGCACATGGTTGATGATAAAATCCATGCCCGTTCCACAGGACCTTATTCCCTTGTTACTCAGCAGCCGCTGGGTGGTAAAGCGCAGTTCGGTGGACAACGTTTCGGGGAGATGGAGGTATGGGCACTCGAGGCATATGGAGCTGCTTATACACTGCAAGAAATTCTTACTGTGAAATCTGATGACGTTGTAGGCCGTGTGAAAACATACGAGTCCATCGTTAAAGGCGAGAATGTTCCAGAACCGGGTGTTCCGGAATCCTTCAAAGTTTTGATCAAAGAGCTTCAAAGCTTAGGTATGGATGTTAAAATCCTTTCCGGCGACGAAGAAGAGATCGAAATGAGAGAAGCCGATGACGACGATGAAGTCACTAGCGATAAATTAAACCTAAACTTAGAGGGCTCTGAATTGGGAGTCAACGAATAAAGAACACCACAATAGATCGAGAACGATTCACTGCATAGTGGGTTTAAATTCTTAAAGGAGGGTTGCTCCTTGATGGACGTTAACAACTTCGAGTTTATGAAAATCGGCTTGGCATCACCCGATAAAATTCGCTCTTGGTCCCGTGGGGAAGTAAAGAAGCCGGAAACGATTAACTACAGAACCTTAAAGCCTGAGAAAGAAGGTCTTTTCTGTGAAAAGATCTTCGGGCCTACCAAAGATTGGGAATGTCACTGCGGTAAATACAAACGAGTTCGTTATAAAGGCGTGGTTTGTGACCGTTGTGGCGTTGAAGTAACACGTCAAAAGGTACGTCGTGAGCGCATGGGTCATATTGAACTTGCCGCTCCGGTATCTCATATTTGGTACTTCAAAGGCATTCCAAGCCGTATGGGGCTTGCGCTAGATATGTCTCCAAGATCGTTGGAGGAAATTATCTATTTCGCTTCCTATGTGGTGACAGATCCAGGGGATACACCTTTGGAGAAGAAACAACTTCTTTCCGAGAAAGAATACCGCAGCTATCGCGAGAAGTACGGTTATGCTTTCCAAGCGGGAATGGGTGCGGAAGCTGTTAAAAAGCTTCTAATCGACATTGATATCGAACGTGAAGTAGATACACTCAAAGAAGAACTCAAAACAGCGCAAGGTCAACGACGTAACCGCGCGATTAAGCGTCTTGAAGTTATGGAAGCTTTCCGTAACTCGAAGAACTTGCCTGGCTGGATGGTACTGGATGTACTTCCTGTCATCCCTCCGGAGCTTCGTCCGATGGTACAGCTCGATGGTGGCCGCTTTGCGACTTCTGATTTGAATGATCTGTATCGCCGCGTTATCAATCGCAACAACCGTTTGAAAAGATTGCTCGACCTAGGAGCACCGGATATCATTGTTCAAAATGAGAAACGTATGCTGCAAGAAGCGGTAGATGCTCTTATCGACAACGGTCGTCGCGGCCGTCCGGTAACAGGTCCTGGTAACCGTCCTTTGAAATCCCTCAGCCATATGCTGAAAGGTAAACAAGGTCGTTTCCGTCAAAACTTGCTCGGTAAACGTGTTGACTATTCTGGTCGTTCCGTTATCGTTGTAGGTCCTAACCTGAAGATGTACCAATGTGGTCTTCCGAAGGAAATGGCACTTGAGTTGTTCAAGCCTTTCGTGATGAAAGAGCTTGTGAATAAAGGTTTGGCCCATAACATCAAAAGTGCAAAACGTAAAGTTGAGCGCGTAAGTCCAGATGTTTGGGATGTTCTTGAAGAAGTGATTAAGGAGCATCCGGTTCTTCTGAACCGTGCCCCTACGCTGCATAGACTTGGTATTCAAGCTTTTGAACCGATTCTGGTAGAAGGCCGTGCTATTAAGCTTCATCCGCTCGTTTGTACAGCTTACAACGCTGACTTCGACGGTGACCAAATGGCTGTTCACGTACCATTATCTTCTGAAGCTCAAGCGGAAGCTCGCTTGCTCATGCTGGCGTCAGGCAACATCTTGAATCCGAAAGACGGTAAGCCTGTTGTTACGCCTTCACAGGATATGGTTCTGGGAAGCTTCTATTTAACAACAGACAACAAATTCGCTAAAGGCGCTGGTTCTATTATTAGAACAGTTCATGAAGCAGTTTCCTCTTATCAATCGGGCAAAATCGCCCTGCACGCACGGGTTGCAATCCCTGCAAGAGCATTGAACAAAGTTAGTTTCACTGAGAAACAGCAAAATGCAATCTTGATCACGACGATCGGTAAAATCATCATGAATGAGATTTTCCCTAGCGATTTCCCATTCATTAATGAGCCAACCAAAACGAACCTGTTGAGCGGGATTCCCGATTCTCACTTTGTTTTCGAAAAGGGTGCTGATCTTAGAGCTATTATGTTGGAACGTGATGAGAACAAAGCGGTAGGTAAAGAATATCTCGGTTCTATCATTGCTGAGTGTTTCCGTAAATACCACACAACTCAAACGTCCATGATTCTTGATAAAATTAAAGAGCTTGGATTCACGTATTCCACGAAAGCCGGTATTACCGTAGCTGTCTCTGACGTTGTTGTTCCTACTGAAAAAGTAGCCATTCTCAAAGAATGTGAAGAGAAAGTACGTGTAGTTACGAATCAATACCGTCGTGGTTTGATTACGGATGAAGAGCGTTATGACCGTGTTATTGCGATTTGGAGTAAGGCGAAGGACGAAATCACAGATATTTTGATGAAATCCCTTGATAAATACAACTCTATTAGCATGATGGTTGAATCCAAAGCTCGGGGTAATAAATCACAGATTACACAGCTTGGCGGCATGCGTGGTTTGATGGCGAATCCATCCGGTAAAATTATGGAGTTGCCAATTAAATCGAACTTCCGTGAAGGCTTGACTATCTTGGAGTATTTCATTTCCACGCACGGAGCGCGTAAAGGTCTTGCCGATACAGCACTTCGTACAGCGGATTCAGGGTACTTGACTCGTCGTCTCGTTGACGTTGCGCAAGATGTTATCGTACGCGAAGATGATTGTGGAACTGATAAAGGCTTCATGGTTAGCAAAATTCAAGACGGTAAAGAGGTTATTGAAGATCTCTATGACCGTATTGAGGGTCGCTATGCTTATGAAACTCTACGTCATCCGAAAACAGGTGAAGTCATTGTTCAACGCAATGAACTCATCGAATCGGGTATTGCAGATACAATCATTGAAGCAGGTATTGAGAAACTTCAAATTCGTTCCGTTCTTAGCTGCCGCACCAATCATGGCGTTTGTAAGAAATGTTACGGTCGTAACTTAGCTACTGGCCAATTTGTAGAGGTTGGTGAAGCGGTTGGTATTATCGCTGCTCAATCCATTGGTGAGCCAGGAACACAGCTGACGATGCGTACGTTCCATACCGGTGGTGTTGCCGGAGATGATATTACGCAAGGTTTGCCGCGTATTCAAGAGCTCTTTGAAGCTCGGAATCCGAAAGGCCAAGCGATTATTTCCGAAATTGATGGTATTGTCAAAGAAATCCGCGAAGCTAAGGACCGTCGTGAGATTGAAGTCCAAGGTGAAGCGGAATCTAAAGTATATGCGGTTCCTTACGGTTCACGTGTACGTGTTTCATTGAATCAACAAGTGGAAGCTGGAGACGAGTTGACTGACGGTTCTATCGATCCGAAGGAAATGCTCCGTATCAAAGGTATTCGTGGCGTGCAGAACTACATTCTGCAAGAGGTTCAACGCGTTTATCGTAACCAAGGGGTAGAAATTAACGATAAACATATCGAAGTTATGGTTCGCCAAATGTTGCGGAAAATCCGCATCGTTGACGCTGGAGATACAACGCTTCTTCCTGGTTCCTTCGTAGACATTCATGAATATGAAGCAGCCAACAAAGTAGCCTTATTTGCTGGTAGTGAGCCTGCTGTTGCAAGACCTATCTTGCTCGGTATTACTAAAGCGTCCCTAGAGACCGATTCCTTCCTATCTGCAGCGTCTTTCCAAGAAACGACACGTGTCTTGACGGATGCAGCAATTAAAGGTAAGGTTGACCAATTACTTGGTCTTAAGGAGAACGTTATTATCGGTAAACTAATTCCTGCAGGTACGGGTATGCCTCGTTACCGGAACATCCGAATTACAGATCCGAACGAAGTGCTTGTACAAGACGAGGACCTTGAAAAAGAGACTGTCACTGTTGAATAGATTTGTTATGTAATCATGAGGGATAGCCACTTTATAATGAAGTGGGCTGTCCCTTTTGATATACATTTATTAATCTAGCAAGATTAATAAAATATAAGAAGTTATTCCTTGACACCCGAAGTTCAAAATGCTAATATATCGTAGTGTGCCTAAGTCGATATTCTTTCCTTTTCTTTGAAGGGGGTGCCTTATGTCTTATGATAAAGTCAAACAGGCGAAGAATATAAGTGTAGGTACGAAGAAAGTTACAAAAATAGTCGAACAAGGCAAGGCAGTCGAAGTTTTTGTTTCCAAAGATGCAGATCCGCGATTGACGATAAATCTGGTAACTCTCTGTACGCAGAAGGGTGTACCTGTTACCTATGTAGATTCTATGAAGATGCTAGGTAAAGCATGTGGAATTGAAGTTGGAGCTGCGGTAGCAGCTGTTGTAAATGAATAAACGCTTAAGACGTTTTTGTTAGTGGCTATAGTCTACATAAGTTCCAGTAACTTTTTGCGGCTATCCATGGCAAGGACTTTCTCTTTGCTCATTTATGACTCGCCTGGATCTGTGGGCTTGCAAGAAGAACATCATGTTATGAATGTAGGGAGGAGGTGGCGATATGCCAACAATTAACCAACTAGTACGTAAAGGTCGTCAAGCAAAGGTGGATAAGTCTAAATCACCAGCTTTGCAAAAAGGTTTTAACGCTTTGAAAAGAGAAGCAACGGATTTGAGTGCGCCTCAAAAACGTGGTGTCTGCACACGTGTAGGTACTATGACTCCTAAGAAGCCTAACTCCGCACTTCGTAAATATGCACGTGTTCGTTTAACGAACCGCGTAGAGGTGACAGCTTACATTCCAGGTATCGGTCACAACCTGCAAGAGCACAGTGTTGTATTGATCCGTGGAGGTAGAATTAAAGATCTTCCAGGGGTACGTTATCACATCGTACGTGGCGCGTTGGATACTTCCGGTGTTAACAACCGTAAGCAATCCCGTTCCAAATACGGTACAAAACGTCCGAAAGTTAAAAAATAAGAGATAATAATCAGGGATGATTCTTATAAGAAAGGGGGATAACTATGCCTCGTAAAGGTCCAGTTACTCGCAGAGACGTATTGCCAGATCCGATTTATAATAGCAAACTTGTCACTCGTCTTATCAATCGCATCATGATTGATGGAAAAAGAGGGGTAGCACAGTCCATTTTATACAACGCTTTTAACCTCGTGAAAGATCGTACAGGTAAAGAGCCGATGGAAGTGTTCGAAGCAGCTATCAAAAACATTATGCCAGTACTAGAAGTTAAAGCTCGCCGTGTTGGTGGAGCGAACTATCAAGTACCTATCGAAGTAAGACCTGATCGTCGTTCGACATTAGGCTTGCGTTGGTTGGTAAACTACTCACGTCTACGTGGTGAGAAGACGATGGAAGAAAGATTGGCTAATGAAATCATCGATGCTAGCAACAGCACAGGATCTTCCGTTAAAAAACGTGAAGATACACACAAAATGGCTGAAGCTAATAAAGCATTCGCTCACTATCGTTGGTAGAATACTAAATTAATATCAGAAAGGAGACATAACGACCTATGGCTAGAGAGTTCTCCTTAAAAAACACACGTAATATCGGGATCATGGCTCATATCGATGCTGGTAAAACGACAACAACAGAGCGCATTTTGTACTATACTGGTAAAGTTCACAAAATCGGAGAAGTGCATGAAGGTGCAGCTACGATGGACTGGATGGAACAGGAGCAAGAGCGCGGAATCACGATTACTTCCGCCGCTACAACTGCGCAATGGGAAGGTCACCGCATCAATATTATTGATACCCCGGGGCACGTTGACTTTACCGTTGAGGTAGAGCGTTCCCTTCGTGTGTTGGATGGAGCAGTTGGTGTATTTAGTGCGAAAGAGGGCGTTGAGCCTCAATCGGAAACAGTTTGGAGACAAGCTGATAAATACAACGTTCCACGTATTGCTTACGTAAACAAAATGGATATCATCGGTGCAGACTTCTTGCAAGTTGTTGAATCCATGCGTCAAAAACTTGGTGCAAATGCAGTAGCTATTCAACTTCCAATTGGTGCTGAGAATGAATTCAAAGGCATCATCGACTTGGTAGATGAAGTTGCTTATATGTACAAAGACGATCTTGGTAAGGATATCGAGAAAATCGAAATTCCTGCTGAGTTCAAAGATCAAGTCGCAGAACTTCGTTTGGAACTGATCGAGAAAGTTGCTGAGCTTGATGAAGAGCTCACAATGAAATATCTTGAAGGTGAAGAACTTACTGTTGATGAAATCAAAGCAGCTCTGCGCAAAGGTGTCTGCGAAGTGAAAATCTTCCCAGTTATCGTAGGGTCTTCTTACAGAAACAAAGGTGTTCAATTGATGTTGGATGCAGTTATTAATTACCTGCCATCCCCTCTTGATGTACCTGACATTAAAGGTGTACTTGACGATGGTACTGAAGTGGTTCGTAAGTCCGCTGATGATCAACCTTTCTCAGCGCTTGCTTTCAAAATCATGACAGATCCTTTCGTTGGTCGTCTTACGTTCTTCCGTGTTTACTCTGGTACCTTGAACTCCGGTTCCTATGTCGTTAACGCGACTAAAGGTAAACGTGAGCGTGTTGGTCGTATCCTGCAAATGCATGCGAACAGCCGTCAAGAAATCAGCATTGTATACGCTGGTGACATCGCCGCGGCCGTTGGATTGAAAGATACAACGACAGGTGATACACTTTGTGATGAGAAAAATCCAGTTATCCTTGAGAAAATGGTCTTCCCTGAACCGGTTATCCAGCTTGCTGTTGAACCGAAGACGAAAGCCGACCAAGATAAAATGGGTATCGCATTGCAAAAGCTTGCTGAAGAAGATCCGACTTTCCGTGCTTCTACAGACGAAGAAACAGGACAAACGATCATCGCTGGTATGGGTGAGCTTCACCTTGAGATCCTCGTTGACCGTATGCTTCGCGAGTTCAAAGTAGAAACCAATGTAGGTAAACCACAAGTTGCTTATCGTGAAACGTTCCGCGCAGCAGCTAAAGTTGAGGGTAAATTCGTTCGTCAATCCGGTGGTCGTGGTCAATACGGACATTGTTGGGTTGAGTTTGAACCTCAAGAAGCTGGTACAGGCTTCATTTTCGAAAGCAAAGTAGTGGGCGGATCTATTCCAAGAGAATATATCGCACCTATTCAAGCTGGTATCGAAGAGTCCATGAAGAACGGTGTAATCGCAGGATTCCCGCTCGTGGATATCAAAGCTACTGTTGTCGATGGATCTTACCATGATGTTGACTCCAATGAAATGGCGTTCAAAATCGCGGGTTCCATGGCGCTTAAAGCAGCTAAAGAAAAATGTAAACCGGTTCTTCTTGAGCCAATCATGAAGGTTGAAGTTACTGTACCAGAAGAGTACATGGGCGATGTTATGGGTGACCTTAACTCCCGTCGTGGACGCATCGAAGGTATGGATAACCGTCATGGCGCGCAAATCATCCGTGCTAAAGTGCCTTTGTCCGAAATGTTTGGATATTCCACAACACTTCGTTCAAGAACACAAGGCCGTGGTGTTTACTCCATGGAACTTTCACATTATGAAGAAGTACCTAAGTCCATTGCAGAAGAAATTATTGCAAAAGGCAAAGGCGCTTAATATAAAACTAATAGTCACTCTAAGGAGGAATCGTTTAAAATGGCAAAGGCTAAATTTGAACGTAACAAACCGCATGTTAACATCGGTACTATCGGTCACGTTGACCATGGTAAAACAACTTTGACAGCTGCTATCACTACAGTATTGTCCAAAAGATACGGTGGAGCTGCAGTAGCATTCGACCAAATCGATAAAGCACCAGAAGAGCGCGAGCGCGGTATCACAATCTCCACAGCTCACGTTGAGTACGAAACACCTAACCGTCACTACGCACACGTTGACTGCCCAGGACATGCTGACTATGTTAAAAACATGATCACTGGTGCTGCTCAAATGGACGGAGCGATCCTGGTTGTATCCGCAGCTGACGGCCCTATGCCGCAAACTCGTGAGCACATCCTTCTTTCCCGTCAAGTAGGCGTACCTTACATCGTAGTATTCCTTAACAAATGTGATATGGTTGAAGACGAAGAGTTGCTTGAATTGGTTGAGATGGAAGTTCGCGACCTTCTTAACGAATATGAGTTCCCAGGCGATGATACTCCAATCATCCGTGGTGCAGCTCGTGAAGCTCTTCAAAACCCAGATGGTGCATGGGCAGATAAAATTGTTGAGTTGTTCGAACAAGTCGACACTTATATCCCAACTCCTGAGCGTCAAACTGACAAACCGTTCCTTATGCCAGTTGAGGATGTATTCTCAATCACAGGTCGTGGTACAGTTGCTACAGGCCGTGTAGAGCGTGGAACAGTTAAAGTACAAGAAGAAGTTGAAATCGTTGGTATCGCTGAAGAAACTCGCAAATGCGTAGTTACAGGCGTTGAGATGTTCCGCAAATTGCTTGACTCCGCTCAAGCTGGCGACAACATCGGTGCACTTCTTCGTGGTGTTGACCGTAAAGATATCGAGCGTGGACAAGTTCTTGCGAAACCGGGTTCAGTTAAACCACACACGAACTTCACAGCTCAAATCTACGTTCTGACTAAAGAAGAGGGTGGCCGTCATAAGCCTTTCTTCACTGGTTACCGTCCACAGTTCTACTTCCGTACAACTGACGTAACAGGCATCATCAACCTTCCAGAAGGTACTGAAATGGTTATGCCAGGTGATAACATCACGGTTACTGTTGAATTGATCAACCCAATCGCAATCGAAGAAGGAACACGCTTCGCGATTCGTGAAGGCGGACGTACAGTTGGTGCGGGCGCGGTTGCAACAATCCAAAAGTAATATCTATAAATAGAAGAAACATCCATCGTTTAGGCGGTGGGTGTTTTTTTTATGCATATGCCTAAAATTTCGCTTGCAATTAGTTTTCAAATTTTATATAATATAAAACGTTGGTCTGTGACGTTGCGATGATGCGAAAGGTTGCCGACACACCTGGCCCCTTTGCCATGGGGATGGTTGTTGGAGAATTTTCGCGGAGTATGTCCGATACTAAATTGGGCGATAGAAGGAGGGACTTATCATGGCAAAGCAAAAAATTCGTATCCGTTTGAAAGCTTATGATCACAGAATTATTGATCAATCAGCTGAGAAAATCGTGGAAACTGCCAAGCGTTCCGGTGCAGGTGTATCCGGTCCGATTCCGCTTCCGACAGAGAAGCAAATCATCACGATTCTTCGTGCGGTGCACAAGTACAAGGATTCGCGTGAGCAATTCGAAATGCGTACGCATAAGCGTCTTATCGATATTGTGAATCCAACACCACAAACAGTTGATGCTCTAATGCGTTTAGACTTACCGTCTGGCGTTGATATCGAGATCAAACTGTAAAACAACTATAGAATGAACGTTTAGGAAGGAAATGAGGTGTCAACGATGAAAGGTATCTTAGGAAAAAAACTTGGGATGACACAGTTGTTTACTCCGGAGGGCAATGTAGTTCCGGTAACTGTCATTCAAGCGGGACCATGTGTGGTACTGCAAAAGAAAGATGTGGATAACGACGGTTATGAGTCGATCCAAATCGGTTTTGATGATGTTAAAGCTAGCAGAATCATTAAACCAGAGCTTGGCCATGCGAAAAAAGCAGGGGCAACACCTAAGCGCTACGTTAAAGAAATTCGTGGCATTCAGTTGGGTGACTATGAAGTTGGTCAAGAGCTGAAAGCAGATCTGTTCACAGAGGGCGAATTCGTTGATGTAACGGGTACTTCCAAAGGTAAAGGTTTCCAAGGTAACATCAAAAGACATAACCAATCCACTGGCCCGATGGCTCACGGATCACGTTATCACCGCGGACCAGGTTCCATGGGTTCGATTCAAGCAAACCGCGTTCCTAAAGGTAAGAAATTGCCAGGGCACATGGGTAACGAAACAGTAACTTTGCAAAACTTGCAAATCATTAAAGTAGATGCTGAACGTAATGTATTGCTAGTTAAAGGTTCCATTCCGGGCCCTAAAAACAGCTACGTTAGCGTGAAGTCTGCTGTTAAAAAGTAAGAAAGGAGGAAGACAGATGCCAAAAGTAGCTTTATATAATGTAACAGGTGCTCAGGTAGGAGAAGTTGAACTGTCTGACGTTGTTTTCGGAATTGAGCCTCACGTTCACGCGATTCACGAAGCTGTTCTTTTGCAACAAGCAGCTGTGCGTCAAGGAACACACAAAACAAAAGGTCGTTCGGAAGTTCGCGGCGGTGGTCGTAAACCTTGGAAACAAAAAGGTACAGGTCGTGCGCGTCAAGGTAGTATTCGTGCTCCACAGTGGAAAGGCGGCGGTACCGTATTCGGACCGACACCTCGCAGCTATGGTTTCAAATTGCCTAGAAAAGTTCGTCGCTTAGCGATCAAATCCGCTTTGTCCTCGAAACTTATCGATAACAACTTGATCGTATTGGATCAGCTTCAATTGAACGCTCCAAAAACGAAGGACTTCGTAGCTATTTTGAACAACCTCAAAGTAGACCGTAAAGTATTAGTTGTAGGCGTTGCTAACGACTCCAATGTTGCTTTATCTGCTCGCAATATCCCAGGTGTGAAATTCGTTGCTGCTGATGGTGTTAATGTTCTTGATGTCATGTTGTATGACAAACTGATCATTACACAAGAAGCTGTACAGAAAGTTGAGGAGGTGCTTGCACAATGAAAAATCCACGCGACATTATCAAGCGCCCGATCATCACTGAGCGTACAAGCGACCTAATGGCTAACAAAAAGTATGTTTTCGAAGTGGATCTTCGCGCTAACAAAACAGAAATTAAACAAGCTATTGAAGCTATCTTCAAAGTAAAAGTTACAAATGTAAACACATTGAGAATGCCAGCTAAGCCAAAACGTTATGGCAAACACTCCGGTTACACTTCCATTTGGAAGAAAGCTATCGTGTCCCTGAGCGCAGAAAGCAAAGAATTGGAATTCTTTGAATCGGTATAACCCATTTCTTGAAGTAAGGAGGAATTCAGAGTGCCAATTAAAAAATATAAACCAACCTCACCAGCTCGACGTGCGATGTCGGTTTCTACTTTTGAAGAAATCACAACATCAACACCGGAGAAATCATTGCTTGCTCCTTTGTTCAAGCATGCTGGTCGTAACAACCAAGGTAAAATTACGGTTCGTCACCATGGCGGTGGACACAAACGTAAATACCGTATTATCGATTTCAAACGTACTAAAGATGGAATACCAGGACGCGTTGCTACAGTTGAGTACGATCCTAACCGTTCCGCGAACATCGCATTGATTCATTATGCAGATGGCGAGAAAAAATACATCATCGCTCCTAAAGGTCTTAAAGTGGACGATCGTATCGTTTCTGGACCACAAGCAGATATCAAAGTAGGTAACGCTCTTCCATTGGAAAACATTCCGGTTGGTACAGTTATCCACAACATCGAGTTGAAGCCTGGTAAAGGTGCACAACTAGTGCGCGCTGCCGGTACGGAAGCTCAACTTCTTGGTAAAGAAGAAACTTACGTAACCATTCGCCTTTCATCTGGTGAAGTTCGTAAAGTCCTTAAAGTTTGCCGCGCAACAATCGGTTCTGTTGGTAACGAAGATCACGAGCTCGTGAAAATCGGTAAAGCAGGACGTAATCGTTGGAAAGGCAATCGTCCACAAGTTCGTGGGGTCGTAATGAACCCGAATGATCACCCACACGGTGGTGGTGAAGGACGTGCACCAATCGGACGTAAATCACCTATGTCACCATGGGGTAAACCGACGCTTGGTTTCAAAACTCGTAAAAAAGGCAAAGCTTCCGATAAATACATTGTACGTCGCCGTACGAAGTAATCTAGGATATATGAATTCTCTTGAGGTTCAAGGAAGGGAGGAACACCCATGGGTCGCAGCTTAAAGAAGGGTCCATTTATTGATGGATACTTACTGAAAAAAGTAGAAGACTTGAACACTTCCAGCAAAAAACTGGTTATCAAAACGTGGTCCCGTCGTTCTACGATTTACCCGCAATTCGTTGGTCACACTTTCGGAGTATATGATGGAAGAAAACACGTGCCTGTGTATGTAACCGAAGATATGGTTGGACACAAGCTTGGTGAATTTGCACCAACTCGTACTTACAAAGGTCATGATGACGACAAGAAAACCGGAAAACGTTAATTTCATTTTTAACCGAGAGGAGGTACTACCATGCAAGCTAAAGCAATATTGAACCACGCTCGGATTGCTCCTCGTAAAGCAAAGCTAGTTGTTGACTTGATTCGGGGAAAAGCGGTAGGCGAAGCGATTGCGATTCTGCGTCACACACCTAAAGCAGCTTCTCCAATCCTGGAGAAACTATTGAATTCCGCAATTGCCAATGCAGAGCATAACTATTCATTAGATCCTAATAAATTAGTGGTAACTGAGACGTTTGTTAACCAAGGACCTACAATGAAAAGGTTCCAACAACGTGCAATGGGCCGCGCTAGCGCGATCAAAAAACGTACCAGCCACATTACAATCGTGGTATCTGAAAAATAAGGAGGGATAACGTGTGGGTCAGAAAGTCAACCCGGTAGGCCTTAGAATTGGTATTATTCGTGATTGGGAGTCCAAATGGTTCGCAGAGAAAGATTTCGGAACTCTGTTGCTTGAAGACGTCAAAATCCGCGAATACTTAAAAAATAAACTTAAAGACTCAGCAGTTTCCCACATCGATATCGAGCGCGCGGCTAACCGTGTGAACGTAACGATTCATACTGCTAAACCAGGAATGGTTATTGGTAAAGGTGGAGCTGAAGTTGAAGTAATTCGCAACTACATCGCTAGCATGTCCAATAAAAAAGTACACATTAACATTTCTGAAATCAAAAGCCCAGATCTTGATGCAATTCTCGTAGCTGAAGCTGTAGCACTTCAATTGGAACGTCGTGTTTCATTCCGTCGTGCGATGAAGCAAGCTATGCAAAGAACAATGAGATCCGGCGCTAAAGGTATCAAAATTGCAACTAGCGGACGTCTTGGCGGTGCTGAGATCGCTCGTACGGAAGGATATAGCGAAGGAACAGTTCCACTTCATACGCTTCGTGCGGATATCGACTATGGTACAGCAGAAGCAGCCACTACTTATGGCCGTATCGGTGTAAAAGTATGGATTTATCGTGGAGAAGTGCTTCCGACAGCTAAGAAAAAGGCTCAGCCGGAAGGAGGAAATTAAATCATGTTAGTGCCTAAACGTGTAAAACACCGTAAAGAACACCGCGGTAACATGAAAGGTCGCGCTAAAGGCGGAACGGAAGTAGCTTTTGGCGAATATGGTCTGCAAGCGGTAGAACCGGCTTGGGTAACAAACCGTCAAATCGAAGCAGCACGTATTGCCATGACACGTTATATCAAACGTGGTGGTAAAGTATGGATTAAAATTTTCCCAGCTAAACCAGTTACACAAAAGCCGCTTGAAGTCCGTATGGGTAGTGGTAAAGGTAACGTGGAGAAATGGGTAGCAGTAGTAAAACCGGGTAAAATTTTGTTTGAACTTGCTGGTGTAAGTGAAGAGGTCGCTCGTGAAGCGATGCGTCTTGCTGCTCACAAGCTTCCAATCAAAACGAAATTCGTGAAAAGAGAAGAAGTAGGCGGTGAAGCAAATGAAGGGTAGTGAATTCCGGAACTTAACCACTGCTGAAATCGAGCAAAAAGTTAATGGTTTTAAAGAAGAACTCTTTAACCTCCGTTTTCAACTAGCTACTGGTCAATTGGACAACCCGACTCAAATTCGTGATTTGCGTAAAGAGATCGCTCGTGCCAAGACTATTTTGCGTGAAAGAGAATTGGGGATTGGCTAACCAAATCTAGAAGGGAGGGTTCCTTAGATGGCTGAACGTAACGATCGTAAAGTTTTGATCGGTAAAGTTGTCAGCGATAAAATGGATAAAACCATTGTTGTTGCTGTCGAAACTTACAAAAAACATGATCTCTATCACAAGAGAATCAAATATACGAAAAAATTTAAAGCGCACGATGAAAACAACCAAGCTAAAATTGGTGACACTGTGAAAATCAGTGAAACTAGACCGTTATCCAAAGATAAAAGCTGGAGACTGGTTGAAATTACTGAAGTTGGCGTTGTTATCTAATAATCTAGACATGAACCCCGAAAGGAGGGAATACGATGATTCAACCATTTACTCGTTTGGCTGTCGCTGACAACTCAGGTGCGAAACAATTAATGTGTATCCGCGTTTTGGGTGGTACTGGTCGTCGCGTTGGTCACATTGGTGATTTGATCGTCTGTTCAGTAAAAGAAGCAACACCAGGTGGCGTTGTCAAAAAAGGTGACGTTGTTAAAGCAGTTATCGTTCGTACGAAGAGCGGTGCTCGCCGTAAAGACGGATCATATATCTCATTTGATGAGAATGCGGCTGTTATCGTGAAAGAAGATAAAAGTCCACGTGGTACACGTATCTTTGGACCAGTTGCACGCGAACTTCGTGACAGAGACTTCATGAAGATCGTATCCTTGGCTCCAGAAGTTATCTAAGAACAGTTACGATGTTTGTTTTCCTAACGGGAAACCTCAGGAGGTGTAGAAGCTAATGCCAAGATTAAAAAAGAGATTAGAATCTCATAACAATAAACTGCACGTGAAAAAAGACGATACGGTTTTTGTAATCACTGGTAAAGACAAAGGTAAGAAGGGTCGCGTTATCGCTGCTTATCCTCGTCAAAACCGTGTGCTTGTAGAAGGTGTGAACATGGTTAAGAAACATGCGAAACCATCTCAACAAAATCCACAAGGCGGTATCTTGAATCAAGAAGCTGCAATCCACGTTTCTAACGTGATGCTAATTGATCCTAAGAGCGGCAAACCTACTCGCGTAGGATACAAAGTATTGGATAACGGAACTAAAGTTCGTATCGCGAAAAAATCCGGCGAAGTTATCGACTAATACAAACAAGCATGGAAAGGAGGCAAATGAGTCATGGCAGTAAGACTGAAAGATCGTTATTTGAACGAAATTACTCCAGCGTTAATTCAAAAGTTTAACTACTCTACAGTAATGCAAGTTCCTAAAATCGAGAAAATCGTTATCAACATGGGTGTTGGTGAGGCTGTATCGAACTCCAAAGTACTTGACACTGCAGTAGAAGATCTTCAAAAAATCGCTGGTCAAAAACCAGTTGTAACAAAATCCAAAAAAGCGATTGCGGGTTTCAAACTTCGTGAAAATATGCCAATCGGCGTGAAAGTAACTCTTCGCGGCGAGCGCATGTATCATTTCTTGGATAAACTTTTCAACGTATCACTTCCACGTGTACGTGACTTCCGTGGTATTTCCAACAAGGCTTTTGACGGCCGTGGAAACTACACACTTGGTCTGAAAGAACAACTCATTTTCCCAGAGATTGAGTATGATAAAGTAGATAAAGTTCGTGGTATGGATATTGTTATCGTAACAACGGCTAAGTCCGACGAGGAAGCTCGCGAGCTTTTAACACAACTCGGAGCGCCTTTCGTTAAATAGGTTACCAGGTCGTACCTATCAGGAGGTGTTATATTAAGTGGCAAAAACTTCGATGAAAGTCAAACAGCAACGTACCCCGAAGTTTAAAGTGCAAGCATACACACGTTGTGAGCGCTGCGGACGTCCGCATTCAGTGCTTCGCAAGTTCAAAATTTGTCGGATTTGTTTCCGCGAATTAGCACACAAAGGTCAGATTCCAGGCGTCAAAAAAGCAAGCTGGTAATCACCCTATTTTCGGGAAGGAGGTTTACACAAAATGGTCATGTCAGATCCAATTGCAGATATGCTAACTCGCATTCGTAATGCGAATATCGTACGTCATGAAACAGTTGAAATTCCTGCGTCAAAAGTGAAGAGGGAAATCGCTGAAATCCTTAAAAAAGAAGGATTTATCCGTGACGCTGAGTACGTTGAAGATAGCAAACAAGGTATCATTCGTTTGTTCCTGAAATACGGTTCAAACAATGAGCGTGTTATCTCCGGTTTGAAAAGAATTAGCAAACCAGGTCTACGCGTTTACACTAAATCACAAGAAATCCCTCGTGTATTGGGCGGATTAGGGATTGCCATCATCTCCACATCTAAAGGAGTTATGACGGATAAAGATGCTCGTCAATCCAAAGCTGGCGGAGAGGTTATCTGCTACGTTTGGTAATACAATTGTAATTGAATGGAGGTGCAAACATGTCTCGTATTGGTCGTAAGCCAATCACCATTCCAAGTGGTGTAAATGTAACACTAGACAATACTCAAATCACGGTTAAAGGCCCTAAAGGTTCTTTGTCCCGTGAACTTCATAAAGATATGAAAGTAAGTGTTCTAGAAAACGAGATTTCCGTTGAGCGTCCTTCCGATAACAAACTCCACCGTTCCCTGCATGGTACAACACGTAGTGTTGTTGCCAACATGGTAAGTGGCGTAACGGAAGGTTTCACGAAATCTTTGGATCTAGTTGGCGTTGGTTACCGTGCTAACAAGAGCGGCGACAAATTAGTTCTCAACGTTGGGTACTCTCATCCAGTTGAAATCACTCCTGAAAACGGAATTGAGTTCGATGTTCCTACGAACACGAAAATCATCGTTAAAGGTATTGATAAAGAATTAGTAGGCGCTATGGCAGCTAAAGTTCGTTCCGTACGTGAACCTGAGCCGTATAAAGGTAAAGGTATCAAGTATGAAGGCGAACGCATTCTTCGTAAAGAAGGTAAAGCTGGTAAGAAGAAATAAGATCGTTAGATCGCGGGTAATAGCTAAGAGTTTTCGTATGAAAACTTGCTACGTAAGCATAAGCCTCGCATCATAAGATGATGAAAGGAGTGTAAGTATAGATGATTACTAAAAGCGATAAAAATAAAGCTCGTTTGAAAAGACATCTTCGTGTTCGTAAGAAAATCGAAGGTACAACTGCTCGTCCGCGCTTGAACATATTCCGCTCTTCCAAACACATGTATGCTCAACTTATCGATGATACAACTGGTGTTACAATCGTTGCTGCATCGACTCAAGATAAAGAACTGAAAAGTGAAATTGGTAATGGCGGTAACGTTGAAGCTGCTCGTAAAGTTGGCGCATTAATTGCTCAACGCGCGAAAGAAAAAGGTTTAGACAAAGTGGTATTTGACCGCGGTGGCTACCTCTATCATGGACGTGTTCAAGCATTAGCTGATGCAGCTCGTGAAGCTGGACTTGAATTCTAGGAAAAACATATATAAAGGAGGTAAAAGACTTGCGTGTAGATCCTAATACTTTAGAGCTAACAGAAAAAGTTGTTAATATTAATCGCGTAGCTAAAGTAGTAAAAGGCGGACGTCGTTTCAGCTTCAGCGCACTTGTTGTCGTTGGCGATGGCAATGGCTGGGTTGGCGCAGGAATCGGTAAAGCTTCCGAAGTTCCTGATGCAATCCGCAAAGGTATTGAAGATGCGAAAAAGAACTTGATTCATGTTCCTATCGTAGGCACTTCGATTCCTCACCTTGTAACAGGTAAGTTTGGTGCAGGACGTGTTCTGTTAAAACCAGCTTCCCAAGGTACAGGAGTTATCGCAGGCGGACCAGTTCGTGCAGTACTTGAACTTGCTGGTATCGGCGATATCTTGACAAAATCCCTTGGTTCATCGAACTCCATGAACATGGTTAACGCAACGCTTGAAGGCTTAAGCCGCTTGAAAAAAGCGGAAGAGGTTGCAAAGCTTCGCGGTAAAACAGTTCAAGAGCTATTAGGTTAGGAGGGGTAAACATGGCGAAACAATTACAAATTACCCTAAAACGCAGCCTGATTGGCCGCCCTGAAACACAACGCGTTACAGTGAAAACACTTGGTCTTCGCAAGATGCACCAAACTGTTCTTCATCAAGATAATGCTGCGATCAGAGGCATGGTTAATCAAGTGAGCCATTTGGTAGAAGTTAAAGAAATCGAAGCATAGTAGCAAGATATTAAGATCTAGAGGAGGTGTGCAACGATGAAGTTACATGAGCTAAGTTCTGCTACTGGTTCTCGTCACACTCGCAAACGTGTTGGCCGTGGTACAAGTAGCGGCATGGGTAAAACATCAACTCGCGGACATAAAGGTCAAAACGCACGTTCCGGTGGAGGCGTTCGTCCTGGATTCGAGGGTGGACAAAACCCGTTATACCGTCGTTTACCTAAACGTGGTTTCACGAATCGTTTCCGTACGGAATACGCAATCGTAAACCTTGAAGATTTGAACAATTTCGCAGCTGGTACCGAAGTTACTCCAGAAGTATTAATGGAGACTGGTATTGTTAAAGCTCCTAAAGATGGTATCAAAATTTTAGGAAACGGTGAAATCACAGTAAAATTAACCGTTAAAGCGAATAAGTTCTCTCAATCAGCGATTGAGAAAATCCAAGCTGCCGGCGGTCAAACCGAGGTGATTTAATGTTCAATACCATAGCCAACATCTTCAAAGTAGAAGATTTACGCAGAAGAATTTTATTTACGCTCATCTTGCTAATCGTCTACCGCTTAGGTGCCTTTATTCCGGTACCTAACATTAATACGGATGTTCTGAAACTTCAAGACCAAGCGAATCAAAGTGATGTCTTTGGTTTGCTTAACACGTTTTCTGGCGGTGCGCTCTTCCAATTCTCCCTCTTCGCGATGGGGATTACGCCTTACATCACGGCTTCTATCATTGTTCAGCTTTTGTCCATGGATGTTATTCCACGCTTTGCGCAATGGGCAAAAGAAGGCGATGTTGGAAGAAAGAAAATGACACAAGTTACTCGTTACGGTACGATTATTCTAGGTGTGATTCAAGCCTTTGGACTTTCAATAGGGTTTAACCGTTTGTATAGCGGACTCGTGATTGATCCAGGTGTCACAACTTTTGCTTTAATCGCTCTCGTACTGACGGCTGGTACAGCTTTCTTGATGTGGCTCGGTGAGCAAATCACGGAATATGGGATTGGAAACGGTATTTCCATTATCATCTTTGCAGGTATCGTCGCGGCGATTCCTACAAGCATACAGCAAATTTACAAAACACTTTTTGCGACCGAAGGAGCTTTGTTCCTGAATATCGTGAAACTGATCATTATTGCTTTGGTTGTTATACTGATTATTGCCGGGGTCATATTCGTGCAGCAAGGTATCCGTAAGATACCTGTACAATATGCGAAACGGGTAGTTGGTCGTAAAATGTATGGTGGTCAAACCACTCACATTCCTCTTAAAGTGAATGCGGCTGGTGTAATCCCTGTAATCTTTGCACTTTCGTTATTAATGTTCCCTCCTACCATTGCAAGTTACTGGAGAGGAAATGTTGTTGCAGAATGGATAATTAACAATTTAAGTATTAACCAGACTGCACCACTAGCGATTGTACTCTATGTACTGCTGATTATTGGATTCACATACTTTTATACCTTCGTACAAATTAATCCAGTTCAAATGGCTGACCAGATGAAGAAAAATGGTGGCTACATACCAGGTATTAGACCCGGTAAGACAACATCGACTTATCTGACTCGCGTAATGACTAGAATTACTCTTTCTGGAGCTTTGTTTCTCTCAGCGATCTCGATTCTTCCAATGCTATTTGGAGGACTTGCCGGTTTGCCTAGTTCGGTTCGGATTGGTGGTACATCTTTACTTATCGTAGTAGGCGTTGGTCTTGAGACGATGAAACAAATCGAGAGCCAATTGATTAAGCGTCATTACAAAGGATTTATCAATAAATAGCTAATAGGTTCTGATGGGGCAATATCTGCGACATCGGCACCTATTGTGCTGTTCGTAATGCCGAGTGCGATGGGAGGTTTTAAATGTGAACGTAATTTTTATGGGGCCTCCTGGTGCAGGCAAAGGTACGCAAGCTGAAAAAATCGTAAACGAATTTCAAATTCCTCATATTTCAACTGGAGATGCTTTTCGCTTGGCGATGAGCCAAGGAACACCACTTGGTGTTGAAGCAAAAGGTTATGTGGATAAGGGACTTCTAGTTCCTGATGAAATCACGAACGGTATTGTGAGAGAGCGTCTTGCCCAACCGGATTGCGATAAAGGGTTTTTGCTTGACGGGTTCCCTAGAACTGTTGCTCAAGCAGATGCGTTGTCTGAAATCGTCGATTCATTAGGTAAGAAGATTGAAGTTGTTATCAATCTTTCCGTTGATCGCAGTTTCTTGCTTGCAAGACTAACTGGCCGAAGAATTTGTAAATCCTGTGGTTCTACGTATCATGTAATCTTCAACCCACCAAAGCAAGAAGGCGTATGCGATAAATGTTCGGGTGAGTTGTACCAACGATCTGATGATACGGAAGAGAAAGTCGGAACTCGTTTAGATGAATACATCAATAAAACGGCTCCGCTGCTGGATTACTACCAAAAGAGGGAATTATTGCGTGAGGTTAACGGGGAACAAGACATTCATGCGGTAACCGAACAAATTAGCTCACTGCTACGAGGTCTAGCGTAATGATCATTTGTAAGTCCGAGGTTGAACTAGACCTAATGCGAGAAGCTGGTCGTATCGTAGCCGAAACGCACCGCTTATTGGCAAGGGCGATTCGTCCGAACATTACAACGAAAGAACTTGATCAGATCGCAGAGGAATTCATTCGCAGTCAGGGAGCGATTCCATCTTTTAAAGGCTACAACGGTTTTCCTGGAAGCATTTGTGCTTCAGTCAACGAAGAATTAGTTCATGGTATTCCTGGTCCAAGAAAGCTGACTGAGGGCGATATTATCAGTATAGATATTGGTGCTCAGTATAAAGGTTATCATGGAGATTCTGCTTGGACGTATCCTGTCGGTGAAATTTCTGAAACAGCTCAACGTTTGTTAGCTGTAACAGAACAATCACTTTATCGAGGCATAGCAGAAGCTAAACCGGATGCTAGACTCTACACGTTGTCGCATGCAATCCAAACTTGTATTGAAGACGCAGGCTTCTCCGTGGTTATAGAGTATGTCGGTCACGGTATCGGAACGGATCTTCACGAAGAACCACAAATTCCGAATTATGGTGTTCCTGACAAAGGTCCTCGTCTCAAACCAGGCATGGTCCTAGCCATTGAACCGATGGTGGTCGTTGGCGAAAGATTTGTCCAAACACTCGAAGACGATTGGACTGTAGTCACTGCGGATCGTACCCTATGCGCTCATTTTGAACATACGATTGCAATTACGGCAGCCGGTTATGAAATATTAACTTTGCCTAGATCGTAGGTGATGATGAATGGATAGCAAGATTCCGAAGGTGGGTCAAATCGTAAAGGTGCTTCGCGGTCGAGATCCCGGAGAATATGCGGTCGTGATTGGAATTGTCGATCATCGCTTTGTCTGGCTTGCCGACGGTGATCATCGCAAATTCGATCAACCGAAGAAGAAGAACCTGAATCATCTTCAGTTACAAGAAACGATTAGCAGTGAAGTGGAGTCCAGCATTAGGGAAACAGGTCGTGTTACTAATGGAAAGTTGCGCTTCGCAATTGCCAAATTCGTTGAACTTATGCAAGATGAAGCACAAGAGAAAGGAGAATGACTGTGGCCAAAGAAGATGTAATTGAAGTAGAAGGTACAGTGATTGAACCTCTTCCGAATGCAATGTTTAAGGTTGAATTGGAAAATGGTCATAAAATCCTAGCCCATGTATCCGGTAAGATCAGAATGCATTTTATCCGCATTTTGCCTGGAGATAAGGTTACCGTAGAATTATCGCCTTATGATTTAACGAGAGGCCGTATAACCTACCGTTTTAAATAAATGTTCGGCTTACATGTAAGTTACTCTCTCAAGGCGTATGCTTACGAAGCAAGTTTTCTATTAGAAAACGCAACATGGTTGCTTACGATGATAAGGAGGGCTTAAAAATGAAAGTTAGACCGTCGGTTAAACCGATTTGCGAGAAATGCAAAGTTATTCGCCGTAAAGGTAATATCATGGTTATATGTGAAAATCCTAAGCACAAACAAAAACAAGGTTAAAAGGAGGTGCAATCTGTAGATGGCACGTTTAGCTGGAGTTGACTTACCTCGTGACAAACGAGTTGTAATCGCGTTGACTTACATTTTCGGTATCGGCACTACAACTGCTCAGAAAATCATTGCTTCCACAGGTATCGACGCTAGTACTCGCGTTCGCGACTTGACTGAAGATGAAGTGAGCAAAATCCGTGATGTAATTGACAAAACCCTTAAAGTAGAAGGCGACCTTCGCCGCGAAATTTCCCTAAACATCAAACGTCTTATCGAAATCGGATCCTACCGTGGTCTTCGTCACCGTCGTGGTCTTCCTGTTCGTGGACAACGTACTAAAACTAATGCTCGTACACGTAAAGGTCCTCGTCGTACGGTAGCTAATAAGAAGAAATAATAAAGGGGGTTAGAGCTAATGGCAAAACCTAAAAAAGTCGTCCGTACGAAACGTCGTGACCGGAAAAATATTGAGAGCGGTGTAGCACACATCCGTTCAACATTTAACAACACGATCGTAACGATCACGGATCCGCATGGTAACGCAATTTCCTGGGCAAGTTCAGGAAACCTTGGATTCAAAGGTTCCCGTAAAAGTACTCCTTTTGCGGCGCAAATGGCAGCTGAAAAAGCAGCTAAAGCAGCTATGGAGCATGGTTTGAAAACTGTTGAAGTAATGGTTAAAGGTCCAGGAGCTGGCCGTGAAGCAGCAATCCGCTCTTTGCAAGCAGCAGGTCTTGAAGTAAACCTGATTAAAGACGTGACTCCGGTTCCTCATAATGGCTGCCGTCCTCCAAAACGTCGTCGCGTATAATTCAGGATCACTTTGTAGTATAATTATTCCAAAATCGTGAATAATGATTTGAAGGATAGGAATACTATGAAATTTTCAGGCGAAGTATCCAGAGGGAAACGACGTATTGAATGGAGGGTACATTTCATGATCGAAATCGAAAAGCCAAAAATAGAAACCGTAGCATTAAGTGAAGATGGCGCTTATGGTAGATTTATCATCGAGCCGTTGGAGCGTGGCTATGGTACAACCTTAGGTAACTCACTACGTCGTATCTTACTGTCCTCTTTACCGGGGGCAGCAGTAACCTCTGTCCAAATCGATGGCGTTTTACATGAGTTTTCAACGATTCCTGGCGTTCTTGAGGATGTAACGGAAATTATCCTCAACTTGAAAGGTCTATCGTTGAAAATTCACTCCGATGAGGAGAAAGTGCTTGAAATTGACGCAGAAGGAGAAGGTAACATTACCGCGGCTGATATCCGTGGTGATAGCGATGTGGAGATTCTTAACCCGGATCTTCATATTGCAACCTTGTCTCCGGACGCACGTCTTCACATGAGGATTCATGCGGGCAGAGGACGCGGTTACGTCCAATCGGACAAAAATAAGCATGAAGAACAACCAATTGGTGTGATTCCAATTGATTCGATCTACACGCCTATTACCCGAGTAAACTATTCTATTGAGAATACTCGCGTCGGCCAAGTGACTAACTATGATAAGTTGACCCTCGAAGTGTGGACCGATGGAAGTATTCGACCAGAAGAAGCAGTGAGCTTGGGTGCCAAAATCTTAACTGAACATCTAAACTTGTTCGTCGGTTTGACGGATGAAGCGAAAGATGCTGAGATTATGGTAGAGAAAGAAGAAGATAAGAAAGAGAAAGTTCTGGAGATGACTATCGAGGAACTTGATCTATCTGTTCGTTCTTACAACTGTCTCAAGCGTGCAGGGATTAACACCGTACAAGAGCTGATTACCAAAACAGAAGAAGACATGATGAAAGTTCGGAACTTAGGCCGCAAATCACTTGAAGAAGTTCAAGAAAAGCTCGAAGAGCTGGGTTTGGGACTACGTACTGAGGAATAATCTTGTCAGAAGGAGGTTAATTCAATGAACTACAGAAAGTTGAACCGCGATTCCAGTAATCGTAAAGCATTATTCCGTGATCTGGTTACAGATCTGTTCATACATGAACGCATCCAAACTACAGAAGCAAAAGCAAAAGAAATTCGTTCCATCGCTGAGAAGTTAATCACTCTTGCGAAGCGCGGAGATCTTCACGCACGCCGTCAGGTTGCTGCTTTTGTTCGTAGAGAAGCTGCTGATGAGAATCAAGATGCGATTCAAAAACTGTTCTCTGATTTGGCTACTCGTTACTCCGAGCGTCCAGGTGGATACACACGTATCCTTAAACTGGGACCACGCCGCGGTGACGCAGCACCAATGGTTTACCTAGAACTAGTAGATCGCGCATAATGACGGATGGGAAAGGGTGGACGGAATCGCTAGATTCTGGTGAAGCCCTTTTTTTGCAGTCTTAGTACGTTCTCTAGAAGTGAATTTAGCTAAGGCTAATCACTTAGATAGGAAGGATGACTCATGGAGGAACAAGCCTTGAGAAATCTACGCTTTACCATAAGTTATGATGGGACTGCTTATTCAGGTTTTCAGATTCAGCCTAAAGCAGACACGATTCAATACCGTTTAGAACAGGCTGTTTTCATGTTGACTGGTGAGAGGGTGAAAGTCATCTCATCCGGGCGTACAGATGCCGGTGTACATGCGAAAGCACAAGTTATTAATTTCATCACGAATTCGAAGATTCCAGTGGAGCGTTGGTGTTTAGCTCTCAATGCTAGACTCCCCAGAGATATCGTCGCACATACCGCGGAAGAAGTCCTTCCTTCCTTTCATTCTCGCAAAGCCGCGAAACGCAAAACATATTGCTTTTCAATTCGCTCGGCGCGCTTCCCTGATGTCTTTCACCGCAACTATGAATACCATCATCCTACGCATTTGAATGTGGAAGCCATGAGAGAGGCGCTCCCTTGCTTGCTAGGTGAGCATGATTTTACTTCGTTTTGTACGGTGAGAACAGATAAGGAAGTAAAGGTGAGAACCCTCTACGAGGTACGTCTGGAGACGGAAACTGACGAGTTATCTACGACGGGGAAGATCGCCCGAATACGGTTAATCGTAACAGGTAATGGTTTCCTTTATAACATGGTTAGGATCATCGCAGGAACGTTGATTCAGATTGGAGAAGGTAAGAGACCAAGCAGCGATATGCAGCGAATTCTTGAAGCTAGAGACCGGTCTCAAGCAGGTCCTACGGCCGAAGCTATGGGTTTAACGTTATGGAGAGTCGACTATTAAAAAGCTTAAAACTTTACTTGCTTCTTATGGATGTTTCGTGTAAAATATAACTTGGCGTTTCGTGATCGGCTATCCCACAGCCCCTGATCACAAATGGCCGTCAACCATCCATCATTTATGTAAATTAACAATAATAATTATGTATTGAGATATATTTTTAGGAGGATTAAGCATGCGCACCACATATATGGCTAAGCCAAATGAAGTTGAGCGTAAATGGTACATTGTTGACGCTGCAGGCCAAACACTTGGCCGTCTTGCAAGTGAAGTTGCTAGCATTATCCGCGGTAAGCACAAACCGGAGTTCACTCCACACGTAGATACTGGCGATTTCGTTGTTGTTATCAATGCTTCCCAAATTAAGCTAACAGGTAAGAAAATGCAAAACAAAATGTACTACCGTCACTCTTTATACCAAGGTGGTTTAAAAGTGACTTCTGCTCAGGATCTGTTGAACAGCAAACCTGATCGCATGATCGAGTTTGCCGTACACGGTATGCTTCCTAAGAACCGTCTTGGCGATAGCTTGAAAACTAAGCTTAAAGTCTACGGTGGAGCAGAGCACCCGCACCAAGCACAACTACCAGAAGTCTGGAATCTTCGCGGTTAATATAAGGAGGAACGTTTCGTGGCACAAGTTCAATATTATGGAACGGGTCGTCGTAAACACTCGGTAGCGCGTGTGCGCTTAGTACCGGGTGAAGGACGCATCATTATCAATAAACGTGATCTAGATGAGTATTTCGGTCTAGAAACGTTGAAACTGATCGTTAAACAACCATTGACATTAACTGAGACTGTCGGTAAATACGATGTTCTAGTTCTTGCAAATGGTGGTGGAATCAGCGGACAAGCTGGAGCAATTCGTCACGGTATTTCCCGTGCATTGCTGAAAGCAGATCCGGAATACCGTGGATCCTTGAAAAAAGCAGGATTCTTAACACGTGATTCCCGTATGAAAGAGCGTAAAAAATATGGATTGAAAGCCGCTCGTCGCGCTCCTCAATTCTCCAAACGTTAAGATTACGCGCCTTTGGCGCTCAAGAGAAACCTTTCCCGCATTTTGCAGGAAAGGTTTTTTCTTTTTTGCACAAAAGAGAGGGCTGGATCAACCGACAATATGGATTTTAACAAAGTTAATACCAAAATGACAAAAAGTATTTGACACAAAGGAGAACTCAGCTATAATTAAATATAAATCATACAATAACAGTCGGGATTATAAACTTTAGGAGGTATTTAATATGAATCTCTTTGAAAAAGAAGCTTTTGTAACGAAAGCCGCTGAAGAATTCGAAAATCAATCACCGGAAGCGGTATTGAAACTTGCCGTTGACACGTTCCCTAGCTTAACGCTTGCTTGCAGTTTTGGTGCAGAAGATGTTGTGCTTGTTGATATGCTGCAAAAAATCAATCCGAATGTAGATATTTTTTACTTAGATACAAATGTTCATTTCGCTGAAACCTATGAAACAAGAGATCGCTTAGAACAGCATTATGGTACTAAATTCGTTCAGGTATTGCCAAAGCTTACGCTTGATGAACAAGCTGAGAAATTTGGAGATGAGCTTTGGAAAAGTGATGCTAACCAATGCTGTAACATTCGTAAAGTAGATCCGTTATCGGATATCCTTAAAAATTATGATGCCTGGATCACAGGAATTCGCCGCGACCAAGCACCTACTCGTGCAAATGCTAAAAAAGTGGAGTACGACGTGAAATTTGGTTTAATCAAATTTAATCCTCTTGCTAGTTGGACTTCAGAGGATGTATGGAATTACATTCGTGAGAATAATATTATCTATAATCCCTTACATGATCGCAATTACCCAAGTATCGGTTGCACACATTGCACTCGTCCTGTAGCTGAAGGTGAGGACCCACGTGCAGGTCGTTGGGCTAGTATCGAAAAAACAGAATGCGGACTTCATAAATAATCATAGGTATAGAACTCACGGAGGTGGTACCTAATGACGACGATTAAGCCCCATGGCGGCGAATTGGTTAATCGCTTGGTTCCAGCAGATCTAAGAGAAGAGCTCCTCAAACGCGCGGCTGAATTAAAAAAAATTCGTGTAAATGCTTGGACGATTTCGGACCTAGATCTTATCGCTGTGGGTGCATTTTCCCCGTTAGTTGGTTTTTTGGATGAGAAAAACTATACCTCTGTAGTGGAAAATATGCGTCTTGCTGATGGTACCGTTTGGAGTATACCTGTTACATTATCGATCGACCCAGAAGTTGCTGGTTCCATTTCAATCGGTGAACAAGTTGTGCTTATTGGTGAAGAAGATGAAGTGATCTATGCTATATTAGATACGACTAGCATTTACAAAGTTGATCAACAAAATGAAGCGATTAAGGTATTTAAGACAGATGATATGGCTCACCCTGGCGTGGATAAACTGTTCTCACGTTCTTCTACGAATATCGGAGGACCTATTCAACTGTTTAACCGACCAAAACCTAAGAAGTTTGAAGAGTTTTACTTTGACCCATTTGAAACACGTCGCATTTTTGCGGAAAATGGGTGGAAAACTGTCGTCGGTTTTCAAACGCGTAATCCGGTTCACCGAGCTCACGAATACATTCAAAAGTCGGCCATGGAAATCGTGGATGCTCTTTTCCTTAATCCGCTTGTTGGTGAGACTAAATCCGATGATATCTCTGCAAATGTACGTATGAAAAGTTATTTGGTATTACTTGAGAACTACTATCCGAAGGATCGGACTTTCTTGGGTGTATATCCGGCTGCTATGCGTTATGCAGGTCCACGAGAGGCGATTTTGCACGCGATTGTGCGTAGGAACTATGGTTGTACGCATTTTATCGTAGGACGCGATCACGCGGGTGTTGGCGATTACTACGGCACGTATGAAGCTCAAGAGATCTTCAGTAATTTTACTGCAGAAGAGATTGGGATTACACCGCTATTCTTTGAGCATAGCTTCTTCTGTACCAAATGTGGCAATATGGCTTCTAGTAAAACTTGTCCTCATGATAAGTCCCACCATATGCATCTATCTGGCACAAAGGTTCGGGGATTGCTTAGAGACGGTCAATGCCCGCCTAAAGAGTTCACACGTCCTGAGGTTGCACAGGTTCTTATTGAAGGTCTAAGAGACCCCGAATATCAAGTTTAAGTAAGGTATATTTGTCCACCCTGTCCCATATAGATGTTACAGAGTCTATGGGGAACAGAGGTGGATTTTTTATGCGCAAAAGTAAGAAGAGGCTGGTCGTCTGGCTGACTTTTCACAGTAGTCTTAAGCTTGTTCTTTCGACCTTGCTGGTCGCACTTGTTGTTTTCATCTATGTCTATGAGCTGCCTGCAACGAAGACGTGGTCGGAATGGACTTTACCTTTGTCAGGTAAAACAATTGCTCTAGATGCTGGTCATGGTGGACCTGATGGTGGAGCTTCCAGTAAGGAAGGGGTTGTTGAGAAAGATATCAACTTAGCGATCACACTTCATCTTCGCGATTATTTGCAGCAGGCGGGTGCGATAGTCGTTATGACAAGGGAAACGGATACTGATTTAGCTGAAGCTGGTACGAAGGGATATAGTAAAAGAAAGACGCAAGATCTCCACAAACGCGCTGATCTCATCAATGAGAATAATGCTGATCTGTTTCTTAGTGTTCATTTAAACAGCATACCTTCTCAAAAATGGAGAGGCGCACAAACGTTCTATTACCCGAATAACCCGAATAACCCTAATTTAGCAGCACTCATTCAGTTGGAATTAAGGAAGAACCTAGAGAATACCGATCGTGTTGCCAAAATGGCGGACAAGACCGTTTACTTATTAAAAACGCTGAAAATTCCGAGTGCTCTTGTAGAAGTAGGTTTCCTTTCAAATCCAGAAGAAGCAAGATTGCTTGCAAGTGAGAAATATCAGAAGATGGTGGCAGCATCTGTCTATCAGGGGATCTTAAGATATTATGCTGGGGAAAAAGTGGGTTCTTAATCAAAATGTGTTATAATTAAGGCCACAATTACAATGTCCGAATAAAGGTGTGGTGTGGCTATGATAAATAAAGATCAACTATTAGAAGCGTTACAACCTCTTATGGAACCTCAATACAATAAAAGCGTTGTTGAACTTAATTTAGTTAGAGATGTTATGTTTAAAGACGATAACGTATCTCTAAGTTTAATTGTCACAACCGAAGATGAGGCCTTTAAAGAAAAAGCGAAGGTTTATATTCAGCAAACTTTAGAAAAATTGGGTGTAGCACAAGTACATATTCGTTTTAGACTCATGACAGATTATGAGCGTAATCAGATTAAAGATACGGTTCAATCGTCTGCAGAGAAGAAAACTCAACCCGTTCAACCACCGATTGAACAACCCATCTTGGGAGAAGCGTCAACAGTTGAGTTCATAGCCGTTGCAAGTGGCAAAGGTGGTGTGGGTAAATCAACCGTAACTGTTAATTTAGCCGTTGCTTTAGCCCGCCAGGGGAAAAAAGTAGGAATTATCGATGCTGATATATACGGTTTCAGTATCCCTGATATGATGGGCATAGAAGAACAGCCGAAACTTGTCGATAATGTCATTTTGCCAGTTGAGAAATTTGGTGTAAAAGTAATCTCAATGGGCTTCTTTGTTCAAGATAATGCGCCTGTTGTCTGGCGTGGTCCTATGCTAGGTAAAATGCTTCGCAATTTCTTCAATGAAGTCAATTGGGGAGATGTTGAATACATCCTTCTGGATCTTCCTCCGGGAACGGGAGATGTAGCACTTGATGTGCATCAGCTCATCCCGCAAAGCAAAGAAGTGATTGTGACAACTCCACACGCTACAGCAGCTTTTGTAGCCGCTAGAGCAGGAGCTATGGCCATTCAAACAAACCATGAAATTCTGGGTATTGTGGAGAATATGTCGTATTATGAATGCAAAGATGGCAGCATAGATTACGTCTTCGGTAAGGGTGGTGGAGCTAGGCTGGCTGATGATTTACATAGTGAATTATTAGCTCAGATTCCACTTGGAGCACCTGACAATCATGTCTCGGAAATCGACTATTCACCTTCTGTCTACAAATCAGACTCTAAAACTGGACAAATCTATCTAGAGATGGCTGCGAAAATCATTACCAAATTGGAAAAATAATAGAAAGGGCATACGGATATAATCCGTATGCCCTTTTACTTTCATATTTATGAATCTGAAGAGCTGGAGTCATCCTTTTTCTTTTCGCCATCTTGCTTCTGAGAGTCTCCAGAATCACTTTTCTCATCTTTCTTTTTGTCTTTGTCTTTGTCTCCTCCACTATCACCACCGCCGCTATCTCCCTTGCCACTACTGTCCTCTTTCTTTTGAGCGCTCTTAGCTGTAGGCATCTGATCAGGCTTGCTTTGTTGCGCAATGGCTGCCTTAAGAAGATCGACCATATGTGCGCGGAACAATGGACTCTGAATGGATTCTTCCATAACCGTCATCATTTGCTGGCGATAGGCGGCAGTTTTCATGACATCTAACATCATCTTTTCATATTCTGGGTTTTTCATAACATCAACGAGTGATTTTTGATATTCTGGGTCCTTTAAAAGCTCTTTGAACATCTGTTTGGTTTCTTTTTGGATAGCCTTAGCAAAATCTCCGGCAAATTTAGGGTCTTTCATCATATCAGTGAGGAACATATTATTTTCTTTTGCTGTGAGTACATCCTTTACTGCCATCTGCAGCTGCAAAGATTCATTTGCTGACAAAAGTTTGATTTGAGATTGTCCGGCTACACCGTTGGCGCCTACATCACCATTCATTATGCTGCGGTTTGCCGCGCTGATTGCTTTCTTCCCATCCTCTGACTTCAGAATATCAAGAATCATGGTCTTTTGTTCTTTATACGTATTAGCTTGAGATTGACCTTGACCTTGTGATGAACTATCTGATCCACACGAAGCGAGAAGTAAAGCGATAGAAATGAGTGGTAGGACTTGCAGCTTTCTGAGCTTTGTTATTGACATAAAGCATGCTCCCTTCCCTAACTTAATAGTTGTTAGTATGTGTGGTTCGGGATAGATTATAAGGGCCATTCATTGGCTTTTTATCGTAAACGTTGGTACAATTAACAATTAGAGTTGAAGTATGGAGGTAATCGATCTTGACGCTGCGGAAGTGGTTTCACTTATTTTGGACAACATTGTTATTAGGAATGATTGTATCTATAGGGATTGGGCTCATCTTACAATATTCCGACAAAGAATTTTCAGTAATGGGGTTATCGGCAGTAGGCTTTAATGTAATAAATATGCTGCTTGGTGGTGCGACGATAAGCGTTCTGAGTCAAATGGGCTTTTTTGCTTATCTCATTGTTAGGTTCATTGCTGCAGGTATCATTCGCTCCAAAACAGTATGGGATCTTTTGCAATTAGCTATTGTCATTGTTGTCTTGTTTGACCTCGTATATCTGAGAATGACTAATTTTGAAGGCACCGGATCCGTACTAAGTTATTCTGTTTTACCTGCTATCATATTGGTTATTTCTATGGCAGTTGCTTATTGGAAGGTGAAAATGACGAATCAGAATGCTTTCATCCCGACACTGTTCTTTATGTGCGCTGTATCGGTTCTTGAAGCTGTACCTGCACTAAAGCTAGATAACGCAGCATCAAGTCTATTTATGTTGGCTCCGTTGCTTGTTTGTAATGCATGGCAAATTTTGATTCTACATAAAATATTGGATAACAAAAAGAGCTAATATCATTAGCTCTTTTTTGAATCTTGAGCATAGCTCATTAATGGATTTGTTTCATTGCCTGGTCTTCAACCGGTTTCGTCTCTACCTGGGTTTGTTTGATCAGCTCACTCACCGTCACGAATTCGTATCCTTTAGCTCTTAATTGCTCAATGATAACGGGGAGGGCCTCATGTGTTTGTTGAGACGAATCGCTGGCGTGAAGTAACACGATATCTCCTGGGTGCGCTTTGGATACTACACGGTTAATGATTGTATCAACACCTTTATTTAACCAGTCTTGAGAGTCAGTATCCCATTGAATAACCGAATAACCCAAATCATCCGCAATACGAAGCACTCGTTTGTCGAAGTCACCATTTGGAAGGCGGATTAGGTTCGGTTCTTTTCCGATCAATTCCGTTAAAATACCATGTGCCGTAGTAATTTGTTTGCGTATTTCTTCATCACTTAGCGTACTATAATTATCGTGTTTGTTGCCATGGCTTCCAATTTCGAAACCGTCCTTCTTAATATGCTCCACAATCTCAGGGTGGCTTTTGCTCCACGGAGAGGATAGGAAGAAGGTTGCATTCTTTACACCTTTTTCCTTAAGAATTTTCAAAATAGGTTCTGCACGCTTCTCACCCCATGAGATATCAAAAGTCAGGGCAATGACCTTTCTCTCAGTCTGCACGCTATAAATAGCGGAGGGCTCTGCATTGGAAAAGACGGATACATTACTTTGTTCCGAATAAACAATAGCGGCAGCGAAGACGATGGCAAGGGCGATGAAAACATATTGTTTAAACTTACGAGCATTTACAACGAAAAAGTAGTTCATGAATAGCTTGTACCTCCTCTAAGCCTTACATACGGGCAAGGCTTGTATACTCATTTGTAAATAATGTATGCTCGTACACAGTACTTATGCTTCCGAAATAGGAGGGAACCAAAATGAAATTCCGACCACTGTTCCAACATTTTAAAGAAATGAAACATTACTTTATCGTTGTCGTTTTAGTATTTGGATTTAGTTTATATTTAGGTTGGGCGAATTCAGCGCAGTTTTCGAATTTCTTAGAAGGGCAGATGCAAGGGCTTAAAACTTTAAGTCAATCGCTTAGCAATAAGGATAATCCCCAACTATGGTTTTTTATTTTCATCTTTCTAAATAATGCGATTAAGTCTGTGGTGATTATCTTTCTCGGTCTATTACTAGGCGTTCTGCCACTCTTTATGTTGATTGCTAATGGGATGATACTCGGATATGTACTCTCCCTACAAACGCATGAAAGCACATTATCCGTTGTTCTGAAGGGGATTCTTCCACATGGTATTATAGAGATTCCGGTCATATTGATTGCCTGTGCATACGGGCTTAAATTAGGTTTATTAGTCTGGAAATCCGGAGCACAGATCTTTGTGCCTGATAAAGACAAAACAGCTCGTGCGGAGCTGGTTAAAATACTTCATCTAACAAAGCCATTAATTGTATCCATTGTGATACTTTTACTCGTAGCGGCAATTATTGAAAGTACACTTACATACTGGTTGGTGCATCTGTAAAATATTTTCAGAACTTCTGTCATAAAAATGGCAAAATCTGAGCATAACAGTAAAACGGTAAGGAGAGCGGACCGAATAAGGGTCGGCTCTTCTTTCAATCAAACTGTAAGTGCCATAAATCTCTACAGTCGAGAGGGGTTTGGATGGATGTATGCTCGGATTTTTGTTCAATGATCGGGAATGCAGAGAGTTGGATTATGTACTTCGCAAAGAATTAGATGAAATGTTGTTCGATCTCAATGACAAAAGAATTGATCAAGAGATTAAAGGGGCCATAGAATCCAGATATAAAGTGATCTTCCGGATGTATGCTCGCATAGCGACTCCAAAGGAAATATCAAAGTATGCAAGAAATCGTAACTATCAAGCTCAAAAAAAATAGAGGGTAAGTGCTTGACTTACCCTCTCATCCTATGGTATTTTATAACTCGCCCCTTCGAATAGAAGGACAGCAAGTTAATTAAAGAAGATGACTTTCGTAATTCTTTGAAAAAAATACTTGCAATCCTCTAGGTCAATGTGGTATATTAAAAAAGTCGCCGCTAAACGGATGATGAAGAAATAAAAAGAAAATTGATCTTTGAAAACTGAACAACGAGTGAGTAAGTACGAACGAGAAATCGTTCAAAATAGAGATTGCAAAATCTCGCTAGCAACGCAAATGAGCAATTAAGCTTTCGGATATACGGACAAGCAATTGTCCACTATTATGGAGAGTTTGATCCTGGCTCAGGACGAACGCTGGCGGCGTGCCTAATACATGCAAGTCGAGCGGATTTATCCTTCGGGATAAGTTAGCGGCGGACGGGTGAGTAACACGTAGGTAACCTGCCTATAAGATCGGGATAACTATCGGAAACGATAGCTAAGACCGGATAACTGGTTTTCTCGCATGAGAGAATTATGAAACACGGAGCAATCTGTGGCTTATAGATGGGCCTGCGGCGCATTAGCTAGTTGGTGAGGTAACGGCTCACCAAGGCGACGATGCGTAGCCGACCTGAGAGGGTGAACGGCCACACTGGGACTGAGACACGGCCCAGACTCCTACGGGAGGCAGCAGTAGGGAATCTTCCGCAATGGACGCAAGTCTGACGGAGCAACGCCGCGTGAGTGATGAAGGTTTTCGGATCGTAAAGCTCTGTTGCCCTAGACGAACAGCAAGGCGAGTAACTGCGCTTTGTGTGACGGTATAGGAGAAGAAAGCCCCGGCTAACTACGTGCCAGCAGCCGCGGTAATACGTAGGGGGCAAGCGTTGTCCGGAATTATTGGGCGTAAAGCGCGCGCAGGCGGTCAATTAAGTTGGGTGTTTAAGCCCGGGGCTCAACCCCGGTTCGCATCCAAAACTGGTTGACTTGAGTGTAGGAGAGGAAAGTGGAATTCCACGTGTAGCGGTGAAATGCGTAGAGATGTGGAGGAACACCAGTGGCGAAGGCGACTTTCTGGCCTATAACTGACGCTGAGGCGCGAAAGCGTGGGGAGCAAACAGGATTAGATACCCTGGTAGTCCACGCCGTAAACGATGCATACTAGGTGTTGGGGATTCGATTCCTCGGTGCCGAAGTTAACACAGTAAGTATGCCGCCTGGGGAGTACGCTCGCAAGAGTGAAACTCAAAGGAATTGACGGGGACCCGCACAAGCAGTGGAGTATGTGGTTTAATTCGAAGCAACGCGAAGAACCTTACCAGGTCTTGACATCCCTCTGAATACGGTAGAGATATCGTAGGCCTTCGGGACAGAGGAGACAGGTGGTGCATGGTTGTCGTCAGCTCGTGTCGTGAGATGTTGGGTTAAGTCCCGCAACGAGCGCAACCCTTGATCTTAGTTGCCAGCACTTTGGGTGGGCACTCTAAGATGACTGCCGGTGACAAACCGGAGGAAGGTGGGGATGACGTCAAATCATCATGCCCCTTATGACCTGGGCTACACACGTACTACAATGGTCGGTACAACGGGAAGCGAAGCCGCGAGGTGGAGCCAATCCTTATAAGCCGATCTCAGTTCGGATTGCAGGCTGCAACTCGCCTGCATGAAGTCGGAATTGCTAGTAATCGCGGATCAGCATGCCGCGGTGAATACGTTCCCGGGTCTTGTACACACCGCCCGTCACACCACGAGAGTTTACAACACCCGAAGTCGGTGGGGTAACCCGCAAGGGAGCCAGCCGCCGAAGGTGGGGTAGATGATTGGGGTGAAGTCGTAACAAGGTAGCCGTATCGGAAGGTGCGGCTGGATCACCTCCTTTCTATGGAGACTCGGGTCTGATAGACCCAGTCAAGTGCGAAAGCACAAATCGCTTACTCACTCGTGTTCAGTTTTGAAAGAGCAAGCCTCTTTCTGCAGGATGGTTAACACCATGTTGCACTCGTTTGGTGATGATGGCGGAGGGGGCCCACGCGTTCCCATCTCGAACACGACCGTTAAGCCCTCCAGCGTCGATGGTACTTGAACCGCAGGGTTCTGGGAGAGTAGAACGTTGCCAAGCGAGCCCACGTCAAGCTTTCGAAGAAAGCTTTCTTCGAAAGCTTGTAGGTGGGTTTTTATTTTGGGAAGTTTCTCATTAAGGGCCCTTAGCTCAGCTGGTTAGAGCGCACCCCTGATAAGGGTGAGGTCGGTGGTTCGAGTCCACTAGGGCCCACCATTTAACTTCATATAGAAGTTTATCCCATTATGGGGCCATAGCTCAGCTGGGAGAGCGCCTGCCTTGCAAGCAGGAGGTCAGCGGTTCGATCCCGCTTGGCTCCACCATTCATCATTTTAAGATAGAAATTTCCAAGAAATTTCGACTTGAAATGAGGCAATAAGATGTGATAAGATAACTTTCGCCGCTGAAATAGGGCAAAGAAATGCGAATCACAGATTACAGTTGTTCCTTGAAAACTAGATAACGAAATGAAACGTAAAGTAAGAACTTAGGTAGCATGATCTTCGGATCTTGCGAAATTTTCAAATGTTTTTTTCTAGGTTAAGCTAGAAAGAGCACACGGAGGATGCCTAGGCACTAGGAGCCGAAGAAGGACGTGGCGAACGACGAAATGCCTCGGGGAGCCGTAAGCAGGCTTTGATCCGGGGATGTCCGAATGGGGGAACCCAGCTGTGGTAATGCGCAGTTACTCATTACTGAATACATAGGTAATGTAGAGGCATACCCAGGGAACTGAAACATCTAAGTACCTGGAGGAAAAGAAAACAAAAGTGATTCCGTCAGTAGCGGCGAGCGAAAGCGGAATAGCCCAAACCAAGGAGCTTGCTCCTTGGGGTTGTAGGACCTCGATATGGGGTTAGTTCGGTAGGCGAAGAGATCTGGAAAGGTCCGGCATAGAAGGTAAAAGCCCTGTAGCTTAAATCGAACGAAACCCCTAGAGGTATCCTGAGTACGGCGGGTCACGTGAAACCCCGTCGGAATCCGGCAGGACCATCTGCCAAGGCTAAATACTCCCTAGTGACCGATAGTGAAGCAGTACCGTGAGGGAAAGGTGAAAAGCACCGCGGAAGCGGAGTGAAAAAGAACCTGAAACCGTGTGCTTACAAGAAGTCAGAGCCCTCTATATGGGTGATGGCGTGCCTTTTGTAGAATGAACCGGCGAGTTACGTTCCCGTGCGAGGTTAAGCTGAAAAGGCGGAGCCGCAGCGAAAGCGAGTCTGAATAGGGCGCTTGAGTACGTGGACGTAGACCCGAAACCGTGTGATCTACCCCTGTCCAGGGTGAAGGTGAGGTAACACTCACTGGAGGCCCGAACCCACGCATGTTGAAAAATGCGGGGATGAGGTGGGGGTAGCGGAGAAATTCCAATCGAACTCGGAGATAGCTGGTTCTCCCCGAAATAGCTTTAGGGCTAGCCTCGGATGTGGAGTTGTGGAGGTAAAGCACTGATTGGGTGCGGGGCCCGCCAAGGGTTACCAAGTCCAGTCAAACTCTGAATGCCACAAACTTAAATCCGGGAGTCAGACAGTGAGTGCTAAGATCCATTGTCAAAAGGGAAACAGCCCAGACCATCAGCTAAGGTCCCCAAGTGTGTGTTAAGTGGGAAAGGATGTGGAGTTGCACAGACAACCAGGATGTTGGCTTAGAAGCAGCCACCATTGAAAGAGTGCGTAATAGCTCACTGGTCGAGTGACTCTGCGCCGAAAATGTAACGGGGCTAAACACGCCACCGAAGCTATGGCTTGCACGTATGTGCATGGGTAGGGGAGCGTTGTATGTACGTTGAATTCTGACCGTAAGGACAGGTGGAGCGCATACAAGTGAGAATGCCGGTATAAGTAACGAAAAGATCAGTGAGAATCTGATCCGCCGAAAACCTAAGGGTTCCTGAGGAAGGCTCGTCCGCTCAGGGTAAGTCGGGACCTAAGGCGAGGCCGAAAGGCGTAGTCGATGGACAACAGGTGGAAATTCCTGTACCACCGTAGCCGTTATGAGCGATGGAGTGACGCAGAAGGATAGTGACGCGAGCTGATGGATGCTCGTCCAAGCAGTGAGGCTGGTTAGTAGGCAAATCCGCTAACCGTAAGGCTGGGCTGTGATGGGGAGGGAAACTTTAAGTACCGAAGGTCATGAGTTCACACTGCCAAGAAAAGCTTCTAGCCAGGCGAAGGTGCCCGTACCGCAAACCGACACAGGTGGGTGAGAAGAGAATTCTAAGGCGCGCGGAAGAACTCTCGTTAAGGAACTCGGCAAAATGACCCCGTAACTTCGGGAGAAGGGGTGCCTCGGTAGGGTGAATAGCCCGAGGGGGCCGCAGTGAAAAGGCCCAAGCGACTGTTTAGCAAAAACACAGGTCTGTGCGAAGCCGCAAGGCGAAGTATACGGGCTGACGCCTGCCCGGTGCTGGAAGGTTAAGAGGAGTGGTTAGGGGTTAAACCCGAAGCTATGAATTGAAGCCCCAGTAAACGGCGGCCGTAACTATAACGGTCCTAAGGTAGCGAAATTCCTTGTCAGGTAAATTCTGACCCGCACGAATGGCGTAACGACTTGGGCGCTGTCTCAACGAGAGATCCGGTGAAATTTTAATACCTGTGAAGATGCAGGTTACCCGCGACAAGACGGAAAGACCCCATGGAGCTTTACTGCAGCTTGATATTGGACTTTGGTACGATCTGTACAGGATAGGTGGGAGCCTTTGAAGCCTGAGCGCCAGCTTGGGTGGAGGCGCCGTTGGGATACCACCCTGATCGTATCGGAGTTCTAACCTGGTACCGTAATCCGGTATGGGGACAGTGTCAGGTGGGCAGTTTGACTGGGGCGGTCGCCTCCTAAAATGTAACGGAGGCGTTTAAAGGTTCCCTCAGAATGGTTGGAAATCATTCGCAGAGTGCAAAGGCATAAGGGAGCTTGACTGCGAGACCTACAAGTCGAGCAGGGACGAAAGTCGGACTTAGTGATCCGGTGGTACCGAATGGAAGGGCCATCGCTCAACGGATAAAAGCTACCCTGGGGATAACAGGCTTATCTCCCCCAAGAGTCCACATCGACGGGGAGGTTTGGCACCTCGATGTCGGCTCATCGCATCCTGGGGCTGAAGTAGGTCCCAAGGGTTGGGCTGTTCGCCCATTAAAGCGGTACGCGAGCTGGGTTCAGAACGTCGTGAGACAGTTCGGTCCCTATCTGTCGCGGGCGTAGGAAATTTGAGAGGAGCTGTCCTTAGTACGAGAGGACCGGGATGGACGTACCGCTGGTGTACCAGTTGTCTCGCCAGAGGCATCGCTGGGTAGCTATGTACGGAGGGGATAAGCGCTGAAAGCATCTAAGCGCGAAGCCCCCCTCAAGATGAGATTTCCCAGTATGTAAGACCCCTTGTAGACGACGAGGTTGATAGGTTCGAGGTGGAAGTGCAGCAATGCATGCAGCTGACGAATACTAATCGGTCGAGGGCTTAACCACAAACCCTAAATGTTCACTTTACGCAAGTTTCGTATCTAGTTTTCAAGGCGCAAACCACGCTTTGACTGTTTGGTGATGATGGCGGAGGGGACCCACGCGTTCCCATCTCGAACACGACCGTTAAGCCCTCCAGCGTCGATGGTACTTGAACCGCAGGGTTCTGGGAGAGTAGAACGTTGCCAAACTAGTATAGGGATCTTTTGACGAAGTCAAAAGTCTCTCTACATTCCCTGATAGCTCAGTTGGTAGAGCACTCGACTGTTAATCGAGTTGTCACAGGTTCGAGTCCTGTTCGGGGAGCCATTGCTTCCATAGCTCAGTCGGTAGAGTGCATCCATGGTAAGGATGAGGTCACCGGTTCGATTCCGGTTGGAAGCTCCAGTAATTTATTAATAAGGCCCGTTGGTCAAGTGGTTAAGACACCTCCCTTTCACGGAGGTAACAGGGGTTCGAGTCCCCTACGGGTCACCATTATTTTTTTAGTACGATCCCATGGAGGCTTAGCTCAGCTGGGAGAGCATCTGCCTTACAAGCAGAGGGTCGGCGGTTCGATCCCGTCAGCCTCCACCATTCACTTCATAAGCCGTTGTAGCTCAACTGGTAGAGCAACTGACTTGTAATCAGTAGGTTGGGGGTTCAAGTCCTCTCGACGGCATGTTATCGATGGGGATTAGCCAAGCGGTAAGGCAACGGACTTTGACTCCGTCATGCCAAGGTTCAAATCCTTGATCCCCAGTTCTTCACATGAGTCATTAGCTCAGTTGGTAGAGCACCTGACTTTTAATCAGGGTGTCGTAGGTTCGAATCCTACATGACTCACTTTGCCTTATTTACAGCATGCGCGTATGGCGGAATTGGCAGACGCACTAGACTTAGGATCTAGCGGGTGACCGTGGGGGTTCAAGTCCCTCTACGCGCATCAAATCCTCAGCAGTATTTATACTCCTGAGGTACCCATGCGGAAGTGGCTCAGCGGTAGAGCATCGCCTTGCCAAGGCGAGGGTCGCGGGTTCGATCCCCGTCTTCCGCTCCATTTATTAAGCGCCCTTAGCTCAGCTGGATAGAGTATTTGACTACGAATCAAAAGGTCGGGAGTTCGAATCTCTCAGGGCGCGCCATTTTTCATATGTTATTACCACCTTATCGGGACGTAGCTCAGCTTGGTAGAGCACCTGCTTTGGGAGCAGGGGGTCGCATGTTCAAATCGTGTCGTCCCGATAGACACGCGGGCGTAGTTTAATGGTAGAACTTCAGCCTTCCAAGCTGATCGCGCGGGTTCGATTCCCGCCGCCCGCTTCTAATGAAAAAGATCACCTTCGGGTGGTCTTTTTTCGTTTGAACGGGGACGGAAGAGAACCATGTGGGTTCGGCCTTTCCGTGAAGACATCATATATACCCAAGTAAAATGCGCATCCCATATACCACTAGTTGTTTTCCAGAGGAAGCATGTTGAATGACTTATTGGAGTAATCCCATCACCCACCTTACAAGTTACAAACACTGAAAACCTTGAATATAAGGTTTTTTTTGTTTTCTATAACTTGTGCATAGATGTAGAGTGAGTTAATAGGCTGCTGCTGAGGTCCAAATTCGACTGCATTTACATATTCTTAATAAATAGGTGAATTAGATAAACAAAATTTTAATTTATGGTTATTTAGCAGGAGGAATCTTATGTGACCAGCCAGCAAGTTAACCAGCTTGTACAAACATTTAAAGTGAAGATTAAACATATGCAATTTGTGAAGTCAGGTGTTTACCGTTTGATATCTACCGATGGAAAACAACATTGTCTGAAGAAGATGAGTTACACCATACGACGATTGCGCTGGATGGATCGGGTGTTGAGGAGGATTCGGCACCAGGGCTTTTCCAACATTGCCTGGCGGAATCCGTTTGAGCAATCAGGGAGACGTCTTTATGCCAGACGATCGCGCGGAGGAACCCTATACATTCTTACCCCTTGGTTCAATGGACGGTCACCTTCACCCGCCTCGCAAAAGGACCTTAAAGCTTGTGCTGCAACATTAGCCCGATTTCATCTTGCTGGTCGCAAAGCAACACTTCCCCGATCTGGCGCCCTCAATATGCTGCGGAAATGGCCTGCCCTTTTAAAAGCACGCGAATCGTTATTGAAAAAACAAATAAAAAAAGCAAAACGAAATGGTCACGGCAGTCCGATGGATCGTTTGCTGCAAGTTCATGGGGATGGCCTTCTCCAGAGATCACAGGAAGCACTGCGTATACTTAGACACAGCAATTACAAAGCAGTTTGTAAGAGGGCCGCGAAAACCGGCGCCTTGTGTCACGGAGATAGTGGACCGAAAAATTTTGTTCTTACCTTCGGTGGAACGTATATGATCGATTTTGAAACACTGCGTTTTGACTTGCGGGCGTACGATCTCTTTCGTATGATTCGTCTTTCCTGCAAGAACAAAGGATGGAAATTATCAACGGCACGTTCCATACTGGATGGCTACCAAAGCGTTTCCAAGCTTGAACGTTCAGACATTGAGTTGATCAAGGTGTGGCTCCAATTTCCGAACAAAGCATATAAGCTGCTGTCCCGCTACGATCGATCGAGAGCCGAGGGTAAACGAAAAATCGAACAAAGTCTAGAAAAAGTGATTGCTGACGAACGGCATATCATCTCATTCCTCCATAGGCTAAGCCAATATGTTCAAAAGGGTTGATTGTGATGAGAATCTGGGTCATGACGAATGAATACGAAGGTCATATTGTTGGCGGGCTTGGCATCATCGCAACAAATCTTTCAAAAGCGTTGGCAAAAAGGAATGGGATATTCCTAACTATTATTTGCAAGGGTGCTAGTCGTGAAGTGACCGTTGAAAACGATAGCTCGATAAGGGTCATTCGATTTCCCAGTTGTTCGAAGTATCATTCGGTTAGAAGTCAAAAGTTTAATACTGTACCGATTGCCAGATGGTTGCAAGCGCATGGCTTTACAAGGCCGGACTTGATCCATATTCACAGCTTGCAGTGTGATGATCTCGCTAAATATTATAAACACAAATATCGTATTCCGGTCATCTATACATGCCACTCTCTAGTCGTATTGGAAAAAAGAAAGAGTGGACGGACGAAGATGGCTGCGCGTCAAAAAAAACTGATTCGTATCGCAAATGCCATAACAGTACCCAGCCAGTGGCAAAAAAACAAGAACAGGAAATATTACCCCTTTTATAAGGGACAAATCAAGGTAATTCAAAATGCCGTGTCAATGAAAAAAGAGATAAGCAAACCGCCCCCCAATCCTTACCATTTGTTGTATGTCGGTCGTTTGACTGCAATAAAAGGGATTAAAGAGTTGCTACATGCTATTTCCCTGCTTAAAAAAAGCGATCATCAAATAAAGCTAGATATCGTAGGGAAAGGATCTAAAGCTTACACGATTAAATTAAAAAAAACTGCTCAAAAACTAAATATTAATAAGAATGTCAAGTGGATTGGAAAGCTCAAACCGATGGCCGTTCAGAGATTATATTCTTCCTACGGAGCTGTAATTGTTCCAAGTCGCCATGAGTCTTTCGGTTTGGTCGCAATGGAAGCAATGGCCAATGGGGCTCCGCTTGTGTCAACCCGGAATGGTGGCCTTAACAGCTTTGTGAACAAGAATAACGCAAGTGTTATTCGAACAGTAACAGCTTCAAATATCGCTTCAAGTATCAGGGAGATATGGAGAAAACCTGACGTGACCATGAGCCGTGTTAGAATAGCCAAGGATACGGCGTATCGGTACGGCTGGGCAAAAATATCAAATCAGTACTTTTCGTTATTCTCCAAGTATGCAAAAGGGAGGAGGACTAATGTTGCCAGTACGCCACTGGAAATTGAAAAAGATATGGAAAACGAAGCGCCAAGGCCAAGTATGGATCGTCCAGAATACCTTGGGGAGGCGCGGCTACTTTAAATTTTCAACTAAGAAGCAGTGGTATTTTTCGGGGCCTATGATCGCTAATGAATATATCGCATCAACACTGGCTCAACGTCTTGGATTCCCTGTCGGCAAGCTCCAATTGGCTAAGGTCGCTGGACCCGATGGTAATCTGCAATCAGGAGTTGTTTCCAAAGAGGTAATGGCCAAGGAGGTCATAACTTGGAAAAAGGCCGGAAGACACGTCTATTTAAATCCAGCCCAATATGTCAAGCGGCTAGCTCTGATGAGGCAGCTGATCGTTTTTGATGCGTGGATTGCCAATATAGACCGCGCTGCAGGGAAAAATCTCATACTATACCGAAAAGCAAACGAAGAAAAATATAATTGGTATTTAATCGACCATGGACACACCCTTTATGGATCACCGAGAAAATGGAAGAAGCGACCATGGGACGCTTCCTTTTGGAGAAACATACGGAAATTCTATCACACTCCCAAGGGGCTACTGCGGTTACAATCCTCCTGGACAGTCCTAGAACCGATGGTTCAAAAAATAGAACAACTTACAGAAGCGGATATAGAAACTGCTCTGAATGGTGTACCGAAAGGGTATCTTAGCGCTAATAAGCGCCAGTTCATTAAAAGGCTTCTACTCACACGAAAAAAACAATTACGCCGTATGATCGAACGTTGGCTCGCCAGTAAAGGATTGAAGGAATACCGTAAGTAAACATGAATATGAAAGGCACTAACACTAAGGCACTAATATTTCGTTAGTGTCTTTTTTTCCTCCGACCTCACCTGCGAGGTCATTATTCACAGTCCCGTCTGCGCATTTATCAAGAGAATTCAGTGGAACAGGCATGTAGTGATACATAAATTACCACGGCCCAAGGGGCTTTTTTTTTATTTTAATACTATGTGCAGAAGGCGGATTGTGGTAAAATATTCTGAAATGAGTTTTTATAGCATCTAGCTTTGGTAGAGAGAAGCATTAATGCATCATAGTGAATAGATGAGGTGGAGAGTTATGTTAGAGAATGATATTGTCCTACAGAAGCAAGCAACGAATAACCTGCTGCGCAGGGACGTACGCTTCTTGGGCCACATACTAGGTGAAGTTCTGGTTCATCAAGGCGGTAATGATCTACTTGATGTTGTCGAGAGAATTCGTGAGATGAGTAAGTCTTTAAGAGCACACTATGTCATCGAGATATATGATGAATTCAAGAAAACGATCTCTTCCTTGGATCCGGAGATTCGTCATCAAGTGATCCGTGCATTCGCTGTTTACTTCCAACTTGTTAATATTGCTGAGCAGAACCATCGGATTCGTCGTAAAAGAGATTACGAGCGTTCCTCCGGTGAATCCGTACAGCCGGGTTCCATAGAGAGTATTGTGCAAGAGTTAAAGAATAATCACATTCCATACGCAGAAGTTCAAGAGATTCTTAAAGCTATCTCTTTGGAATTAGTCATGACAGCACACCCGACAGAAGCTATGCGTAGAGCTGTGCTTGATATTAATCTTCGTATTTCGGAAGATATGATGAAACTCGATAATCCTATGCTGACTTATCGCGAGCGTGAGCAATTGCGTGAGAAGCTGCTAGGAGAAGTTCTTAATCTTTGGCAAACAGACGAGCTGCGTGATCGGAAACCAACGGTTATTGATGAAGTTCGTAATGGTATGTATTATTTTGACGAAACTTTGTTTGATGTACTTCCAGAGATCTATCATGAGCTTGAGCGCTGTTTAAATAAATATTACCCACAGGACTCTTGGCACGTGCCGTCCTTCTTGAAATTCGGTTCTTGGATTGGTGGGGACCGTGACGGTAACCCATCGGTTAAAGCGAATGTGACTTGGGAAACATTAGGATTGCATCGTCAACTGGCTTTGCAGAAGTATGAAGAAGTGCTCAAAGAAACCCTTGAGCATATGAGCTTCAGCAAAAGCATTGTGAACGTTAGCGACGATCTAATTGAATCTATTCAATGCGACCGTGAAGCTATGGGGAACATCCAGGACGTTTGGCGTAATGAGAAAGAGCCATATCGCATCAAGACGACATATATGATTGAGAAGGTTCATAACACTGGCAATCCGAATGTTCCTACAAGTCAGAAATATAACAGCCCGGAAGAGTTTATTAGTGATTTGAAAATCATCGATGCTAGCTTGAGGATGCACTTTGCTGACTATGTAGCTGACAAATATATTAAAAAGCTTATTCGTCAGGTTGAGCTATTTGGCTTCCACTTGGCTGCTCTGGATATCAGACAGCACAGTAAAGAGCATGAGAATGCGATGACTGAGGTTTTGGCGAAGATGGGCATCACGAGTAATTACAATAAGCTATCGGAAGAGGAAAAAATCAGTCTCTTAACGGATGTACTGAATGATCCAAGACCGATTACATCTACGTATTTGGATTACTCGGAAAGTACACAAGAGTGTTTGGATGTTTATCGTACGGTAGGCAAAGCACAGAAGGAATTCGGTCGCAACTGTATTAACAGCTATCTCATCAGTATGACGCAGGGAGCAAGCGATCTCTTGGAGGTTGTTGTTTTTGCGAAAGAGGCTGGATTATATCGCAAAGAGAGCGATGGCAGTGTGACGAGTACACTGCAGTCTGTACCTCTTTTTGAGACGATTGATGACCTGCATGCGGCTCCTGGCATTATGAGCACGTTGTTAGCGATCCCTGCTTACAAAGCTAGCCTTGACCCAGAGACAATGCTGCATGAGATTATGTTGGGCTACTCTGACAGCAATAAAGACGGCGGTGTGATTACAGCGAACTGGGAGCTTCGTTTGGCGCTCCAGGATATCACAGAAGCTGCTAAACAATACGGCGTGAAGCTGAAGTTTTTCCATGGCCGTGGCGGAGCACTTGGCCGTGGCGGTATGCCGCTTAACCGCAGTATTCTGGCTCAGCCGGTTGAAACGCTTGGTGGCGGCATTAAGATTACGGAGCAAGGCGAAGTATTATCTTCCCGTTATTCTTTGCAAGGCATTGCATACCGCAGCTTGGAGCAAGCGACTTTTGCGTTAATTACGGCATCCAAATTGTCCCGTTCTCCGCAAAGACATCCACTGGAAGACAAGTGGGAGAACATTATGCGTGGTATTTCGGAGCAAGCTCAGACGAAGTATCAGGATCTTATTTTCCGGGACGAAGACTTCTTAACGTTCTTTAAAGAGTCCACTCCGCTTCCTGAGATTGGCGAGCTGAATATCGGTTCGCGTCCATCAAAGCGTAAAAATAGCGATAAATTCGAAGATTTGCGCGCAATTCCTTGGGTATTCTCATGGACCCAAACGAGATATTTGCTGCCGGCATGGTACGCGGCGGGTACGGGTCTCCAAAGCTTTTATCAAGGAAATGGAGCGAACTTAGAAACTTTGAAAGAAATGTATGAGAATTGGTCGTTCTTCCAGACGATGATTGATAATTTGCAAATGGCTCTTGCCAAGGCGGACCTTCAAATTGCTAAGGAGTACGGCAACCTGGTTAAAGAATCTGCAATCGCAGAGCGTATCTTCAATCTCATTAGGGAAGAATATGAACTGACTTCGTCCATCATTTTACAAATTACAGGTCAACATGAGATTTTGGATAATGTTCCTGTTATTCAGGAGTCCATCCGTCTGCGTAATCCCTATGTAGATCCGCTGAGCTATATGCAGGTAGAGCTGCTTACTGAGCTTCGTGCACTACGGGAGAACAACGAGGATGATGCTATCCTGCTTCGTGAAGTGCTGCTTACGATTAACGGAATAGCCGCTGGGCTTAGAAATACGGGCTGATAAAACTTATAGCGTAGAAGTAAGATACAGGATGATAAAGTCGGGGGCCACGTCTAACGTAGGCAGCTCGACTTTTCCTGTCCTTATACGAAATGCCCATAGACGGGAGTGGTACAGCAACATGGGGCGATGGTTAGCAATGGTTCTTGTCATTATCGGGGCGTCAAGCTACGGCTTGCTTTCCTCTTTTATCAAGATGGCTTATGATCAAGGATTTACAGATGGGCAAATTACACCGGCACAAATGACGATGGGAACCTTGTTTGTATGGTTGTTGATTCTTTTTCACAAAAAATCATGGGTCAATCCCTTTAAAGGTCCTTGGATTAAGCTTGGTTTGATAGGTATTTTTGGATTGGCTTTAACAACGGTCTTTTACAATATTGCTTTAAAAGAGTTGAATGCTTCTTTATCGATTATTCTTCTGTTTCAGTTCACATGGATGACCATTGCAATGGATTGTATCGTGAAACGAAGGCTTCCAAGAAAGGCAGAGAGCATCGCGATTATCTTGATACTGGTGGGGACTTTACTTGCCGTAAATGTGTTTGAGACGAACTGGGAACAATTCAGCTTACTGGGAATTTTGTATGGTTTGTTGTCGGCTTTGACTTACAGCATTTTTCTCTTTTTCACTGGACAAGTGGTTAGTACCCTGCCTCCTCTTATGAATTCGGCTATTATGCTTACCGCGGCGATGCCAGTTATGTATATCTTGTATCCACCAACGGTCTTCGTGCATGAGAATGGAAGTACGCTGCTGTTATGGGGGCTTTTGTTGGGCTTCTTGGGGCAGGTAGTGCCTACGGTGTCGTTTAATATCGGAATTCCGCGCATCGGTAGTACGCTTGCCGCTATGCTTGGATCGGTGGAGCTGCCAGTAGCCGTTATTGCTGCATACCTACTTATAGGAGAGCCCGTAAATGGGTTACAATGGTTAGGGATGGGACTGATCATAGGAGGCATAATTATTTCTGAAAACAAATCATGATTTCTGCGTATGTATATGTAGTAAGATCGAATTGTCGAGAAGCCGGAGGAAATCGAATTGAACTTTGTAGAAGCACGTCTGGCTAAGGTGGCCAGGAATGGGGATCGGAATGCTTTTGCAGAGCTTGTAGAGCTCTATAAGGACAAGATCTTTCATTTGGCTTACCGTATGCTGAATAATAAGCAAGAAGCCGAGGATGCCGTGCAGGAGACGTTCTTGCGGGTGTATACCAATCTGCACCGATATGATGAGAATCAAAAGTTTTCGACTTGGATTTTCCGGATAGGGACGAATCTGTGTATCGATAAGCTGCGTCGAAGAAAAAATACCTACTCGCTTGATGCGGAGATGCCAGATGGAGAGGGTAATGATTATTATGCCATGCTCCCGAGTCATGAGGACACACCTGAGAAGCAAGTGATTGTATCCGAAACCCAAGAACAAATACGCCAAGCCATTGAAACGTTACCTGAAAAATATAAATCTGTTGTGATTCTGAGATATCTGCACGATATGTCATTGCAGGAGATAAGCGACGTTCTTGATATGCCAGTTACAACGATCAAAACGCGTGTACATCGAGGGCGGGAGTACTTGCGTAAAAGGTTAGAGCAGGAGGAACAAGGTGCTAGCACAAATCCTGTTCATATGTGAAACATATTTGAAATTCAAACGTATGGTATACCACAACATGCAAAAGTCTAAGAAAGGGGTGGCTGAATCATGAATTGTAAAGAAGCCCTCCCGCTCATACATGAATACCTCGACGGTGATTTGCAAGGATCCGATTCTCAGCGATTGAAGGAGCATTTGATATCCTGCCAAGCATGTCATGCTTTGTTCAGACAATTGGAGAAAACGGATGCGATGGTTAGAATGCTCCCTCCCGTTAGAGTACCTGATACGTTAACTGCACAAATCATGAGCGGACTGCCTCCAGTGAAGAAGCGCAATTCCTGGATGGACTTCATTCGCAGGCATCCTGCTGTATCGGTAGCTGTTGTTTTCGCTACTGTCATGTTCGGAAGCTTCATGTCCATGTGGAATGATGATACGAATTTGATGGTGAAGGGAAGTAACCTTCAGGACGTTGTGATTGAGGGCGATACGGTTACTGTACCGCAAGGGCATACGGTGAAAGGTGATCTTGTTGTTCAGCGGGGTAAACTGAAAGTTGAAGGCGATGTAACAGGAAACTTAACTGTTATTGATGGTTCTCTCAATCTAGCGTCAACCGCGCATATTTCTGGGCACGTCACGCAAGTCGATGAAGCATTGGGCTGGGTCTGGTATAAATTAGGCGAGTTCGTAGGCATGCTCTCGCATTAACTTGAAACGTCTTCCAAATGGCTTATGCCAGAGGAGGACGTTTTTTTCTTCACATCCTAATAAAATGAACCAAACTTGATTTGATAACGTCTTGTGAAGAGAGAAAAATAGAAGTATAACTGGGTTTATGTTATGATTCTATTATAGAGAGATCACTGTGTTCAGTCGCTGGGGGAGAATAATAAATGGACTTACTCACGAGCATCTCGGCTAAGGATATCGTTGATATTCTGATCGTTAGCTATGTGATTTATAAACTAATCCTGTTGGTGCGTGGGACAAGAGCTATTCAACTTATGAAGGGTATCCTTGTGGTCGTCATCACATGGGTATTTAGTATTTGGTTTAAGCTCAGTACGCTGCAGTGGATGATGAACCAAACCTTTACGTTCGGGGTTCTTGGGGTCATTATTATTTTTCAACCTGAACTAAGAAGGGCATTAGAGCAGTTGGGCCGGGGGAAGCTATTCAGCCGATCTTCTACGGAAGAAGATCAAGATGTGAATAAGCGGATTAGTGAAGTGATACGTGCTGCGAATTATTTAGCCAAAAGAAAGATAGGGGCCTTGATTGTTTTCGAGAAAGAGACCGGTCTGACCGATTATGTCGAGTCCGGTATTGCGATAGAGAGCAAGATCAGCGCAGAGCTGTTGATTAATATTTTCATACCGAATACGCCGCTTCACGACGGGGCTGTGATTATTCGTCAAGGCCAATTAATGGCGGCTGGTTGTTATTTGCCCTTGTCTGAAAATCCCTTTATCAGTAAAGAGCTTGGTACACGGCATCGTGCGGCCATTGGGATGAGTGAGGTTTCAGATGGCATGTGTATCATTGTTTCGGAAGAGACGGGGCAAATCTCGCTCACAATGAATGGTCATATCGTGCGGGATATCAAAGAAGAATCTTTGATTGCCAAATTGTTCGAAGAACTGAAGCCGAAGGCGAAAACAAAAGAGAAGAACCCTTTCTTGAAATGGAGGGGCCGTTCAAATGGATAAATGGTTACGCAATACGAATGTGGTGCGGATTGTTGCGCTTGTTATAGGGATTTTGTTATGGGTTGTCGTTCACATGGAAGAAACCAATCTATCCGGAAATTCACCTCTCCGCGAGCGGGAGGAAACGATAAATAACGTAGCCATTACGGCAAAATATGATGAGACTCACTACCACATTTCGTCGATGGCTCCTGCTAATGTACAGATTATTGTGAAAGGGAAGGAATCATCGGTTAAGAAAGTGACGACCAGTAATTCCTATCAAATTGAGCTCGACTTGACGCAAGTGGGCAAGGGTGATCATCAAGTCATGCTTAAACCTGTTGGTTTTCCTTCAGATGTAGATGTACAAATTGTTCCTAGAACGGTTCATGTGGTTATCGAAGAGCTGCAGATGAAGGAAGTGCCAGTCGTCATTAATGTCAAAGGAACACCAGCAGCGGGCCTCAAAGCCGGACAGCCGATTGTGAAGCCAGCCAAAGTGTATATTACTGCGCAGACCAGCAAGCTGGATCAGATCGAGAATGTTCGCGGCGAAGTCTCGGTCGATAAGGCCCAAGCTGCCGTTACGAAGCAAGTGAGACTGCAAGCTTTTGATAAAGATGGCAAAGAAGTAACATTGAATATTAATCCTTCTGTTGTCGATGTTGAAGTGCCAATCACGAGTCCGTTCCAAACCATTCCGCTGCAGATGAAGATTAGTGGAGAGCCGCCGAAAGGTTTCGCGATAGCGATGGTTACTCAAAATCCGGACAAGGTAACTGTCTACGGTACTCAAGATGTTGTAGATCGTCTAGAGTTTTATCAAGGGCCGCAGCTGAGTGTTCAGGATCTGAAGGAAACAAAGGAGTTTGCACTGGACATTCCCTTAAGGAATAAAGTAACACAACTGGATCCTGCCAAAGTTACGGTTCACGTGGAAATTGTTCCTTCCATTACGAAGGCTTTGGAAAACGTACCGATCACGATTATTGGTCAAAACGAAAACTATAATACCAAAGTTACACTGCCGGAGACGGCAAAGCTAAACATTACGGTAGAAGGCGCTCCTGCACTTATTGATCAAATGAAAGTGCAAGATGTACAGGCGATCCTGGATGTTAGTAATTTGCCGCCAGGCAAGCATGAGCTGAAGGTGACCTTAAATCTGCCGACTTATGTGAAGCTGGGTATGCCGCAAGAAGTAAAGGCGACTGTAGAAATCAGTGAGAAAGCACCAAAGTAACAAATCCATAATGGGTTGTAGAAAAAGAGGAGAATATAAACATGGGGAAATATTTTGGTACAGATGGTGTACGAGGAGTCGCTAATGGCGAACTGACACCAGAATTAGCTTATAAGGTAGGCCGCTGTGGCGGATATGTATTAACGAGACAGGCCAAGCATCCGAAAGTCGTGATCGGGAGAGATACACGGATCTCGGGTCCCATGCTGGAAGCTTCTCTCGTGGCAGGATTGCTATCGATTGGCGTTGAAGTTATTCGTATCGGTGTCGTCAGCACTCCGGCGGTAGCGTATTTAACGAAGAAGCTCGGAGCCGATGCAGGCGTTATGATTTCGGCTTCGCATAATCCGGTTGAGGATAACGGGATTAAGTTTTTTGGAGGCGACGGCTTCAAACTGCTAGATGAGACGGAGCTTGAAATTGAGCAGCTGCTTGACGCGGCTGTGGATGAATTGCCTCGCCCCGTCGGCGGCGAGATTGGCACGGTTTCGGATGCGCCGGATGCGAAGTTCGCTTATCTGGCGTTCTTGAAGGAGACGGTATCCGAGTCTTTCGCGGGATACAAGGTCGTTCTGGACTGCGCGAATGGCTCAGCCTTCGAGCTGGCTCCTACGGTCTTCCGCGAGCTGGGAGCGGAAGTGATCACCATCGGCGCTGAGCCGAACGGTCGCAATATCAACGATCATTGCGGCTCCACGCATCCTGAGAAGCTTCGCGCAGAAGTGGTGAAACATGGCGCAGCCATTGGTCTTGCTTTTGACGGTGACGCGGATCGTCTGATCGCGATCGATGAGACCGGTGATGAAGTCGACGGCGACTTCATCCTTAGCATTCTGGGCGATGCGCTGAATCGCACAGGGAAGCTGAACCACGGCACGATTGTGACGACGGTGATGGCGAACATTGGCTTTTTCAAAGGAATTGAAAAAGCGGGTCTTAAAGCTATGCAAACCGCAGTAGGCGATCGCTACGTGATGGAAGAGATGCGTAAAGGCGGTTATAACTTAGGCGGAGAGCAGTCGGGGCATGTCATCTTCCTTGATTACATTCCGACCGGAGATGGGATTCTGACGGCTTTACAGCTGGTAAACACGATTGTCCACTCAGGGCGTAAGCTTAGTGAGTTAAAAGGAATTATGCGTAAGTTCCCACAGCTTTTGGTTAATATTCGCGTTGCGGATAAAAGCAAGCTCAAGGACAACGCTGTGATTGAAGATGCCATTCGTAAAGTGGAAGAAGAACTCGGAGATAACGGCCGCGTATTGGTGCGTCCTTCGGGAACAGAATCATTGATTCGTGTCATGGCTGAAGGTCCTGACAAGGAGCAAGTTGAGGCTTACGTTCATGATATTGCTAAGGTTATCCAAGAGCAATTAGTATAAAGGGTAGGACACTTGGATCCCCCTTTCGTGCTTCTTGCTAATTGGGGGATTTTCCAAGAAAAAATAAGTTGCGCGTTCGCGCTAAAATGAATATGATGTATTTGACTCAAGAAGGAAAGGCAGGATAGAGGTTAATTAAGCAACAAATAGCGCCAGAACTCGCAAGCGGGACGGAAATGTAGTGAGAAACGCTACTACTACGCAGGTGAGTTGACGAGGTGAAGGTGTTCGAAACATTCGGCGGGGACCTTCCGGCATGAGGAGTGCCGTTAAGTTGGAGAGCAAAAACGTTTGGGCGACCAGGCTGACAAGTATCCAACATCTACTTAATTATTTATTTATAAAACGTAATGTTCGTCCTTATATATGGTTTATTTGATTCGCCGTTTTTCTTGTCTATCTGATTGATTTATTAAAACAGGATCTTTGAAAAATAGCCCTAATAAAAGAGGCTTATAAAACTATGGAGGTACTACTATGTGCGGAATTGTTGGTTATATTGGAAAGCGTAATTCTCAGGAAATTTTATTGGAAGGGCTCAAAAAGCTCGAATATAGAGGCTATGACTCTGCAGGTGTAGCTGTGTACACGGCTGATGGTTTACAAATTAAGAAGGCAAAAGGCCGTATCGCGAATCTTGAATCCAAGCTGGATGAAACTCCACTGACCGGAAGCGTTGGAATCGGACATACGCGTTGGGCGACACACGGTAAGCCTTCGGATGTGAACTCTCATCCTCATACGGATAATTCGATGAAATTTTCGGTTGTGCATAACGGCATTATCGAAAATTATATTAGCCTCAAAGAAGAGTTGACTGCGAAAGGTCATAAATTTGTATCTGAGACGGATACAGAAGTTATTTCTCACTTAATCGCTGATTTGTATGAAGGAGATATCCTCAAAGCCGTTCAAAAAGCTGTTAAGCATATGACAGGTGCATTCGCACTAGGCGTACTGACCGAATATGAGCCGGATCGCCTTGTCGCTGTGCGTCAGGCTAGTCCTTTGATTATCGGTATTGGCGAAGGCGAGAACTTCATTGGTTCGGATATCCCTGCTATTCTTGAATATACACGTAATGTGTTTATTTTGAATGATGGCGAAATGGCGCTATTGACGCGCGATGGTGTCGAATTAATGACTTTAGAGGGGAATTTTATTTCCAGGGAAATGTTTCATGTCGATTGGGACATTGTAACGGCTGAAAAAGCCGGATTTGATCACTTTATGTTGAAAGAAATCTATGACCAACCCAAAGCTTACCGTGACACAATGGGCAGCCGTATTTCCCCAGATGGTCTTAGCGTGACGCTGAACGAGCTTACGATTACTGCTGAAGCGATTCGCAACATTAGTCGTGTTCATATTGTCGCTTGTGGTACAGCCTATCATGCCGGTATGGTTGGCAAGTATGTTATTGAGAAATTGGCGCGCATTCCGGTGGAAACGGATGTTGCCTCGGAATATCGTTATCGTTCACCGATTATCACGAAGGATACACTTGTCATCGTAGTTAGCCAGTCTGGTGAGACGGCTGATACGCTTGCTGCGCTTCGTGAAGCTAAACGTTGTGGTGCGCATGTTATGGCCATAACAAATGTGGTAGGAAGCTCAGTAGCACGTGAAGCAGATGATGTGATCACAACTTGGGCGGGCCTTGAAATTGCAGTTGCGTCTACTAAGGGATATACTTCTCAGTTAATTGCTTTCTATCTGCTTGGCTTGCACCTGGCTCAAACGTTAGGAACACAAACATCGGATGAGATTAAAGAAGCGGTTAAAGCATTGAAAGAGCTGCCGGCTCAAGTGGAAGAAATTTTGGCGCAAGCGGAAGCCATTAAAGTAGTTGCTGAGGAGATGGCTAAGCACGATAATCTCTTCTTCATCGGAAGAGGCTTGGATTATGCTGTAGCGATGGAAGGCTCTTTGAAGCTGAAAGAGATTTCTTACATTCACTCTGAGGCTTATGCCGCAGGCGAATTGAAGCACGGTACACTAGCGCTCATCGAGGATGGTGTTCCGGTGATTGCGTTGGCTACTCAGCATGAACTGCTTGAGAAAACGGTAAGCAATATTAAAGAAGTGAAAGCTCGCGGCGCAAATGTACTCGGAATTGCCGTTGAAGGCGAGTTGGAGCTGCAGAAGTCTGTAGATAGCACCTTCGTTATTCCGAAGACGCTGGATGTTCTATCGCCTGCGTTGTCGGTCATACCGCTACAACTGCTTTCGTATTACGCGTCGTTGGCGCGTGGTAATGATGTTGATAAGCCTCGTAATTTGGCGAAGAGCGTGACGGTGGAGTAGGTTTTGGTTAATTAGACACTGCTGTGAATGCGTTAAATATTGTGTGTAACTGAAAAATAAACAATGTAACTGATAAAAATAACTTGTAACTCTGCAGAAAGATTGTAACTCGGATATTTTTGATGACATCACAGCGATGTCCTATGTAAAAAAACTCGGAAAATACTCCTTAGAAAAGTCCCGATGATAAATACTTCATCGGGACATTTTTCTTTTATAAAAGGGAGATGAGGATGGCATCTACATTAGGCGATAGAAGGAACAAGGGTTGTTGCCGGTTTATTCGCGCTTATCTTGGCTGTTGCAACTCTCAAGGTTAAACTCGCGGTCGGGTTCCTTGGAAACGGACAGATGGCTGGTTATGAACTTGAAGTGGCTTTGTTTGCAATTTCCATCTATCTTGCCCTGAAGAACAAATCATTCTGGGCATTAGAAAATATTATTTATCGCTCGAAAAATGCTTAAGAAGGGGTGCGTATCATGAGTGATTTTCACCGGGAACCGAACACTAATGTCGGGCAAGTGAACCTTAAGGTTCAAGACTTAGAATGTGCTTTGAAGTTTTATCAAGAAGTCATTGGCTTTAAGGTCCTGGAACAAACAGAAAAATCAGCAAACCTTACAGCGGATGGAAAAACGATACTGTTATCCATCGAACAACCGGATAACGTTGCACCAATGCAGGGGAAAACGACAGGGCTGTACCATTTCGCCCTACTTCTTCCTACACGTTCCGATTTGGCTCAAATTGTTCAGCATTTTGCCAATATTGGACTTCGGTTCGGATCTTCGGACCATCTTGTCAGCGAAGCCCTTTACTTGTCAGACCCAGATGGAAACGGGATCGAAATTTATAGAGATCGTGAACCTTCGGAATGGAAATGGAATCATGGCGAAGTGGAAATGGCTGTTGACCCATTGGATTTCAGGGACCTTCTTTCAGGGGTGAAGCAACAGGCATGGAATGGATTGCCGGCTGATACCATGATGGGCCATATCCATTTGCATGTATCGGAATTGGTAAAGACAGAGGAGTTTTATGTGAAGGGACTCGGTTTCGAGGTTGTAAATCGATATGGGACGCAGGCGCTTTTTATTTCAACGGGAAAATACCATCACCACATTGGATTGAATACATGGAACGGTGTAGGGGCACCCAAACCATCTGAAAACAGCGTCGGTCTTCAATCGTTTACTTTAATCTATCCCAATGCTGCAGCAAGAGATCGCGCTGTAGCTAATCTGCAAAATATTGGTGTACCCGTTTCAGAAGAAAATAGTGCATTTGCTACAAGCGATCCATCTGGGAACCGAATTCTCTTGCTGATTTAAGCGGAGGTCGAGGGACGAATTATGAATTCGGGAATTGGAATCGGTCTTTACACGCTTGCAGATCTTGGTCCATAGTAGACCGCGATCGGAATCTTGGTCAGCTTCGCAAAGTCGTCCTTAGAGACGGGAAATTACCCCTCAGAAAAGTCCCGATGATAAATACTTCATCGGGATATTTTTTTTATGAAAGGGAGATGAGGATGGCATCTACGTTAGGCGATAGAATTAGGCTAATTCGTAAACCAATCGCTTAAGTCAAATTGATTTCTCCAATTGTTAGATAAAATAGTTATAATGAACGAAACCAACATCCCAGTTTGCTTCTACGTAGGTTAATTTGGAAACAATGGCATTGTACAGTGAGTCAGTGAACCATTGGTTGCCAAATCAGAGCTACAAAACAAAAAGGAGTTGGTTACTACTATGAGTATTTCCACAAAATACGTCGGCCTAGACGTGTCTAAATCCAAAATCGCAGTTGCTATCGCAGAAGAAGGTAGACAAGAGTCTCGCTATTGGGGGACGATTCCGCATACGAAAGAAGCCGTCCGCAAACTTATGCAGCAACTACGCAAAACAGAAGAAATTGTACTGGAAGTATGCTATGAAGCCGGACCTACAGGATATGTACTCTACCGTTGGCTGTTGGAGATGGCAATTTCGTGTACCGTCGTTGCTCCCTCTCTAATTCTTAAACGTGCAGGAGATCGGGTAAAGACAGACAAAAGGGACGCTTTGCGTTTGGCGCAATTGTTTCGCGCTGGCGAGCTCACATCTGTCTACGCCCCCACACCCGAGGATGAAGCGCTACGAGACTTAGTTCGTGCCAGGGAAGATGCGAAGGAAGATTTGAACCGGCACAAGCAACGGATAGGAAAGTTTCTGTTACGAAACCAGCTTGTAGATCCGAAGGGCTCTACACCATGGACGTATGCTTACGAAGCGTGGCTTGAGGCGTTGAAATTTACAGACGACTGCCAGCGTCTTGCTTTTCAAGAGTACCGCCAAACCATATGGGAAACGAAAGAAAGAATCAAAAGGTATGAAAAGGAAATTGAACAACAAGCAAAAACGAATGTACAAGCTCCACTCATCCAAGCGTTACAAGCATTACGAGGCGTAGCAGTTCTTACAGCAACAACACTTGCATCGGAGATTTGCAATATATCGCGTTTTCCGAACCCCACATCTTTCATGAGCTATTGCGCGCTTGTACCTAGTGAAAGCTCTACCGGAGATAGCCGCTGGCAAGGTAAGATTACGAAGACCGGCAACGCCCATCTCCGAAGAGTATTAGTGGAATTAGCTTGGAGCTACCGCCACAGTCCCTCGGTTAAGAGGACGATGAGAGAGCGCATTGCCGGTCTGCCACCAGAGGTACAAGCTATCGCTTGGGAAGTACAGAATCGTCTACACAAGAAATATAAAAGTATGATACGTATAGGGAAACATAAGGGAGCAATTACCGTTGCTATTGCGTTCTGGGTTGGGTTAAGTAAAGCATGATTAAATTTGGAGAGGTGGTGATGAGGGGTCGGGATCATTTTTTATCTCGGAGTCAGAATCAGGCAAGGTGAAGAGAAAATCCGCGTAATACTTTTGAGCAAGTTTTTTGGCTGATGCCCGTAAATAGTTAGCGGTAAACTCTTCAGACGTATGTAGAATGTGTGAGAATTCACGAATATCAGATTGCTAACCAGCGATTTGCTTTTGCCTCCGAGCTAAAGAATGATCCCCCCTTCCGTCCCCCTAAAGGGGAAACGCAGGGAGTACACTCCCTGCACCCGTTACTCGCCGTAAGGCAGGCCGGTAAAACCCTTGAAGTATGGAAGATCAGGGCCCCTGTCAAGGAAAGCACTAACCCTGAGGCAGCGCACACGAACCTTTGCTTGCATCCGATAGAACACTGATCTACGGTGTAAAAAATGAAGCACGATTCATGAAAATCTCTTGGATATTTTCAATAATCGGCCCATCCTCTTCTGACTTGCGTTTCACCTCGATCCACTCGGGATCTTGCCGGAATGTGCCCCAAAGCTGCTGACGTTCGTCCGTATCTTTATATGCCAATACGTAATACAGCTTCGAAAGGCCAGTTTGATCGATCCAGAAATCGGTTACTTTTATCCCCAGCCGCTCAAAGATCGTGAGCGTATGCTGGCTGAAACGCTGTTGAATGGCTTCCATTTTACCCTCGTACATCGTGTAAATACGCAGCTCGTACAGCATGACCATTCCCTCGCTTTCATTACTCCTGTTTTGTGCGATCTGCTCTTAAAGTAGCATGAATTTTAATGGGAAGGCAATATAAAAAAACGCTAGGCACAATCTTGACAGACTTTTATTTAAGTTTGTCAAAAACTAGAGAGCAACAAAGGCGCATGACAGGTTTCGTTCATATCAAAGTATTAGACTTGCACCCGTTGATTAAAGGGCAGAAGAGTTCAATAAGAAAGCTCTCAATCGGCAAATGGGGATTTCCATTTTTTGTTTAAATCCGGATTTACAAGGACCTCTTTATAAGTGTCAATTTTGTAATCAATCATCCTTTGTGTCTCCAGTAATCTGTCAATCTCGTTCTGAATTCTATTCTTGTGTTCGATTAGAATGGAGACTCTCTGAGGGAGTGAAGCTTCACCCATTTCGTAAAGCTTGCGGAAACGCTTCATTTCTTCCAGTGTCATTCCGGTTGCTTTGAGTCTCGTTAAAAAGACCATGCCTTCCAATTGATGTTTACTGTACGTTCTGTGTCCGCTTGCTTTGCGGTCGGCATACGGAAGTAAGCCGATTTTCTCGTAATAGCGGATCGTATCTTCCGACAGACCCGTGAATTCAGCCGCCTGTTTAATTGAGCTTACGGTTTCGGGCATGTCGATCACTTTGCCGCACCTCCTGACGTATTACCACGGTATCACTCCGTTCTCATCAAAGAAACCGCCGTTCGGACCATCGCCCAGAAGGGTGGCGAGTTTCACGACAATGGAAGCGCCCTGTTCAACGGTACGATAACCCGTATGCCCATTCAAATCCGTAGCTGTGTACCCTGGATCAGCTGAATTTATCTTGATCGGCGTATCTTTTAATTCTTTGGCAAACAAGACTGTTAGTGCATTGACAGCCGTTTTCGAACTCATGTAGGCGAGCAAATTTACTCCGTATTTTTCGGCATCCGATTCCGGGGTATTATACTCGGTCAAGGAAGCCAAGCCACTTGAAAGGTTTACAATTCTGCCAGCAGGCGATTTTTTAATCAAGGGGAGCATTGCCTTAGTGACAGAAAAACTGCCGAAAACATTTGTCTCATAAGTATTCCTTAGAACAGTTAATTCGTGTTGACTCGGAGGAAGACCACTTTCCAAGCACACGCCAGCGTTATTAATCAGAACATCAAGAGCTCCATACTGATCATCAATTTGTTTTACTGCGGATTGTATTGTATCCAAGTCTGTTATGTCCAGGGTAATTGCCTTTGCATTTATGTTCTCAGCCGTCAGGGTAGCCGTCGCTTCCTGTCCCCTTGCTTCATCTCTTGAACCGAGCAATATTGTGAATCCTAGTTTGCCCAATTGCCTAGCAGTCTCAAGACCAATACCTTTGTTTCCGCCAGTGATCAAAACTATTTTTGATGTGCTCATGATTACTCCTCCTAAAAGTGATATTTACTTGACTTACGATCACTATACAACTTGGAGTACACTCCAAGTCAAGAGCAACATTCAAGATAGAATGTCCTGTTATTGGACTATTGGGGGCGTTAGTTCAATAAAACAGCAGCAGTCTAGAACTTTATTTTCTTTCCATGGCTGCTGTTGTTTCATTTTTTAGGTTAGTCTAATACTTTTTTTTCGGAGTGTGACGGTTTGTAAATCGAAAAATCGCGCGAATTCAATACATCCAGTCTAATACTTTATTGTCTCAAGACATCTAATCTTGAACTTAGTGAAACGGAGAATAAAAATAGACTTTATAAATGTCCCCAGTGCAATGAAATTATGAAAGATATGGGCCATGATTTCAAAGCACCAAGGCAAGATGATAAGAAGCAATGGACAAAAGCAGAATTTCTGTATAATAACGGATTCACGTATCATTCCTGTGGATGCAACGGTCCAGGTTATCGGCCTGCAAAATTATCAGAAGTAGAAGAGTTTATAAGTAGGAATAAAACATTTAAATCAGCAGGAGAGAATTTATTTCAAAAATTATCAATCAAGATTAAAGGTCCATAAAAAGAAACTTATATGACTAAGCTAACGGGTACGATAGTTCAATCAAACAGTGGCAGTCTATTACTTTATTTTCTCTCGACACCAGTACCATTCGGGCTTTCTCATCTGGGCTGAACTTTCTTCTTGAAAGTACACATCATTGAAGAATATGGAACTCTTATTTTCTTTAGTAAGCCAGGTAAATAAGACTAAGTGGGGCTTTTTAGGTGATAAAGGAGGAATTCAACATTATTGGTTTGGGCATTAAAACTAGCCAATCTAGTAAACCAAGTGGGACAAGCAAAACGACTACGACTACTCATCGGGTCTTTGAGTGTTACGACAAACACCTCAACCATATCTTTCCGAATGTATAGGCCTTCCAAAAGAGAAGGCTACCGGGGGATCGGCAGCCTTCTGCGGAACAGTGAAGAGCTATCGTGAAATTTGGCTTCCTATTTGTTCAATCAGGCTTCCGCTTCCCTCAAATTTCGCTCTTCCAACTTCCTACGCGAATGGGAGCGAGATAGTCCGAGCGATGCGGCGGCTGTCCCTGCGGCGATGGTAACTCCCGCCGCCCCAATCCAACTGATGGCCGGTAACGACGCTTGCTCTATGACGATGCCCCCGATCCCCGCTCCGGCGGCCATGGCAAGCTGCACGACCGACATGTTTAGACTAAGCATAATGCCGGAAGCTTGCGGAGCAAGCGTAATTAAATGAACCTGCTGCGTAGGACCCGACGACCAGGCCGAGAACGACCAGAGCATTAGAAGCGGGAACACGAGAGCAGGGGATAGAGCTGCCAGCGATAACAGGATTAGAGCTACTGCGTGCAGCAGCATGCCGCCGACCAGCGTGCGGGGGAATCCCCATTTGTCTGTGCTATAGCCTCCGAGCTTAGAGCCGATCAAGCTTGCGATGCCGAAAGCGAACAATCCGATGCTCACCCATTTTTCGCTCATTCCCGTAACGGTAAGTAGAAATGGCGAAATGTACGTATAGGCAATCGAATATCCACCGATCCAGAAGAAGGTTACAGACAAGGCCAAAACGATTTTTCGTTCCTTCAACAGCGCCAACTGTTTGCGAAGCGGCACTGGCTCTTCGCCATCCGTTTGCGGAATCGTGAAGGCAATAACAAGCATAGCGAACAGCCCGAGTACGCCGATTCCCCCGAAAATTGTTTTCCAATCGTAGGCGGAAGCGACAACTCTTCCAAGAGGAACGCCGATGATCAGCGAGGTACTGAAGCCCATAACGAGTGTCGCTATGGCGCTGCCTTGCTTTTCAGGCGGAGCCATCTTGGAGGCTACGGTCATGGCCGTAACGACAAACACCCCGGTACTGAGTGCCAAGATGATCCGAGATCCGATTAGAGATTCATATCCGGGCAAAATAAAGGTGATTCCGTTTCCTATTACGAAAAGGCCGAGTGAGTAAAGCAGCAGCTTCCGTCGCTCCAAGCGGGCAGTAACGGCCATAAGGATAGGGGTCCCGAAAGCGTAAGCGAGCGAGAAAACGGTAATGAGCTGTCCTGCAGCGGACACCGAGACACCGATATCCTCCGCAACTTTATCCAAAATGCCTGCGATGATAAACTCCGACGTTCCGACAAGAAAACTGACGGCGGCCAACATGTAAATTTTCCAAGCGTATGACATGATTTTCTTACTCCTCTCTCTGTCCGATCTTCTATATTTCTAGAAATATAGAAATAATGACAAAAAATTATTCCAGCAAATACGGTGCATACTTTTGTGCTATTTCGCGGTTCACGCTGTAGTAGATATACGTTCCATCCTTACGGAGATCGAGCAGACCGCAATCCGTCAATTGCTTCAGGTGATGGGATAGTGTCGAGCCAGCGATGGATTCCAGCTTGCTTCCGATATCGGAGCAGCACAAATTCCTCTCTTCGGTAAGCAACAGGGCAATTTTAAGCCGGGTCGGTTCTCCTAGTGCTTTGTATACTTTGACGGCTTGCCGTACCTCCGCGTTATCCTCGACCATCGTTACCTCACCTTTGCTTATTGTCATTATTTCTATATCTGTCGAAATAAAAGTACCATACCTTAGGATAAAAGTAAATAGGGTTATTTTCATTCGCTTGGATTGAAGCTGTGATTGGTCGATCCATTTCCAGCGATTCATCCCGCCACCTGTAGAGGATGGGGGAATTTTCGTTGAATTCCGTTAAAGAAGTACAACACCCTATCCGGATTGTAGATTCGCTTAGCCGCATCGACATAAAACGAATAACCGTTGTAATAACGCCCAAACTCGAACTTAACCTTTAAGCTGTAGATACGTGCGAACGACAAAGCACCGCGTACTCCTTTCGGTCAGAAATGGAGTCGCGGTGCTTTTTAAGTCTTAGGATGGAAACTTCGTGGCGCAGTGAGTAAATCATTTTTGTTGTATTTCTCGTGCAGCAAATCAGCCTTGAGCTAAAAATTAAAGATGAAGTGCTGACAGAAGCATACTCAACATCTTCACCGTTTCGGCTCTTGTGGCCGGTTCCTCAGCTCTGAAGGATCCGTCCGGATACCCGTTAATCAGATGCTGAGAGGCGATCCATTGAATGGCTGGGTGAGCCCACTCCGGTATGCTCACTTGATCGGAAAACACCGTTTGAACGGGAGTAGCGGAGTCAGAATGCGATGGTAATATTCTTGAGAAGATCATCGCGATTTCGGCTCGAGTCACAGGCTCATTGGGTTTAAACTGCGCATGGCCTTGGACTCCATCTCCCTGAACCCAGCCTGCTTGAACGGCCGAGCCAACTGCATCTTTAGCCCAATCAGGGATCGACGTGCTGTCTAAAAATGCTGTTGAGCCAGCAGCCGGCTTCAAAGCGAGCAAGTCCGCGAGCAATTTGACGAACTCCGCTCGGGTAACCGTTTGGTCAGGCCGGAACGTTCCGTCCTCATACCCATGAATGGCCCCCATGCCAATTAAACGTTGTGCATAGGCTTGCGACCAATGCCCTGAAAGATCAGAGAATACCTTCAAGCTAACCGCGAAAACCCCGAATTTGGTAAAATGATTGATTTCCATCACGATGGAACCGTCCTGCCCAGCTTGCCCACCAACATAGATCCAACGCGCTTGATTCTCATTATAGTAGAATACAGCAGGAACTTTTCCTTTTTCTATGTTTTGTGACTCATAGCTGAAGCTCAGCTTTAACGGCTTTTGGAATGCGTTATTCTCACTGCTAGTGAATTCTACAATAGGACTTAAACGGCTCATCCCCGAGAATGCCGGGGCATGTTCTGTCGGTATTACCACTATGGTAATCTTACCATCCTTAGATAAGGCACCATCCGGAATATCGATGGATACGACATTATCTAGCTTGACCGTACCGCCTTCAGTCGCTCGGATTTCACGCTCGGCACTCATCACTGTAGCTGCTGATGGAATCATAGGATTCTCTGCTCCTGATGGTATATTTCCATTTGACGTATCGCTGGGAGGCGTTTTGACGATGACATCGACCGGGCTAACCGTAACCTTCACGTTATCTTGATAGACTCCGTTCGTAACTGTAATGACGGATTGTCCTGCTTGTTTAGCGGCGATGAGGCCGTTAAGTGAAACCGTCGCAACGTTCACGTCGCTGCTAGCAAAAGTGGTACCTTCGAATGCAGCCGTCACATCGCGAGTCGTGTTATCCGACATGGCCGCTGTGACTTGCAATTGCCGGTTCTCTTGGCTGCCCAGCTTCAGTTGAACAGATTTCGGTGATACCGTAATTCCCGTCACATAGGGAGGTGTCGCCGGTGGTGGCGGATTGACGATCACATTCGCCGGGCTAATCGTGAGGTTCAAAGTGTCACTGTAAACTCCGTTTGTGACGGTAATAACAGACTGTCCTGCTTGTTTAGCGGCGATGAGGCCGTTAAGTGAAACCGTCGCAACGTTCACGTCGCTGCTAGCAAAAGTGGTACCTTCGAGTGCAGCCGTCACATCGCGTGTCGTGTTATCCGACATGGCTGCTGTGACTTGCAATTGCCGGTTCTCTTGGCTGCCCAGCTTCAGTTGAACTGATTTAGGGGATACCGTAATTCCCGTCACATAGGGAGGTGTCGCCGGTGGCGGCGGATTGACGATCACATCCGCCGGGCTAATCGTGAGGTTCACAGTGTCACTGTAAACTCCGTTTGTGACGGTAATAACAGACTGACCTGCTTGTTTAGCGGCGATGAGGCCGTTAAGTGAAATCGTCGCAACGTTCATATCACTGCTCGCGTAAGTGGTCCCTTCGAGTGCAGCCGTCACATCGCGTGTCGTGTTGTCCGACACGGCTGCGGTGACTTGCAGTTGCCGGTTCTCTTGGCTGCCCAGCTTCAGTTGAACTGATTTAGGGGATACCGTAATTCCCGTCACATAGGGAATAATTACAGGTGGTGTCTTGTCAATATTGCTAACAGTGTACGATCGTTGCTCGCTCTGGTTGCCTGCTGCATCAACGGCGTACGCATCAACGGTCCCATTTTCCACAATGCTGATCGGTCCCGTATAATCCTGCCACGAACCTGATCCGATCCGGTATTTCTTCTGCACGGCATCGCTCGGATAATTGATCGTGACCGTCACTACGCCATTCGTTGGCGCAACTGGGTCAGCACTGATCACTGGCGCGCTCGGGGGTGCTTTATATACTGAAAACATTAAATCGTACCCGGCTCCATCTTGCGCTAATTTCCACCCGTCTTTGCCATTCGCTTGCTCGCCGATCACGATCGTATCGGAGCCCTGTCCAATTGGGCTGTATAGGATTCGGTAGCCTATTTTATACCATTTGCCCGCTTCATAGTCTGCTGCGCTGCCCAGAGCAACAGCTATGCTCGTACTATCTGTTAGGACTCGTGTTAATTTGCCTGATTTCGCAGTAAAGGGACCGCTCTTAGAAGCTCCTTCGAAGACTGCAACGTCGGCACCACGGTAAATGTAGTTGCCTGATGTATCCATGACAGCTACCGTCAAATTGACCTCGTGTACCGTAGATCCGTCGCTAACCAGCTGTCCGTTAGATAAAGCTGTTGAAGCGAAAGCATGACAAGCGAGCATCAGCCAAAAGATGCAGGTGATCCATATATAGCGGTATTTTCCCATTCTCGATCGCCCCTGCTTAATTGAAAGTAGCCGTTACAGTAGAAGTGTTCGGCGCCGGGATTACTTGAAACACGAACGAATATCCCCCAAGCTTCAGTACCTGAATGCCGTTTGTCGGTAGCACGCCAGACAATTGAATATATCCGTCCCCTATATCTCCATTTCTGACAGTCACGCCCCCTGAACTTAAACCATCCGCCAAGTCCTCACTTCCGGCCACCACCAGGTTGAACGACTGTCCCTGGACGACAGTAAAGACGGGGCTTTGATTCATTTTTACGATATCTGAAAGATGCTGTGAACCGATACTGCCATTTGCAATCTCAGCTGATCCTACGGTTCCCGCACTGTCTGTGACGTCGCCACCCGGTGTCAGATACAAACCTTGCTTGAAGTGCAGGACTGGACGAACATAGACTCCCGTACTATTAGCTGCGACGGGATAACCCCCGCCATTCGTGCCAATTAATTTGTTAAATTCAAAGTTAGTATCGGGCGAAAATGTCCAGAATGCCTTTTGTGACATCCAACCGAAGTAGTGTTTAATATTAGCCCAATCATCGGCAGTTGGCAGAGCGAAGTTAGCCGTTACAGTAAATTGGTGTACCACCCCTTCAGAATCAACCATTTCCGGCCTCAAAGTCCATACGGTATTTTGGATATATTCCTTATTGGGAAGGCCATTATAAAACGTCGTATTCAGCCAGTTTCCAATATTACTGCTCTTGGTCGGGTCAAAATAGGAAGCGGCCGCTGAATCAAACGGGCGGGCATCTTCAAAGCCTACCTCCATCACATAACTGGTTGCCGGATCTAGCACGATCCACTGCTTGCCTGCAAAATTGACGATATCGCCGACCAGGGCGGTGTTGAATGCTCTGTTCATCGCTGCATCCGCCTGACGGGGAAATATAGCCGCCAAGAGAATGGCTGCAAGGACAACTTTCCAGCTTCTTGCTAATTGTTTCATGTCGATCTCCCTCTTCTTGCAATAGTTAACCACTTGAACAGTTTAGCAAGACAAGTTTAAAACTGGTTAAAAAAAATCCCATTTTGATACTTTGTATAAGTCACTTATATTGCACCAGACTAACGCAGTGTCGTATTAAACAAAACGAATATAAATAAGGGGTAAGCTTCGCTTCCCCCAAAAACATATAAATTCTGTGGTTAAAAAAGCTGCCGATACTTTCTCGACAGCCTTAAGCTGCAAGAAAGCTCGAATCGTTAAACTAGATGGATAGGTTTATGCAGGTACTCAAACAAAAGAGCCTCAGAGAACAGTGTCTCTAAGGCAAATCTTTTTACTCTAAATAATAATTCGTATCTAAAGAAATAACTATCCTATAGAACTTTCGCCAAAAAATCTTTCGTGCGGGTGTTAGACGGGTTTCCAAACACTTGCTCAGGAGTCCCTTCCTCCACGATCACACCTTTATCCATAAACACAATTCTGTCGCCTACTTCACGGGCAAATCCCATCTCATGGGTCACGATAATCATCGTCATGCCACCTTTAGCCAACTTCTTCATAACATCCAGCACCTCTCCTACCATTTCCGGATCAAGTGCCGAGGTCGGCTCGTCAAATAGCATCACATGCGGCTGCATCGCCAAGGCGCGTGCAATGGCAATCCGCTGCTGTTGTCCGCCGGAGAGTTGGGAAGGGTAGCAATCCTTTTTATCTGCCAGTCCAACAGTGTGCAGCAGCTTCAACGCAGTTTTCTCCGCTGCAACGGTTGACAGGCCTTTCACCTTGGTAGGTGCCAGGGTCAGATTTTGCATAATGGTCTTATGCGGAAACAAGTTGAAATGCTGGAACACCATGCCCATTTTCTCCCGGGTGGCGTTAATGTTGTGCCCACGGGCGGTAATGGACTCGTTTTCAAACAGGATTTCCCCGCCGCTGGGCTGCTCCAGAAGGTTGATGCAGCGCAGAAAGGTGCTTTTCCCCGAGCCACTCGGCCCGATGACAACGACGACCTCACCGCCTTCGATGCTGATATCTATTCCTTTGAGAATTTCTGCTTCTCCATATGATTTGCGTAAATCTTTAACGGTGATCACTAGCTCCCATCCTCCGTTCCCATGCGCCAAGCAGCTTGGACAGCGTGAAAGTCAATACAAAATAAATCGCAGCTGAAATAATGAGCGGGCTAAGTCCCTTGTACGTGATATTCTTCACGACTCCAGCCTGGTACATAATATCTGCCATTCCGATCACGGATATAATGGACGATTCTTTGATAATCGTAATAAACTCATTTCCGATCGCGGGAAGGACTGACTTAAACGCCTGCGGCAAAATAACATGACGCATCGCTAGCCACCTGCTCATTCCAAGCGAACGGGCTGCTTCCATCTGCCCGCGATCCACGCCTTGAATACCCGCACGGAAAATTTCCGCCAAATAAGCTGAACTGTTCAGGGACAGCGTGATAATACCTGACTGCAACGGGGTAAAGTTGATCCCCAGCGTGAGCGCCAGCCCATAGTGGATAATCAAAAGCTGCGCCAACATAGGTGTACCGCGCAAAATCTCAACATACGTTGTACCCAGCAAGGTTATCGCCCGGATACGTGACATTCGCAGCAGACTGATGATCAAGCCAATCATGAAGCCAAACAGGACGCCAAGCGCAGACAACAGCACCGTATAACCGAGGCCAATCGCGTAATAGCTGCGGTATTCCCAGAATATTGTAAATATATTTCCAGATGATTGCGGCTTATCTACAGACAGCATACTCGCTTGTTTAACCATCTCTGTAATACGGTTCTCGCTCTTTAGACGGGCGACCGTCGAATTGACTTGTGCCAGCAACTCTGTGTTGCCTTTGCGGATGCCGATCGCCGCTTGAACAGGTGCATCGTCCGGAACGGCTTCCGCAAGTGTAAGCGCGCTGTTCTGCAGGTAACCGACGGCAACGGTGTCTTCCAGAATGACGGCATTAATTCGTTTCGTCTGTAACTGCAGAACAAGGTCCGGTATGCGGTCAAGAGATGTAATAATAGCCTCCTGAATGGATCGCGCAATCTCCTCTTGAACGGAGCCTTTTTGTGCGCCGATCTTTTCACCCTTCAAGCTATCCATACTCTTGTAGCGTTCTTTATCTTCGGTACGAACCATTAATACCTGCTTGGATTGGTAATAGTTGTCGGAGAAGTCGATACTTTTCCTGCGTTCATCTGTTGGTGTCATTCCGGATATTACCAGATCAACCCGGCTACTTTGCAAAGCGGGCAGCAAGGCATCAAAGCTCATGTCCTCAATAATAAGCTTTGCTCCCATGTCCTTGGCAATTTCACGAGCAATATCAATATCAAAGCCCACGATCTGGTCTTTTCCATTTATAGTTTTATGAAATTCATAGGGCGCAAATTCAGCGCTGGTACCCAGAACAAGGGTGTTCTCCGACTGGCTACCTGCCCCATAAGTGGTCTGAACAGGAAGGCCGGTCAGCAGCACCAGCATCAACAATAACAGCGTCGTATAACGGTAATGCTTCTTCACTATGTTTCTCTCCTAACTTGTAGTATGAACATGAACAACGTGTAATTATAAAGAAGTATGAATGATTATGCAACTGCCTGCTTGACTCGATGCGGACGATCATACACAGAGATTTCCATACCGTGCTTTGCTTCGGGATGGACAATAATGGTCTTAGTATTCAACTAACGAAGACGTTAGTTGAATAAAGCGAAGTAAGGGCCATCTTGCAAAAATTTGCCGATACAGACAGCGCGGAGAAGAACCTTATCATAAGTAAGGGCAAGTTTTTTGTGAAATTCCTTGCGGGGCATGGATTTATTTAAGTGTATGTAGGTTTCGGGCTAGCGTCTGGTCAAATAAATAGCTCTGTCCACCTATCGATGAATGGGCTGCGACATCTCGACGTCTAGACACTGTCGTAGCGTCAAGTCATTCCTGAGCACGTTGTCGAGAATGTGAACACTTTGGGCATTCAGTTGTCGGAGGAAGTGCATGAGACGTTCGAGAAGCTCTTAGCATAAGATGGACATAACAGTTGAGGAAAGTCGGACCAGTTACCGGTCCGACTTTCTCTGTTCAATGGGAATGTGAATTCATATTAGCGCCAAAAAGTAATTTGCTCACTATGCAAGCGCACAGATTCATAGCCCTCTTCTTTCGCCTTTCCGATTGAGAGGAGCATGACTGGTACATATCGTTCGTCATCCAGATCAAATGCACTAACAACCTTATCACGTTCAAAGCCACCCATAGGATTGGTGTCATATCCATGCGCACGGGCTACCAGCATTAGCTGCATGGCAAATAAACTTGCATCGACTTTGGCAATTTCGATCTTTAATTCTCTCGGTATTTGAGGAAACATGCTCATAATTTGTGTGACCTGCTTGTCGCGTACATCGCTAGGCATTTTCCCTAATTCTACAGCTTTATTATAAATTTCTTCTACGTATAATTCACTCTGAGTATCGCCCAAAATAATGAGCATCGCCGAAGATGTATCATTTTGTCTCGTATTAAACTGTACAAGAGGCCGAAGTTTGTTTTTCCCTTCAGGGGAATGAACTACGATAACACGCCATGGTTGCATATTCGCAGATGAAGGCGCTAAGCTTGCTTCTTTTATGATAGCTTGCAATTCTTCCTTTGAAATTTTGACGTCCTCATCGTAAAGCTTTACGGAACGCCGGCCAGTAATAATGTTGGTAAAATCGTTATTCTGGAAATGTTTTTGCATGTAATCTCTCCTTTTGATGTGACCAGATATTTTGACAGTCGCGATAGTCTCTGGTTATCATGTTGTTAGTATGAACTATGAACCTTGGTTCACAGCAAATACAAATTATTGTAAGTTCAGAAGGGAATAGATGATGAAAGCGAATGAAGTTTCTAGGCTGACAGAGTTACCCATATCTACCTTGCGATTCTATGAACGCAAACAGTTGATCCCGGAGCAGTTTATATCAAGGGATGAAAATAATTACCGCATATATGATGAAGAAGTGGTTGATTATTTACAGGATGTGAGAATGCTGCTCACGTTAGGTTTTACGATTCAGGAATTAATTTTACTCATAAATGAGAGTTCACATATAGAGAAGAAGGCACTGGTTGCGGAAAAAATTAAATATATTCAGGAGCTGGAAGCACAATTGGAGGCATCAAAAACATTCTTAAAGAATGTTTTAGAGGGCAAGGCAAATTTTCAAACCCGATGCAAATATAAGCAGTAATCGTGGTATTACAAGGCAAATCTATTCGCAAAGGATGGCCTCTACTTGCCGTTATAGAAAGCGCGGAGAACCGTATCACAGGTAGAAAAGAGGATCATTACAATAATGGAAACGATAACTAATTAAATCACATCACGAGGCTGCCGCAGGATCAATAGGCGGCCTCGCTCCGTTAACGAGGTTAGTGGAAGTAGGCTACTAAGTGGAAGAGGTGCAATTTATGAATAAACCATATGAAATTCAACCATTAAGATTACAGGGGGGATGGACAGTAGAATGTAATAACTTTTATGAATGCGAACCTGATAACTCCAATGATTTTGGCACATATTTTGTTGAAGATTTATTGCAACTTACCAATAGTAAATATAATCTTGTTCTCGACTTGGGGTTTTTATCAAAAGTATCGATAAGGATAATCCAAAAGACTACTGACAACAATTCATTTCACTAACGAGAACTATAGCTCAAACAGAACGAAACGAGGCTGCCGGCACAAACGGTAGCATTGTTTCGTTAGCAGTTTAGTGAAAAAGGAATCGAGACGTGGGACTGAAGGAGACTGCAAAAATGAGTCGTAAGGCACAATAAAAAGCACCACCTGGGTGCTTTAAGCTGAGCCGATATTTCGGCACTTAGGAAATGCACTGCATCCGTAGAATTCATTTACGTAGACCCTTTCCTTAGATCCCACTGTATTGTCACAGCACGGTAAATTGGATAAATACCCTCTTGATGTAAGTTCAGTATAAGTGATTATAACGACATTCGTACTTTTACACTGCTAATCAGCTGCGCCCTTATATTCAGTAAAAGCTGATCTTTTTTCACACCCGTTTTTTATACACCCTCATTGCAAAGAAATAGGCTACGAACAATATCCCAACGCACCACGCAAGAGCGACCCATATATCATTGCCCACCGGCTGATCTGCCAATAGCGCACGGATGGCGTTCACGATCGAGGTCACCGGCTGGTTTTCGGCAAAAGCGCGAACGATTGACGGCATCGACTCGGTCGGCACAAATGCTGAACTGATAAATGGCAGGAAGATAAGTGGATAGGAAAACGCGCTTGCACCTTCAATTGTTTTTGCGGTCAGTCCGGAAATCGCCGCGACCCAAGTTAAGGCCAGTGTAAACAATGCGAGTATGCCTGCTACGGCAAGCCATGGCAATATGCCTGCTGACGAACGAAAGCCCATAATCAACGCTACGAGAACGATGACGAGAAGCGATATGGCGTTGGATACGAGCGAGGTCAGCACATGCCCCCAAAGCAAGGCGGAACGTGAAATCGGCATGGTGTGAAAGCGCTCGAAAATGCCCCGCTGCTTATCCATAAACAGGCGGTAAGCCGTATAGGCGATTCCGCTTGCGATCGCCATAAGCAGAATACCTGGTAACAGGTAATTCACATAGTTATCCGTTCCGGCTTGAATAGCACCGCCTAACACATAGACGAACAGCAGCATCATCGCAATTGGAGTGATGCAAACTGTGATGATGGTATCCATACTGCGGAAAATATGACGCATAGAACGTCCAAGCATAACACTAATATCGGTGAAGAAGTGATTCTTTGTCGTTTCCATTTACTTTCCCTCCTTTTTGCCGACGATTGCTAGGAATATCTCTTCTAATGTCGGCTGTTTTTCAACATACTCCACCTTTGCGGATGGGAACATCTTTTTAAGCTCCGAAAGCGTGCCGTTGGCAATAATTCTACCCTCGTGCAAAATGGCAATTCGGTCGGCAAGCTGCTCAGCTTCTTCCAAATACTGCGTGGTCAGGAGTACCGTCGTGCCACCATCGGCAAGCTCCTTAACAATTTTCCAAACCTCGATACGCGACTCGGGATCAAGTCCAGTGGTCGGCTCGTCGAGGAAAATGATCTGTGGTTTTCCCACAAGGCTCAAGGCGATGTCGAGCCTGCGGCGCATACCACCCGAGTAAGTAGACGCCCTGCGGTCGGCGGCGTCTGTCAAGCCGAAACGTGTAAGCAAATCGTCCGCAACCTGACGCGGATTTTTGAGGTATCGCAATTTGGCAATCATAATCAGATTTTCCCGTCCGGTCAAGATTTCGTCTACGGCGGCAAATTGCCCGGTCAGACTGATCGCTTGCCGTACATTCTCGGGTTTTGACGCAACATCGAATCCGTTTATGGTGGCAGTTCCGCTGTCTTGTTTGAGCAGTGTGGTGAGGATTTTGACAATCGTTGTCTTGCCAGCCCCGTTGGAACCGAGCAGGGCGAAAATACTACCCTTTTCCACCTCGAAATCTACGCCTTTTAAGACTTGAAGCTGCTTGTAGGACTTTTGCAGGCCAACCACTTTAATTGATGTGTTTTGCATAAAATTCCCCTCCTTATCGAACAGTAACCTTAGACAAATCGGCTCCCATGCCCTTAAGAGAGGCATAAGTCAACTTATCCATCAATGCTCCGTCAAAGCAGATGGATTTGATGCCACGGTAATACTTATTGGTCAATGAAAAGAACGCCTGAAAAGATACATTCTTGAGTGTAGCGCCCCTAAACGAAGCTTCGGTTAATGCCGACTTGTCAAACTTAACGCCGATAAAGGTTTGCCCGTCAAAACGTTGCCCGCTCAGGTCGCAATATTTGAAGTCCACGCCGTCAAATATACAACCTTCAAAGATTGTTTTTCTAAGATCGGTCTTGGTTAGCGTAACGTCGGTCAGTTTTATGCCTGTGAATTTTGCTCCGTCCAGCCCCGAAGTGCTGAAGTTGGTGCGTACAAGGATCGATTCATTAAAGCTCGCGTTTGAAAGATCTAGGGAGGTAAAGCTACAGTCAGTCAAATTCGCGCGGTCAAATTTGGCTTCACGTGCGTCGCTGGCCTTAAATGAACTGCCGGTCAAGTCTGCACCCACAAAGTCGGAACCGCGTAACGAACTAGCATTAAATTGGCCTTTATGCGCAGTAACGCCCGCAAAGTCGCTCATTGGCAAGTTGCTCGCGCTAAAGTTTGTCACGACTTGCCGTTCCAACGAGCGGGAGAGGTTGGCGACCTCCAGGATCGTTTGTTCAATGTCGCCGATACTCTCAATAGTCATCTTAAATGCTGTTTCATCGTCTTTGCCCTCGGCTTTGAGTTCACGGTACCGCTCCTGCAAATCGGAGTGCAGATCGGCCTTTAATTCGGTGACGCTTTTTACCCCGTCGTATGGTGTAAAAACACCGTTCAAATAGTTCGTCAACTTCGGATTCATATTATCAATCTCCTTATAATAAGTTTTCTAACACGCGCTGTGCATACTCCCAATTGCTTTTGTTTCGGGCGTATGTATCCTTGCCCTTTTCAGTAATCCTAAAATACTTGCGCCGTCCGCCCTGAGATTCATCGCCCCAATACCACTCGATATCGCCATCTGTCTCAAGACGTCTGACACTGGAGTACATTGTGGCTTCCTTTAATTCATATTCGCCGCCCGAGCGCTCGGCAATCAGCTTGACAATTTCGTATCCGTAGCGGTCAGCTTCGGATAGGAGCCGTAAAATCATTGTATCCGTATGTCCGCGTAGCAGGTCGGATGTGATTTTGTTCTCGCTCATATCATCACCTCCATATTTGAATAATACGACACATTACTATGACTGTCAAGGTAGTGTTTTAAACAAAATACTTTGTTTGAAAAGAATGGATTATATTCAGAACGATATCTAACGGATTCATTTAGGGCGAGCGATAACAGAATACGTCTCTCAGTTCATTACAGCCGCTGAAAGAACAGGAAGTTGAATGAGCAGTGCTCTGGGTCCGGGTAATACCGCCGCCGGACTATTGGATTTAAAGCAAAAAAACGCCAAGCCCGACATGATTGATGGCTTAGCGTATATTTTTGTTAAAATATTGGCGGAACCCCTATTTGGGCATTGATTGGCGCCGTATTATTTTATTCGAACCTTCTCGCCTCACTTTTCGGCGTTACTCACGGAAGCAGCAGGTTGTTTTTCTTCAGACGCTTTTGGACTCGTATTAAAGTCGATCGGCGCAATGCCTTCCGCCCGCCACACAGTGCCTCTTTTCTCATACTCGAATAGCTTTTCTACAGCAGCTGCGATTTGGGGCCCTAATTCACGGTCGACCAAGTACAAGGCCACGTCAAGTCCAGAAGTAACACCTCCCCCGCTCACGAAACGAGGACTATCTTCAACTACTCTTGCTTCAATTGGAATTGCTCCGAGAGCTCCTAATGCATCCATGCCTAAATGATTGGTAACCGCGTGTCTACCTTTTAACAAACCTTCCATCGCAGGCAGCAATGTACCTCCACATACTGTTGCTACAGTGACTTCCTTATTGTTAAAAGCTTGTTTCAACATATCCGGTAAGCCTGTCTTCATGGCCTGCCTTAATATATTCGGAATGGCATCTTCCGAATCGCCCGCTGGCTTGCCTGAAGCTCCAGGCACCAAAATAATGCCAGGACGATTTGGGTCTAATGCGGCTTGTGCTTCGAGGGCGGGCCCACTCAGGCCGCTCGGGACAGAACGCTTACCTTCTGCGGATACCAATTCCACAGTAACGGCTCCTCCTGAGTACATTCCCGCGGCAGCGAATACTTCATATGGCCCTAATGCGTCCATCAGATCGAAACCATCGAATAATACGATTTGAACGTGAGTACTTTTGTCCTTGGATGTATCCTTATCTTCTTTTGTTTTCGCACTTGCTACAGGGGCTACTAAACTTAGAACCAGTGCCAGCGACATGAGTAGTCCAAAAAATTTTTTCATCTTTATACTTATTCCTTTCGTATAGCTCAAGGCATGTTAGCCCTAAGGGATTTTTTGTATTGTTACCTCTTTGATTGACCGATCGTTCTAATGATGACGTTAGGAATGACCAGCAGCAGCACAATGGAGCCGTAAACGCCAATTGCATAGCTGGTAACGTAAAGGAGGCCGAATCCCTGATGAAAAAGGGAGGTGATGAGATGAATCAGCATGTTCGTAAAACAAAAGGCGTAACTTCGGATCATCCAATTCCGGTGCTGGATGATGCGTTTCTTTTTGATCTGTAGGAGCGCCATAATGGTGATAAGCAGCCAAAGAATATTAAGCGCATTGAACCCCATACTGCTTATTTTACCTCCGGTGGCGTAAGGCGCCATGTATCCGGAAGTAATCACGACAAGAAGTACGGACACTAAATAAACGTAGCCATTTATGCGATGGAATTTGCGGCTTTTTTCAAAGATTTGATTGGAAAAATTGAGTAGCCCCGCCGCCATAGCGATGCAAGCAAACGCAACATGAACGTGCATCACGTTTAACCAGACCGGGAGATTTAGCTCGCGCTTCAGTCCGGTTTTATAGCTTAAAAATGCCTCGGCTCCGGGATCGATCATATAATTGACCACCAAGGCGTAAAGGATAAATAGAATACTGACAAAGGCTAAAAGTCCATATAATGTTTTCCACTTCTTCATGCAATCCCAAACCCCCGAGGCTTCACTTTATTGCAAATGCACATTTCTGGGCAAGGAAACCCGCTTACCTGTTAATTTAGATGCCGGCAGTATGCCGGCCTTAACGATACCGGTCATATGATCTCCGCCCGCGGCAACTTCGAAGTTCAGGTTTAAGAGTATTGGTTTCGTGATGCGCAGTGACCAGGTAAGCTTGTTGTCCTGAAGTAACGGGTTTATAAAGTCGATCGTCTCATCCTCTTGCGTTGCCTTGCCTTGGATGATCCCATTACTAGTTGATATGGAGAGCTTGACCTCCATTTTCCCGACGGGCGTAGCTATTATCGTATTCCAGTCCCCGTCGAAGTCAGATTTCCCGTATGAAGTATTACTGATGTCGTGGGCCATCCCCGCTTTGTTCGCCTCGATGTTCGTTTCTTCACCCGTCACTGCCTTAGGAGAGCTAGGCGCTATTCCTTTTTCCCGCCAAACCGTTCCCCTCCGTTCATATTCGAACAACTGCTCTACCGCGTGTGCGATGCGCGGTCCAAGCTCGCGTTCCACCAGATACAGCGCTACATCGAGTCCCGAAGTGACGCCGCCGCCGGTAACCAGGTTGCCGTCGTCCACTACGCGTGCCGGAATGGGAATGGCACCGGTTGCTCCAAGTAAATCCATGCCCAGATGATGCGTTACTGCCGGTCTGCCATCCAAGTGCCCTCCCATGGCCAGCAGCAGCGAACCGCCGCAAACCGTGGCGACGACGATGTCTTTTTGCCCGATTGCCTGCCTGATCATTCCGGTCAATTCTGTATTTATTGCGCGCTTCAAAATAGCCGGGATCGAATCGGGGCCATCTCCTGCGACGCTACCCGACGCGCCAGGCACGAGAATGATGTCCGCACGTTCCGGGTTCAATCTGCTGCTCGCTTCAATCTTTAATCCGTTGATGCCGCTAACCACGGACCTCGGTCCTTCGGCGGTAACGAACTCTACGCTTAACGCATTCTCAGCATACATGGCAGCAGCGCAAAAAACTTCGTAAGGCGCAATGGCATCCAGAAGGTCGAAGCCATCAAAAAGCACAATTTGAACCGTTAACATTCATAAACCTCCTCATATTATTTTGTTAGAAGATCTTTCAGACTGTGGTATTCCTTCTGGTCAATTTCACCCTTAGCAAGAAGAATCATAACAAATGAATATCTCAAACGAAGCTTTAAAAAGGTAACAAAACAATAAACATTTCATCACAAAACATGAAGTTGCGTTCGTTCTTCCAGAAAAAATGATAAACTAGGAACGCAAAGGTGGGATATTCATGAGTGAAGTAAGAAGTACGATACTGGTTGTAGACGATGACCAAAGTATCGTTGAACTATTGAGGGATTTTTTGGAGTACGAAAATTTTCAGGTTCTAACTGCTTGCGATACCGTCGGGGCGTGGGCCTTGTTTGAGAAGAGTTCCATTCATTGCATTGTTCTTGACATCATGATGCCGGGACAAAATGGATTTGAGTTATGTCGCCGGATTCGGGCGGAGAGCAACGTTCCAATCCTTTTTTTGAGCGCACGCAGCGATGATGTGGACAAGATTCGAGGACTGACGCTCGGCGGCGACGATTATATCGTCAAAACTGCTTCACCCGGTGAGATCGTAGCCAGGATAAAAGCTGTATTGCGGCGTTCGGCTTCTCAGCTGCAAATGGATGAAAAGATCTTGGATTTTGGCCGCATTAAGCTAAATCTATCCACAAGAGAAGTGATCGTGGATGGGAAGAACGTAGTACTCACGCCTAGGGAGTATGAATTGCTGCAACTATTTGCTGAACACCCCAGGCATGTTTTTACATATGAACAGATACTTGCAAAATTTTGGGAAGGGGTGGGCGATAAGCATACGATTCGGGTGCATCTCGGTCGACTTCGCGAAAAAATTGAATCCGATCCGAATCATCCTCAATACTTGGTCAACGTGTGGGGAGTAGGGTATCGCTTCGAGGGAGGATAAAATGAGAACACTTCGCATTCGTACGTTTATTATGCTGGTCTTCTTCTTCATATCGCTAGTGCCGTGGCTCTTCTATGTGACAGTTCACTTCATGGAGACAAAAACACTCAGCTTCGCAAAAAGCGGGCCGCAAAGTGAGATTCTGCAAAGACATTTAAACGAGACCATTCACATGATCGAAGCGGGCTCGGACAAATGGAGGGATCCGAACTGGCAAAACCAATTGCACACCCAAATGCAGCAAGTGAAGATGGAAGTGGATATTCTATCTGCGTCAGATCAGGAAATTTATCGGTCTAATCCAGAGCGTCATGGCTCATTGTCGTCAACTGAACGGTTCTCCGTCGTAGCGGACGGTCATTTACTTGGAAGAGTCGTCATTTATCTGCCTAAGTCAAGTACGGTTCAGATGATTTCGATGTTTGCCGGACTATTGTTAGCTTTCTTTATTATTGGTGTTGAAATGCGAAAGTTCCTTCTTAACCCTCTTGAAAAGATGAGCTTTGCAGCCAGACAAATTGCTGCTGGAGAGTGGGAAGTGGAGTTACCCAGGTCCAGGATCACCGAAATCTCCGAAGTACGCGATGCATTCGAAGTGATGGTGAAGGGGCTTCAAAAATCTTTTCAAAAACAAGCGGAATTGGAAGAAGAACGTCGATTCGTGATCGCAGCTGTCGCACATGATTTACGGACCCCGCTATTCGCCTTACGAGGTTATTTAGATGGTCTGGAGCAAGGAATTGCTCAATCTCCGGAGAAAACAACAAAGTATCTGGCGGTTTGCAAGGAAAAATCAGCGCAATTGGATCGGCTGGTAGAAGACCTTTTCACATTTACAAAGATGGAATATGTGGAGAGGAAACTTCCCAATAATACGATTGATTTTAAACTCATCATCCAGAAGTCGATTGACAGTCTAAGTCCGCTGGCTCGGCAGAAGCACATCTCGATCTCGAGCCATACAACAGACGACTGCTTCATTAGCGGTGACATGCACTTATTGGAACGTATGATGAACAATTTTTTGGATAATGCCGTCAGACACACACCCACCTATGGTGAAATTGTTGTTCAGTGTTATAAAGAAGATGAAAAAGTGAATTTTACGATACGTGATACAGGGCCGGGCTTCTCTTGGGAAGAACTGCAACGAGTTTTTGAACCGCTATATCGTGGTGAAGAATCTAGAAATCGTTCCACTGGCGGCAGCGGATTAGGGTTAACCATTTCACAAAGAATTGTAAGGCGACACGGAGGCGAACTTATCGCTGGCAACCATTGGGAGGGTGGAGCCCTGCTAACAGGTTGGATACCTGCAAGAAATATGAACGGAATAAGAGGGGGGATTAGCCTATGAAGGTGGTCATAGCTATCGATACTTTGTGTGAATCCAACCTTTAATTATCTGAAGTAACTCTATAAACCTAATGGCTTCGCCTTTTATATGAGGGCGAAGCTTGTTTGCGTTGGTTCCCATGCATAACTTGGAGAAAAAAATGGATACTATGGTTAAAGGTGATATGTATGGATTTACCGGGTTCCGTTGATCTCTTCGAAGAATCATTGAAAAGCCTGCTCCATAATTGCTCGGATCTTATCGTCAAACATGCGAAGGATGACCTTAATCTCATTTATTTTTGTGATTTAGTTGACGCAAGTCTCATTAACAATCAACTACTCAGCTCCCTACAGCAAATTCGGCTAGAACCATTCTCGATGGAGGGACTTGCTCAATTAATCCCTATTGGCCAGACTGATCTTACTTGTGAAATGGAGCAAGTCATTATCTTGCTGCTGCGCGGTTGGACCGTGGTATTTAAAGTCGGACAAACAGACGTCATACTGGTCAATACCTCTAAGCAGCCAAAACGATCTCCCTCCATAGCGGAAATCGAAACGAACGTGATCGGGCCTCAGATCGGATTCACCGAATCATTGGAAACGAATCTGGGGATCGTCCGCAGCTATGTTGCTCATGAAAATCTGTGCAATGAATCCTTTGAGATTGGTGAAGTAACGAGAACTCAGGTGCAATTGCTTTACTTGAAAGATATCGCAGAAGAGCAAACCATCAATACGCTGCGTCAGCGTATTTCGGAATTAGAGATAGACGGCGTCATCGGGAGCACCCTTCTGGTGCAGCTTATTGAAGATAATTCTTTGTCGATTTTTCCTCAAATGATCATAACCGAACGACCCGATCGTGTCAGTTTTAGCTTATTGGAGGGCAAAGTCGTTCTGCTTATCAATGGCAGCAATTTTGCAATTATAGGACCGAGTACATTCCTTGATTTTTTCAAATCACCGGAAGATCATTACCTGCATTGGAATATTGCCATGTTCATAAGAGGATTGAGGTTCTTGGCCATCTTCATCTCGATCCTTTTGACCCCTGCGTATGTGGCTGCCTTAACGTTTCATTATGAGATTATTCCTCCTAGTCTGCTCGTTCCGCTAGCCCAGTCGCGATCCAGAGTGCCTTTTCCGCCTTTGTTTGAATCGTTATTTCTAGAAGTTACAATTGAGCTTCTGCGTGAAGCCGGGGCTAGACTACCGACCAAGGTTGGACAAACGATGGGCATTGTGGGAGGTATTGTTATCGGACAAGCGGCGGTTCAGGCCGGATTTACGAGCAACATCTTAATTATGATTGTCGCCTTGGCGGCTCTGTCTTCGTTTACCACACCCATCTACTTAATGGGGATTAGTATCCGATTTGTTCGTTTTCCGATGATTATTGCTGCAGGCATTTGGGGTGGGATCGGCATTGTGTTCACGATTTGTTTATTACTCATGCATTTGTTACGTCAAACGAGTCTTGGACATCCGTATATGCATCCGATCTATCCTCCGCGATGGAGGGACATGATAGATACGGTCATTCGACTTCCTTTTCCATTTCTCTCCGCTCGTTCTACCTTTACACGTACACCGAATAAGCCAAGATTCAATAAGAATCAAGCGAAGCTGAAAAAAGACATCGACGAGTAGACGGGTGATGACAAGATGGAGATCTCGGATAAACCGAGGCAAGGTTTACTGTTTCAAGCGTTCCTACTTGTTTTTGTAATCAGTAAAGCCCAATTGGGGGTGGGCGTGCTCGGTTTCCAGCGAGTCATTTTTAAATTTGCGGGTCATGATGCTTGGATTTCGGTCATTGTGTCCGGTTTAGCTGCACATCTTTCCATTTGGTTGATGATTCGCACGCTTGCGCATTATGATTCTGCGGACTTGTTCGGTATTCATTATGCACTATTCGGAAAATGGGTAGGGCGGATTCTCAGCCTCTTGTTTATGACGTATTTCGCGTTCTACGTCCTAACGATCTCCCGCACATATATTGAAACTGTTCAGTCGTGGATTTTTCCCGATTTCCCGACATGGCTCCTCATGCTGCTTTTCATTACGCTAATTGCTTATGGTGTGACTGGCGGAATTCGCGTGATTATTGGCATGTGCCTGTTTGGTATTGGATGTTGGATTGTGACCACATTATTTTTTTATGCCGCGATAAGACATGCCCAGTGGAGTTTTTTGCTTCCGATTATGGAAGCCACGCCTACCCAGTTGTTACAAGGAGCGAGTAAAATGCCGCTGACGGTTGCTGGGTTCGAGGTCATTTACTTTCTGTATCCGTTCATTCGAGATCAACAAAACGTGAATCGTTACGCGCAAATAGGTGTTCTTCTTAGCAACCTATTTTATTTGTTCGTCATGGTCATTTCTATCGTTTATTACAGTCAAAATCAGATGCCAAAAACGATTTGGGCTACGTTTAGTTTCTTAAAAATCATCCGATTTCCGTTTCTGGAACGATTCGAATACATTGCGATTCCGCTCTGGATGCTTATCCTAGTATGCAATCTTATGTTATTTACATGGGTTATCCTGCGTGGAATGAAGCGGGTTTTTCAACAAAATCAAAAACGGACGTTAGCCGTCTTCTGTGTCCTTCTTTTCGCATGCTCCTTTCTGTTCCAAAAACACGGACAAATATATAAGATGAACTCGATCTTGAACTCCGTGTCGACCTATGTGATCTTTTTGTATCCACCCCTTCTTTTTCTGTTGGTGAAAACCGTACATGCCATTAAAAAAAGAACCGTTAATCGATAAGATTACTCTCGGGGAGTGAAATGCGTGAGAAGACCGCTTTGTCTATCTCTGTTGCTCGGCACAGTCGTTTTGTTCTCGGGATGTGTCAAACCATTCATATTAGAGAATTTGGCGCTTAGCATTATTATCGGATATGACTCTCTTGAGAAAGAACGCATTCTTACAACATCGGTCTTGCAAAAAATCGATCCGAGCGCCAAAGAAAAGACGCAGGTTGTAGCCAGTACGGCATATACCAGTAAAGGTTCGCGCATTTCTTCGAATCGAGAGCTTAGCAAATATTTGGTTGGAGGACAAGTACGGGTTGTCATGTACGGCAAAAAGCTTGCCTCCAAAGGGATCATCGATCTAGCTGATACCTTGTCCCGTGACCCAACGCTCGGTGATATGATCTATCTTTGCATAAGTGATGGAGAAGCATCACACATTTTAACGCATCGTTATCGGGAAATATCGAATATTGGCATGTATCTTTATGAAAACTTAAGACAAAATTCGGAGAGAGAGGAGATTCCTTCCCCAACACTCCAAGATTTTCTTCGGGATTATTATAGTGAAGGCAAAGATCCCGTCATTCCGTTGCTCAAACGAAGGGGCAATGAGGTCTTTATCAAAGGATTGGCTTTGTTTCATGATGACCGCATGGTTCATGAAGCTTCGCCGCGGCAAGGGTTTCTGCTCAAAGTACTACTCAATACGAAGAAAGAGGGAAGCTTCGAACTCGTAGCAGATGCCGAACCTTTAACGAAGTACATGAAGCATCCAGATAAAGAGGTTAAAATTGTATTCGCCACTGTGAAAAGCAGCAGTAAAATTAAGCTTCTTGACACGAAAGTACCCGAATTTAATTTGTCGGTGTCGATGCAGGGGGATCTTCAAGAGATTTCGGCTCCTTATTCCTTTGAGAAGCCCGAGTCTGTATCAGCATTAGAGAAAGAAATTGAAAAAAAACTGAAGAAGGAAATAGAAACATTCATCGCGAGTTTGCAATCGAATGAAGCTGATGTTGTCGGGTTCGGTGAGGTTTATCGGAGTAAAATAAGAGACTCAAAGCTAACCAAAGCAAAGTGGCACCCCATGTTCAAAAAAGCAAAAATCAACGTTCGCCTAAATTTCACATTGAGACATACCGGTGCTATTGAATGAAGGATCAGCAAGCAAAAGCTGCCATGGGCTTAGTCCAAGGCAGCTTTTGCTATGTCAGTCCACCAGTGTTTCCCTGTGGTTCACGCAGGTGTGATCTATTTCACATACCGGACTGTTTTTAGGAAATATAATGAAGACAGAAAAGAAAAAAAGGAGATGGTTCACATGATGAAGTGGTTAAGGGGAAATCGTTACGCGGCGATGATCTTGACGATTATTCGTTTGTATGTGGGTTGGCAATGGATGACAGCGGGGTGGCATAAAATCGCCGGAGCAAAGCCATTTGACGCAGCGGGTTATCTGAAAGGCGCCATTGCGAAACCAGTCCTTGAATCGGGAACTACGGATATGGTTTACGCAAATTATGTAGCTTTCTTAAAAAGCTTTGCCCTTCCCAATGTGGGCATCTTCAATACGATAGTTCCTTGGGGGGAATTGTTAGTTGGTTTGGGTCTGATTCTTGGCGCACTGACGACTACAGCCATATTTTTCGGCCTATTAATGAATTTTATGTATATGTTCGCCGGAACGGTCAGCAGCAATCCATGGTTAGTGCTTCTTGGATTCTTTATCATCGCCGCAGGCGCTAACGCAGGCAAGTTCGGCGTTGACCATCTGATTCTTCCTTATCTGCACAAATGGTTTGATAAACTAATCGACAGACTCCATTTGAAGCCGAAATATAAATAAGCGGACACCTATTCATGAAGAACCTACTCTTTGACTCAGTTCGCTGAAGAAGAGTAGGTGTTTTTTTCTCACTACAAAACGGGATAGAGGGAGTGTGATGGTGATGCTTACGGGCGTCATTTTGGCTGGTGGAGCAAACCGTCGAATGAATGGGGAACTGAAAGCATTACTTCCATTTGGTGGACAGCCTCTCATTGTTCGCCAAGTGGATCGGATGAGGATATTGTGTGATGAAATCATTGTTGTAACCAACGATCCCAAATCGTTTCTACCTATCCTGGATCGTTCGGTACGGATTATTACGGATTTTCACACTGGCCATGGACCGCTTGGGGGCATGCATGCAGGATTGTCGTTAGCGAAGCATTCATCGGTCTGGGTTGTTGGTTGTGATATGCCTTTTATTTCGTACAAAGCCGCCGAACTTTTGTGGAACAGAAAGCGGGAAGGGGAAGGCATTGAGGCTGTAATTCCTCTTGTATCGGGTAGATTAATTCCCCTACATGGGATTTATGATCGCGAATGCAAGGCTAAGATTCTTCCACTGCTCATTAGAGGTGAAACGCGGGTTTCTGCTTTACTGGGACATATGTTCTGGAGTGAGTTAGGGGATGAATATTTGCAGAAGAATGGCGTCGATCTGAAATTCATTGCGAGCATCAAGACCATGGACGATTATAAAGCTTTTCAAAGCACCGTGAAGACGGGGATGTAAGAAGTTGTTCATTTCCTATACGGAATGTGACATAAATCATAGTGGCCTCGGAAGAATGCTCCTAGAATGAGGATAGTTGGATTTGAAGTTGGAGGTGGGTCTGAAATGAGTATTCGAAAGTTAAGCAATGAGCAGCCTGAACAAATGAGAACAAACAAGGCGGATCAAGAACCCGTATTGAAAGGCACATTTGCCTCGGTCTTGCTGCTTGGAGCTTTTTTGGCTATAACCTGGGTCGCTGTATTTCTATTATTTCTGTACAGACAGTAGTTCATTTCACGATTAGAAAAGGGTGGTTTTAAGCCATGCATATTCATAAACTTGAGAAAATTTGGCTAGCAATCGGCATCAGCATGCTGTTTGTATTCCTTGGCGTTTTGGGTGTTTCCGCATTTGCCATGGGGGTTAAACCGCCAAGTGAGCATCATCATCGGATTGATCCTGCGAAAGTAACAGAGACAGCCCCTTTTGACAAACCAGGGTTGTATAAGACCGGAGAAAAAGAATATGAAGCGGTGATGACCGCTTTTACATTCGGATATGCCCCAGACAAGATGGAAGTGCCTGTTGGTGCAACGATCAAGTTCGTAGTCACGAGTCAGGATGTCGTTCACGGGTTTGAAATTCCAGGAACGAACGTCAATATGATGATTGTTCCTGGCGAAATCAGCCAAGTGACGCATACGTTTACGAAACCAGGCGAGTACCTTATTTTGTGCAACGAATATTGCGGCGGAGCGCATGAATTTATGAAAACGACGATTATCGTGAAATGATGGGAAGAAGCACAGAAGGGTGGAAGTCGGCATGAAGAAAGGGCAATTGGAATGGTTTGAAAATAAATTCGATCTCAAAGATGGGAGGCTGGTCGTAGCACATATTATCGTGGCTTTCCTTGCACTGCTCATCGGAGGGATCGCGGGGCTGCTGCAAACATTAGTGAAGAGCGGGACGGTTAAGCTCCCTTACGGGATCGGTTATTATGAACTGCTGACTGCGCATGGCGTGTTGATGGCGATCGTATTTACGACCTATTTCATTATAGGCTTTCTTTACTCAGGCATTTCCTACACGTTAGGCGGAAAGCTGCTTCCGATTGTTCATCGCATGGGATGGCTTGGATTTGCTTTCATGACGGTGGGAACAGCCCTCGGGGTAGTGATGGTTTTGACAGGAAAAGCGAGCGTGCTGTATACGTTCTACGCGCCAATGAAAGCTTCTCCTTACTTTTACATCGGATTAGCCCTATTGGTGGTAGGAAGCTGGATTAGCGGGTGGGGCATCTTCTATCAATTGAAGTATTGGAAAAAGACACATCAAGGCAAGATTTCTCCGTTGTTTGCATTTATGGCGGTCATCACGTTCCTTATGTGGCAAATTGCGACCATCGGTGTTGCTGCCGAAGTGCTGATTCAGCTCATTCCATGGTCCTTCGGATGGGTAGAAACGATTAATGTGATGCTCAGCCGTACCCTGTTCTGGTACTTCGGCCATCCGCTCGTATATTTCTGGTTAATGCCTGCGTACATGTGCTGGTATGTCATTATTCCGAAAATTATCGGAGGCAAAATCTACAGCGACGCGCTCGCCAGATTATCCTTTGTCCTGCTTTTGCTATTTTCCATTCCGGTTGGCTTTCATCATCAATTGATGGAGCCGGGCATTAGCTCATTCTGGAAGTACCTGCAGGTCGTCTTGACCTTCATGGTGGTCGTTCCGTCATTGATGACCGCATTCTCGCTATTTGCTACCTTTGAGATCAATGGTCGTGCCAAGGGTGCCAAAGGGCTGTTCGGTTGGATAAAAGTCATGCCATGGAAAGATGTTCGATTCTTCGCGCCATTCCTCGGTATGCTGATCTTTATTCCAGCTGGCGCAGGCGGATTAATCAACGCAAGTAATCAAATGAACGCGGTGGTTCATAATACGTTATGGGTAACAGGGCACTTTCACTTGACGGTTGCGACGAGTGTAGCGCTCACGTTCTTCGGGATTACGTACTGGCTGCTTCCAGCCGTCACGGGCCGTGTGCTTACGAAGCGCATGAACAAGCTTGGGATTATTCAAGCGATCATTTGGTGTGTAGGCATGTTCTTTATGTCAGGTGCGATGCATCTTGTTGGACTATTCGGTGCACCGCGGAGAACGGCATTCACGACCTATGAGGGAAATGCGGATGCGGCAGGCTGGATGCCGTATTATGTTTTCATGGCTATTGGCGGTACGGTACTTTTCATTGGCGTGCTGTTGATGGTGTACAATGTCTTCGCTCTTCTTCGGGCGCCGAAGGGTGTGACAGAGTATCCAATCGGCGAAGCGATGGAGCAAGCGGAAGCGACTCCGGCCTACTTGGATCGTTGGAGTGTGTGGATCAGCTTATCGGTGGCGCTGATACTGATTGCTTATACGGTACCGTTAATGGATATGATTATGCATCCAGGTGTCGGTTCCAAAGGGTTTGTCACTTGGTAAAAGGAAAGAAGCACCGGACTTTATGTGAAGTAAAGCTGGTGCTTTTTTTACAATGAAGTGAGGCTGGAAAATAGGGACCTGGAGGGGTAACAATGTTTCTAGATGTTCGAGTGTCTGGCGGACAGGTGAATATAACGCTTAGGGGCAAAATTTATGTGGATGAAGCAACGATCATAAGGGAGAAGCTGTTTCCTTATTTGGATAGAGGATGTAAGCAATTTGTTTTTAACTTACGTGATGTTGACTATATCGATAGTTCTGGACTCGGCGTACTAGTTGCGCTTCAGAAGAGAGCTCATTCTAATGGTGGCGAGGTGGTCATTAAGGGTCTACAGGGGGATGTCAAAGAACTGTTCGAGCTGACTCGCTTAACGAATGTTTTTGAGATTCAACCCTAATTTTGTCCTATTCACGTGAAAGAAGTCGCTTACCTAGAGGTGATAATCGAAATGAAAGATAAGCTGCGGCTTTATGCACGTGTATTTAAAAAGGTTATGGAATCCATCATGATTACAGACTCTGGAGGCGTTATTTTATCGGTCAATCCTGCATTTACAACGACTACCGGCTATACGGAGGATGAAGTGGTGGGTCAAACGCCGCGTATCTTGTATTCTGGCAAACAAAAACCTGAGTTCTATATTCATATGTGGGCAACGATTCATGAAACGGGTGGTTGGAAGGGCGAGATCTGGAACCGACGGAAGAACGGGGAGCTGTATCTCGAATGGTTGACGATCAGTGCTGTGAGGGATAAGCGTGGCAAAATAACCAATTATGTAGGCATTTTCATAGACATAACGGAGCGCAAGAAGTCTGAGAAAAAATTGCAGCTGCATGCCAGAGTATTCGAAACAGCGAGTGAAGGGATCATGATTACGGATACAAAAGGAACGATTTTATCGGTCAATCCAGCGTTTTCCGAAACAACTGGTTATTCGGAGGATGAGGTTTTAGCTCAAACGCCGCGCATGTTACATTCCGGCGTGCAGGATGCCGAATTTTATATTCAAATGTGGGCATCAATTCATGAAACGGGCAGCTGGCAGGGCGAGGTATGGAATAAGCGAAAGAATGGGGAAATCTATCCCGAATGGCTGACGATTAATGCCGTTAGAAATGAGAATGGCAAAATCTCCAATTATGTCGGGGTTTTCACAGATATTACAGAGCGTAAGCTGTCGGAAGAGAATTTAAAATATTTGGCCCATTACGATGTATTGACCGGGCTCCCGAATCGATTCTTATTTCATGACCGACTGAGTCATGCGATTAGGCAGGCCAATCGTCAAGGCCACTCGGCTGCCCTGATGTTTATTGATCTCGACCATTTCAAACTAATTAACGATACTTTGGGACATGTAGTTGGAGATCAACTGCTGCTGAAAGCTAGCAAACGGCTGGAAAGCTGCGTTCGAACCGGCGATACGGTATCACGATTTGGCGGCGATGAATTTACGGTCATTCTACCCCGCATTCATGAAACCAAAGATGCACTGCTTGTAGCGCAAAAAATATTGGAAGAGCTGGCCCTTCCTTTCTTCCTAGCCGAACAGGAGCTGTTCATAACGGCAAGCATTGGAATCAGCGTGTATCCCTTGCATGGAGAAGATAGTGAAACCTTGATCAAACAAGCCGATTCGGCCATGTATCGTGCCAAGGAACAGTCCAACAATTATCAGCTGTACACTTCCAATATGAACGCAACCTTCTACCGGAAAATGAAACTGGAAAACGGGTTGCGAAAAGCGTTGGAGAAAGACCAATTAAGAATTGTGTACCAACCGCAAATGGACATTCGTACGGGCCGGATCAACGGCATAGAAGCCTTGCTTCGCTGGGAGCATCCCGAGATGGGCATGGTATCGCCGAATGAATTTATTCAGATCGTAGAAGAAAATGGACAAATTGTCGAAATCGGAGAATGGGTGCTGCGCAAGGTTTGTGAGCAGAACAAGGCCTGGCAATCCGCAGGCTATCCTCCCTTGAAATGTGCCATCAATCTGTCGCCCCGACAGTTCAATAATAAGAATTTGATTGAAACGGTCAAGCAGATATTGAAGGAAACGGAGCTGGATCCGAGTTATCTTTGCTTCGAAATTACGGAAAACATCAGCATACACCAAATTGAGTCGGTATTGACGGTTCTGCATGAGTTTAAAGAGATTGGGCTGGAGTTAGCCATTGATGATTTTGGCAAGGGGCATTCCGCTTTAAGTTATTTGAAAAAGTATCCCATTGATACATTGAAAATTGATAAATGCTTCGTTCAGGGTATTGAAATGGATCGAGGGAATGCATCGATTGCCAAGGCTATGATTGATATGGCTCATGGCTTGGGGCTCCGAGTGATTGCCGAGGGCGTAGAAACGGAAGATCAGTTGGCTTTTCTCAAGGACCTCCATTGTGATTCTATACAAGGATTTTGGTTAAGTCGACCGCTGCCTCCTGAAAGGATCGAATCCTTCTTCATGGCTGACGAAGGTTGATCCAGCATACGATAAAAAGCCTTCCTACATGCCTCAGCAGTGCATGTAGGAAAGCTATTTCCAAAGACAGAGACCAATCTCATCTCACTTTAAAGATCTCAATTTGTTTCTTTAAACTTGCGGATTGATCTCGCAATACATCGGAAGATGCAGCGATTTCCTCCATCACGGCCGTCTGTTCCTGTGTTGAAGCGAACACGCCCTTCGCGCCTAAAGAAATTTTGGCGGCAATGTCGGTGACATCTCGAGCTTCGTTCAAGGTGAGCTGTACTTGATCCGCTTGGCTTGCGACCATGGATGCCATATGATCCACGAGTTGATCGACCTGATTAGCTTCACCAACAATACTTTGAAGCGCTGATGCTGTTGTCTCCCCATTGGCGGCTTCTTTATTGACCATTTCGAATTGCTGTGTAATTTTGAAGACCACATGCTTGACCTCAGACTGAATTTGATCGATAAGCTGATTAATGTCATGAACCGCATGCGAACTTTGCTCGGCGAGTTTCTTCACTTCACCGGCAACTACGGCAAAGCCTTTGCCATGTTCCCCGGCTCTCGCAGCCTCAATGGAAGCATTTAATGCCAATAAATGGGTTTGATTGGCGAATTCACCCACAACGCTCGAAATCTCGCTGATTTGCTTCGCATTGCTTTCCAACCGTTGAACAGTATGGATGGATTCTTGATTGGAAATCGCAAGATTTTGCATCCCAGTAACTAACGACTGAATCACTCTTGCACTATCCTTAATGGTAATAATCATTTGCGTCGTTAAATGCCGGGCTTCATGGGCTTCTTTATTGATATCATCGGTGGTTCTCATGATTTGTTCCACGGACATGAACATGGCTTCGGAAGATTTCGATTGCTGTTCAGCCCCATGGGAGATATCTTCAATCGTCGTAGTGATCAGTTCCACATGAGCTGCTGCATGTCCAATCGCTGATCTCAATTCATCCACATGCATATCGGTTCCTATGAAGTTAGTTGAAATTCCATCAATGATATCTCTTAAATTCCCGATCATCATCGAGAAAGAAAGGCCGAGTGCTCTTAATTCATCATCCGATTTGCTTGGAGTAATAGCAATTTGCAAATTTCCTGCGGAGGCCTCATTCGCTGCGTCTGTAAGCTGCAGTAAGGGTTTAATGAACCATTTTGCCGCAATCCATCCCAGAAATCCTGTCCAGAAAATACCGAGAGAAAGGGTGATCCAAATGAACAGCCAATCCGGGATGTAATCTTTCAATAAATCTTGCAGGGTGAAAATAAAAAAAGCACTTGTCCCATAGGTTACGGTGGATACTACCGTGATGCCAAGTACCATTTTCTTGACTATGCTCCATTTAAATTTCTTCATCTTCGTCAGTCCCCATTCTGCCTGTTTCTGTGATGATTTCTTCCAATAAGCACTTTCCAAAAATATAGCAGAATCTTGAAAGCGTAGATGTGATGTTTCTCACAGCGATAATCGGCAAAGCCTTTATACTAGAAATAGAAGCAAAAGACGTATATTGGAGGGATGAATATGGCACCACTTTCAATAACCTGTATGTTGGGAATAGCCTCATCCAACCCAGATGAACTTGATTTTGCCACGGATCGTCTGAAGGAAGAGCATAACCAATTAAGACAGCAGCTAAAGGCTCTCGAACATAGCGCTAAGGAAGTGAGCCTGCTGGATGATCCTGCGGAGGGCGTTCAGGTCTTGCAGCAGCTAAGGCAGCAAACCGCTGATTTTGTGGAGGCACTGGAGCGCCACGCGGAATGGGAGGACCAGGAATTGTTTCCCTTTCTGCTTGATTATTTTCATCGACAATCGGCTCCATCGATCACTCCCTCCTTTTGGGTACTGGAAAAGGATCACCAGCTGGCGATTTCATTTATCCAGACCTTCAATGAAACCATCATCGATTTAACGCCAATTGTCATCAAAAAACAGCTGATTGAGGCTGCGGCGCACCTCATACAGGCCTGCTTAATCTTAAACGATCACTTCACAATGGAAGAACAGCTCGTAATTCCTTTAACGGAGAAAGTGCTAACGGACCTTGAATCCTTCTTTTCATAGTTAATTGGACCATTTCAATCGGGATGCTACATGCGGCAAATCTCTTTCGGGCAGTTTTCGCAGTGGCATACATCGCGGAGATAGGTTAAATCCTTAATCACGATATGGCCATTTTCAATCTCAAGCGCATCTTCCTTCTTCATATCACTCAACATCCGATTGACACTTTCCCGTGTAGCTCCTATCATATCGGCCATTTCTGTATGATTGATCTTGTAATTGATCAGCGTATGTTCACCGTTTGGAACGCCATATGAATTACTGAGCCTGATAAGTAACGAACAGAGTGCGCCTGGTTTTCCGTACATCATCAAATCACGGAACTTCGTTTCAGTCATGCGGTGCATAAGCCCCATCCATTTCATAAACTCAATGGCCAAATCCCCATGCTGCCAAAGTAATACTTCGAGGTCTTTTCGTTGAATGACCCCAATCTCGCAATCGGTTGTGACTTCTGCGCTAAAGCTTTGTACAGAGTTCTGAAAGGGATCGATCTGACCGAATAAATCACCCGCCTGATGCAGAGATATAATGAAGCTTTTACCCGTTTCCGACAGCTTAGTGATGCGTACTCCGCCTTTCATTACGTAGTACAATTTATCCGCGACATCACCTTCCCAGAACAGATAATCACCTTTCTCCGCATGTTTCACATACATAATACTTTGTAATTTATGGAAATTTTCCTCGGAAAAAAAGGCAAGAATACCTTTAACAGCCATCTGTACCAACTCCTCAACGTTTCTTTGTTATCTCTATCTTAACGGGTTCAGATGGTTTTGTTTATCGGGAGTTCTGCTGATCTTTTGGGGGGGAAACTCCCTATTTGGTGTGAGATAAATCACAAGTTAATCCCTTACTTTCCTGATGACTCCTGAGGTAATTTGCAGGTGAATTCGCGCAATGTCCTGATTGCGAAATCAGGGTTTTCCCTGACATACAAGATGAGCGGAAACGTCTACAATGTTAATTAAAATAAATCGGCTCTGGTGCGTAAGGAAATGGAGGTGGCCAGTATGACTCATGGGGATGCAAACATCATAGAAGAGCTGGAGCGATTGCGAAGCCTATCGTCAAGTGATTTTATCGCACTGGCGCCATTGCATGACAAAGTCGAGCGCATTCGTTGGAAATATGCTTCAGGCAGCAGGAATGAACGCTATCAGCAAATGGTGATTAAATCAGGTCAAGGATTAGCAGGTTCCGTCCTGCGCCTAGGCAGATGGGTGAAGCTCGATGACTCGCATCCTGACTCGGATCAAGTGCGACGAAGTTGTCCTGTCCTACTTGCTGAGCAGCTGCAGACAGCAGCGGTATTTCCAATTTTAATGGATTCCGATAATCTCTTGATAAAAGGTTTGCTGTTCATTGGCAAAAGAACACAGCCCAGATATGCTGAGGCCGAGCTTATTGTCGTTCAGAAAGGTCTTCCTACATTGGCTTGGTATCTGAAGGAGAATACAGGGGAAATGGCAAAATGAGTTCCATTACTGGAATTCATTTTATTTGTTATTAGTAATACAATAGGAGTAATGATAGGGTAGTTCTAGCCGATTTATTGGAGGATGGGTATGCCGAAAATTCTGGTAGTTGATGATCATGCCGTAGTCAGGTCGGGATTAATGAGCCTGCTGAATGGTAAGCACAGCATGGAAGTTATCGGAGAGGCTGCCGATGGACAAGAAGGTATTCAAGCAGCCCAATTGCTGAAGCCGGATGTCGTATTAATGGATTTGAACATGCCCCATGGCATGGATGGACTTACAGCAACCACAGAATTGAAGCGTCTGATGCCGGATTTGGCGGTGCTGGTTCTGACCATGCATGATGATGACGAATACCTGTTTAGGGCGATTCACGCCGGCGCCTCAGGGTATATATTGAAAAGCGCTCCGCATGAGGAGCTGTTGACAGCTATCCGCTCCGTTGCATCAGGAAACGCCTATTTGTATCCTACAGCAACCAAAAGGCTGATGAGTGAATATATAGAACGCTTGAAGCATGGAGAAAATATCGGTCCTTATGAATCGCTTTCGGAACGCGAGAAAGAAGTTCTGTCTCTGATTGCCAAAGGATTTTCCAATAAAGAGATAGCCGAACAATTGATAATTAGCGTAAAAACGGTAGAATCGCATAAAAGCAACGTGATGGAGAAGCTAGGGCTCAAAACGAGACCAGAGTTGGTCAAGTTTGCGGTGAAGAAAGGATTGTTGAATTTTGAGTAAGGATGTTAACAGGGAGTATCCGGAAGTGATTGGTGAAAATGTTACCGAGCTTATAGCACGTATGGATGATTATATTACGGACTCTTTGTTTCAAGCTGATCTGAAACAGTCTCTCAAGCAGCTGTCCAATGTAAAGTTCGCCCTAGATGAATCTTCCATTGTTGCTGTCACGGATCATAAAGGGAAAATTCAATACGTGAACGATAAATTTTGCGAAATATCCCAATATTCACGTGCTGAGCTTCTCGGTCAAGACCACCGGATTATTAACTCGGGCTATCATCGGAAGGAATTTATGACCCTCTTGTGGCAGACGATCTCCTCTGGCAAGGTATGGCGCGGGGAGATCAAAAATAAAGCAAAAAATGGCGGATTCTACTGGGTGGATACGACGATTGTGCCATTCGTGGATGAGAAGGGGCAACCCTACCAGTATCTTGCGATTCGTAACGAAGTCACGCAATTAAAGCGTGTCGAAGAAGAACTGCAGCTTATGATGTCGCAGGTTATGCAAATTCAGGAGGAAGAACGAAGAAAATTTTCTCGTGAGCTGCATGACGGCATTGGACAGAGTCTGTTCTCTCTGTTGATTCAGATGGATAGAGTGATCGGGGAAAGTGAAAAGTCTGAAATATCCGGGCTTCGACAGGTGGTTTCCGGAATTATTGAAGAAGTTCGTAATTTGGCGTGGGAAATCCGTCCGTCTGTTCTGGATGATTTGGGTGTAGTGCCGGCAATTCGAACCTATATAGAAAATTACACGGGGCATTACGGTATACGTGTCATACTGGATAGCAATTTGCGTAAGCGATTGGGAGCGTTGGAGGAAACGACCATCTACCGAGTTATCCAGGAGGCTCTTACCAACGTAGCCAAATATGCCGATGTATCCGAAGCTAACGTGTACGTTCATGATAAAGATTCGTTTGTTGAAGTGCGCATCGAAGATCGGGGAAAAGGTTTTATTCGCAGTGGCGGCTCCAAAGGAGTGGGGCTGTTCAGCATGGAGGAAAGAGCGAAGAGCATTGGCGGTGAAATCGCTATTCATTCTGAAATGGAAAAAGGGACGACGATCACCTTGATTGTACCAAAAAGGTGAATCATACATCCCTACGTAGAGTTTTGCTGAGCTCTTAGGAATTAAATTGCTTAACAAACAAGCCATATCCGCTTGCCTCAAGGTCATCTTTCGGAATGAACTGTAAAGCGGCAGAGTTAATGCAGAAACGCAGTCCTGTTGGCTCGGGGCCGTCATTGAACACATCGCCTAGAAAGGAATCGGCACAACGGCTTCTGACCTGGGTAACCACTGAGAATAAGTCGCGTTTTTCTTTAAATATAAGTTGGTCTGGCTCCAACGGTTTCGTAAAGCTAGCCCAGCCCGTACCCGCATCAAATTTGTCTTTAGAGCTAAATAAGGGCTCACCCGAAACAATATCTACGTAAATACCTTCTTTTTTGTTATCCCAATATTCGTTGTGAAACGGCTGCTCGTCTTTATCATGCTGAGTTACGTCGTATTGGAGCTTAGTCAACGTTTTCAACTTTGCATCTTTGTTAAAATCTTTATATGCATTCATTTTTTCGGGAATCACGATCCGATCTTTCCCCCAAGTTTTATTCAAAAATGCACCCCGACCAGAGCCGAGTTCATTGACCTTGTAGCTGATTGGATTTTTTTTGTAATAGTCCTGATGTTCCTCCTCCGCTTTGTAAAACGTTGATGCGCGGACAATCTTCGTTACAATCGGTTTATCGAACTGTCCTGACGAACTTAACGCCTCTTTGGATGCTTCGGCTAACTCTTTCTGTTCATTGCTATTGTAAAATACGGCGGAAAGATATTCTTTACCACGATCAACGAATTGACCATCTGCATCGGTAGGATCAATGTTTCGCCAGTAAACTTGGAGCAGCTGGTCATACGTTATCTGATCCGGATTAAAGCGAACTTCCACCGATTCTAGATGGCCTGTAGTTCCAGTAGACACTTCGCCATAGGTCGGATTTTCCTTTTGTCCGCCTGTATATCCGGTTACAACTTGCAAGACACCATCAAGCTTTTCGAAGGGTAACTCCATACTCCAGAAACATCCTCCAGCAAAAATAGCGGTATCGTAATGGGTGCTCGTTTTTTCACTAATCGTCGTTAACACCTCTTGAGCCTTCGTTATTTCATTTTTGTTAAATGAAGCGTAAATGGTATAGCCAATCAGGACGAATAGGGCAATAGGCAGCACAACTAATTTTTTTTTGGAAGTCATTTTTCCTTCGCCTCCGTTATAAGTTCTTCTAAGTTCTCAAGCTAATTCCATGCCTTTTTGCATTTTTCTGAGGAAGTAGTATGAAAGTAGAACAAACAATAAGACGACGATAGACTTAATACTTCCCATAGGATTTCCGACCGCATTTTCCGACCAAAATGCCGCTATACAATCAATCGTAAAACCGGCATATGCCCATTCTTTTAGCCTGTTAAATCTGGGAACAAGAAGAACAATGATACCTATGAGTTTGGCTACTCCAAGAATAGTCAGAAAGTAGGGAGGATAGCCCAACAGCTGAGTCGATTCTGCTAATGTTTTCGGGGTTTGCAACAGCTCATTGACGGCACTGAGTAAGAATCCTATTAGTGTACAAATCGTAATTACCCAGTAGGTGATTTTAATTTTCTTCATTTCAATAACTCCTCGTATCCATTTTTTAGTGTTGTCTTTCTTACACTTTGATTTTATCAAGAACAAGAAGCGGGCAAATCTATGAAAAGTCATGTATTTACAAAGAAAAAGGCAGAACGTTTGATCGCTAAAGCATGATTAATCTCATACTCTATGCCAAAAGTCATGCCTTTTTCATTATAGTTGATGACGAACGGAGAATACGGCTGCTTGTGTTCGGTCGCGCAATCCTAGCTTAGCTATGAGATTCGAAACGTGATTTTTCACAGTACCTTCCGTGATATTAAGCAAGCCTGCAATCTCTTTATTATTTAATCCTTGGCCCAATAAAGTTAGGACCTCTTTCTCCCGTTCGGTCAGTTGGCTGAGCTGGGCAGGCTCATGACTATGTAAAGGATGAGCGTTATCCGGGTGCCGTTCCGACATTTTTTTCAACTCGTTAAGCAGCGTTGCTGTGATATCCGGTTGAAGAACGCTCCCGCCATTGTATACCGTTTGAATCGCACTTACGATCGCCTCAGAGGGCATATCTTTCAACAAATAGCCATGGACGCCTTTTTCCAAAACTCTTAAAATTAGCTCCGCGTCATCGAATGTGGTCAGAATCAGTACCTTTGTCTCCGGTAAAGCTCTAAGAATCAATTCCGTTCCTTCCACGCCATCCATGCCCGGCATTCGGATATCCATCAATACAACATCGGGTCGCAATTCATGCGCCTTCGTATAGGCATCTCTCCCATCCACCGCTGTTCCAACGACTTCCATGCCCTGTTCCAACCCGATGATGGTCGCAAGTCCCTCTCTCATGAGCCTCTGATCATCTACGATGAGGATTTTCAATGATGTACACGCTCCATTTCTGTTAGTGGATAAGGGAATTGTACTTCAACAGCAAAACCTTCTTGCTGATCCATGCCAAAATGCACCTTTCCGTTCCACTCCCTAACTCTTTCTTGCAAATTGATTAAACCAAACCCCAGCTTCAGTTCAGCAGGGACCTCTCCGTCATTGCGTATGCATAGAGAAAAATCGGTCTCCGAATAGGTTAACAAGATTTCCGCATGTCTCGCATGGCCGTGTTTATGAGCATTCGTCAGTGATTCCTGGACAATTCGATAAGCCGTTAATTGAAGATCACCTGGCAGTGGGACAGGTATCCCTTTTACTTCAAAAGTGGTTTGAACCTCGGCAAATTTGGTGAATTCCTCCGTTAGTTTCCCCAGGCTATCATTTAAGGAAGTGGACGTAACAGGCTCATCTCGAATAGCCCTTACCGAAAGTCGGACCTCTTGCAAAGACGATCTAATTAGATCTTCACAGGCCAGATAGGTTTGTTCACTGCGTAAAGGATCCAGACTGCTTAGCTTGCGAGCCGCTTGCATTTGAACTAATAATGCCGTCAGTTTATGACCTACCGTATCATGAATTTCTCGTGCAATTCGCACTCTTTCCCTCGTCGCTGCCCACTCCTCCGTTCTAAGAGCATAGTCCTGAAGCTGCTCATGGGATTGCATCAATTGTGCATACAACTGCATCGTATCCCGACGTGCGCGTTGATAAAAATTGATTAGAGAGCTCACAATCCCTGCGAAAACAATGAACGAACAGGTAATGAAATAACCAATTTCATCGATTCGTTTGTATAGATACCATTCAATACTGCCCATCGTAATGATATACACGACCAGCAGAAGCAAGCATGTAATAATTAACATTCGGGTGTTCTTTAGAAACATTAAAATGGCTAAAGCTGTAATTCCAATAAATAAATGGTTCGGGAAATTTCCACCAATATAGACATAACCATAAGAAGCGGATACCAAGAAATCTAAGATAAGGATGTGAAAAAGCCAGGTGTGTTTTTTTTTCATCTTTAAATAAAATTGAACCAGAAGAAAAACCACCAATGAAAAGACAACAAAACTTAGTCCCCAAAAAATTGTAATTGAATTCTGGAAATAAAAAACACCAGTTAAAGCCAAATCAAAAGCAAGCTTTATACCAAAAAACAGCCTCCATGAAAGGGAGTTTTTTCGTAATTCATCCGTTTCTTGAAACATTCTCTTCAGCTCACCTCATCTATTCTGGATCTTGTTGAAGCGATTATAGCATAATGAATTAAAAAGATCGCTTCTTCACATATTGCCTCTTTGGCAAGTGGAGAGCGATCTGTCTATTGTTCCACACGAAGCTTCGAGCGTTTCTGTTGTTCTTCCCGATATTGCCGGGGGGATAATCCAAAATGCATGCGAAATTGCCGATGGAAGTACGTATAGCTATTAAAACCGCATGATTTTGCGACATAATCAAGTGACATTGCGCTGAAACGAATGCGCTCGCATGCGACGCCCAGGCGGACTTCAATAGCATAACTCATAATGGATTGGCCAAAATTGATTTTAAACAAATTCACAGCTCTGGAGATACTAATTCCCGCATGTTTGGCGATTTGCTCCAAGGTGAGAGTTTCTGTCGCATGCTGATCGATGAATTTTTTTATTCGATAGGCGATGTAGGATGGACTTAACGTTGTTCCCATGCCGGCAATTTCATGCAGGCGCTGTAAAGTTAAGCAAAAGACGCGCAGTGTATAATCTGTCAGCTCATCGTGGGTGTCATTCCTCCGTAACCTTTCCTTCATCAACTGATTCCACAGCTTCAGAAGATCGTCGTCAAGAGGTATGGTTGTCTTTTGCGGAGGGTTGAAATTGGCCCACCATTGGTCAATCCATGTTCCATTGCAAATCACATAGTAATCGATGCTGTTGTTTTTCAGGATAAGCTCGTACTTTTCGCCAGGACGAAACATAAGCAGGTCTCCAGGCTCAATCACAACAAATTCGTTATCAATCAGCGCTTCACAGCAGCCGCTTGTCTGCAACCTAATGATGTATGTGTTTAGAAACTCACACGGATTTCTAAAACGCTTCTTATGATGCGCCATCGCTGCATCAATCGTTTCAGCTCGCAGTTTATCCTCGCGTCCATGCACCACCAGTTTCCTCCTTTGTTTGAGCAAATCGTTCATGTTTCGGTATCTATTAGATAATTATACGAACTTTCTAGACACTTGTATGCAAATATTTCCATACGTGAACGTGACCGCCCTTGAACAGGGCGGCATTTGTATTTTTATTTTAATGAGGCTATTCAAAATAAATGGCTTTTCCAGTCTTTGAAGACTCATAGATCGCTTCTAATATTTGTGTGACAACAAGTGCTTGCTCCGGTTTTACCAACGGCTCGGTGTTATGAAGGATACATTCGAGCCACAACCGCGCTTCCAAGTCGCTTGAACTTTCTGCTTTGCCTTCAAAAAAGGCGACCCCGCCTGCACTCAAATCGATGGTGGTAGTGTACATTCTTCCCAGCTTTTCACCATTAATGCGGAGTCCGTCACGCATGTCCGCTCCGCCTTCCGTACCGCAAAGCGTCGTTTTTGCCTCTAACGTATCAAGGGAGTTAAGTGCCCAACTGGATTCGAGTATAACGTTCGCACCGTTCTGCATCGTTATGAAGCCGAAAGCTGAATCCTCCACCGTAAATTTATCCGGATCCCACGGTCCCCAGGCATTTGCTGCGTTTTCTTTGCGGCTAAGCTTGTGATAGGCCCTGCCCAAAACACATTTTGGTGCGTAATTGTTCATCATCCGAAGTGTTAAATCCAACGCATGGCTGCCGATATCAATGAGAGGGCCACCACCCTGTTTCTCTTGATCTAGAAAGACACCCCAGGTGGGAACAGCGCGTCTGCGTATCGCATGAGCCTTGGCAAAATAGATGTCGCCGAGCTCGCCGTTATCGCAAATTTGTTGCAAATAACGGCTGTCTGGCCGGAAATTATTTTGGTAGCCAATTGAGAGCTTTTTGCCGGTACGTTTCGCAGCATCCACCATGGCTTGTGCTTCTGCGGCAGTTTTGGCCATCGGTTTCTCACACATGACATGCTTGCCTGACTCCATGGCCGCGATAGAGATCTCCGCATGTGAATCGTTCGGCGTACATACATAGATCACATCGATGGAGGCATCTTTAAGGACTTCTCTATAATCGTAAAATGCTTTTGCGTCAATCGAACCGTATGCTGCCACTGCCTTTTCTGCTTTTTCGACCATAATATCGCAGAAGGCGACCATTTCTAGCTCCTTTAGCTTGGAGAGCGATGGGAAATATTTCTCGAATGCAATGCCTCCACAACCAATAATTGCCCCTTTAATTTTTTTCGTCATCTTATTTGACCTCCATAAACCTATAATTTTGGCGCAGCCAATCCATACTTATCTTTACACTTTCTAGCGCAGAGAGCTCACAATCGTCTTGTTCGACGATGAGCCATTCTGTTCCCGCCGCCTCTGCTGCCGCAATAATTGCGGGTAAATTCATCTCGCCGCGTCCCAGCTCCAACGTTTGATAAGTGCCATCAGCGAACTTGCGAATGTCCTTCAAATGAATCAAAGGCACACGTCCAGCATACTTTTCAAGGTAAGCAATAGGATCGCAGCCAGCGTTATGTACCCAACAAACATCGAGCTCACTTTTCATATCGTCTGGGGATGTACATCCAAATAATGCATCGAACCAAGGTTGACCCTCATATGTTTCGGTGAATTCAACGTAGTGATTATGAAAGCCAAATGCGATGCCTTTGCTCGCAAATTGCTTGCTGCACTCGACAAAAAAAGCAACAGTTTCGGGAAGCGCTTGCCGTTGTTCTTGATTGATCCCTGGACAGACGACATAACGGCTGCCGATGGCAACATTCATGGCAATTTCTTCTTCCAAATAGTTTTGTAGGCGTTCCATGCTGACATGGCTGCCGATGGCTTTCAATGACAAGTCGGTCAGCAGCGTCTTTAACTGTTCAGGGCTAAAATCGTAATAACCTGCAAACTCCACGCCTTCATAACCGAGCTCAGCCACTTTTTGCAAAACCGTTGCGGCGTCATGCGTCATTTCATCTCGAAGTGTGTATAATTGCAGGCCTATTCCTATTTTCTTCACGAAAGCTTACCTCCCACTTCACACAAATTGTTCATTTCTGATTCATTATAAGATGAACGATCTCGCCATGAAATGAAGGATGTCATTGAAACATGAACAATATGATTAAGTTTTTCAGAGTGAAATTTAGGAACAAAAGACAGAAAAAGACCGCCCTAGGGAGGTCTTTTGTATATGTATGCTACCATTTAAGGCTACTAAGTTTGATGCCTACGGTAGTCTCCTGGCGTTACGCCTGCGTGCTTCTTGAACGTTCTATTGAAATGACTTATATGATTATAGCCCACACGGGTAGCAATCTCGGTCACATTGAGGTCCGTTCCCCCTAGCAGCTCCATAGATGCCTGAATACGAATGGCAGATAAAAGCTCGATATACGATTTGCCCCGCACCAGCTTGAGCATGTTGCTGAAATACGATGGAGCCATCAATGCTTTTGCGGAAACCTCTTCCAAATGAAGATCCTCATGGTAATGCGTTTCCATGTAACGGATAGCCTCATAGAAGGCTTCTCGGTGATGTGCCACCCTGTTGCGCTCATGTTGACTTTGCGTTTGTGAATAGCGTTTATACTGCCTGCCGGTAATGACTAGAAGCCTCAGGAGCTCGGCCTTGATCGCTAACCGATAGCCTTCTTCTTGTTCCTCCCATTCCGTGAGAATGACGTTCAGCAGGTTCTCGACCACAGACTGTGTAGGAGGAGGGAACGACATTTTGGGTAACAGATCGGCTTCGGAAATCAGGGGCCTGATATAGGCGAAATCGACGAATGTCTGCATTTGCGCCAGATCCTGAAAGCTTTCATTAATCGCATGGGGCATAAAATCGACCTGTATCATCTCAAAAGCCATCGAATCACGGGGTTCCAAGCGATGCTCTTGAAAAGGCGGGATCGAGAAGAGATCGCCTTTGGTCAACACATATTGTTGGCCCGCCGCCCAATGAAGACAACTGCCGGACATCATGTAGCACAGCTGCAGGTGCTCGTGAGCATGCTGATATCGATTCATATTCAGTGGCGTTCGAACTTCAATTTTAAAAGGAAACTGCTCGTCAAGAAACCCTTTGTATTCATAGATCGGATAATCAGACATACATGACCTCCACGACATTCATCCGTAACTCATTAGCTAAAGATAATGGTACACAGATTCGAGGAATTGTGCAAAAGAAACATAGAAAAGGGAAAGCGTTTACTGAGTTTCGCTGCAATAATAGGAGGAAGTGAAGTTGCCCACTAGATCTGGGAGGAAATGGGGAAAGCAGTATGAAGCATCTGGCATTTAGCACGCTCCCCTGCGAGGGCTGGTCTTTGGCTGAGATGATTGTGTTTGCCAAGGAATGCGGTTTTGGCGGAATGGAGCTGAGGGAAGGGCCCACATGGGGCATTACCACCGAGATGGCGCAGAAGGAGCGGGGAATAGCGCTTCGGAAGTTCGAGGAAGCGGGCATCCGAATCACCAATATCGGGTCAAGTGTATGTTTCACAGGCGAAAGAGGAGATGCCGAGCAATTCGAACTTTTTAAAAAGGTTGTTTCGCTCGCTCGCGATTTGAAGGCTGGCGGCGTGCGGATTTTCCTCGGCTACTTCAATAATCGCAGGGACAATCCGGTTCCTGCTATTCCATACCCTGAAATCATAGCTCAGATTAAGCAAGCTTGCGATTATGCGGCCTCTTACGGTGTTCAGGTATGGATTGAGACGCATAATGAATTCGCCACCGGCCGTTCGCTTCGCAAGCTGTTGGATGATGTTGACAGAGAGAATTGCGCGGTAATCTATGATATTATCCATCCACTCGAAGAAGGAGAGTCTCCAGCGGAGACAATCGCGTTACTAGGCTCGCAGTGCGTTCATGTACATGTCAAAGACGGCATCCCTTTTGAAGATCCGCTAGAGTCGAACTGGAAGTACACCAAGGTCGGCGAAGGGCAGGTTCCGATTGCTTCCATTGTAGATCAGCTTGAGCGAATGGGCTATACCGGCTATTACTCCCTGGAGTGGGAAACCAAATGGCGCAGGGAGCTGCAAGTTCCCGGTATGGAGCCAGCAGCTATTTTTCCTGCGTATGTTGAATTTATGCGTGAATTACTTCAAAGCCTAATGAAATGAGGGTTAAGCCTGTGAAAACATTAATTACGATCGCTGACGCTGGATTACGTGAATTATTTTGGCAGGAGTCCACTCTGAATAAGCTTTCCAGCTTCTCTGAGGTTGATTTTATTACCTTGAATGAGAAATTTACAAGTGAGGACCTGTCGGAACGAATTGGCTCTTATGATGCCTGCATCACTTCATGGGGTTCGCCTCGCTTTACCCCGGAAGTGCTCGCTCGCGCAGAGAGATTGAAATTTATCGGCCATGGAGCAGGCAGTGTAGCGTCGATCGTCAAAGAGGATGTGTTCGATACTTCGATTGCCGTAACATCGGCTAATAAAGTACTCGCCCTCTCGACTGCGGAGTGTGCACTTTCATTGATGTTTGCCGGAGCTTGGGACTTAGCAGGGTACAGCGCCGGGCTTAAAGAGGGACAGTGGAGCAATAACAACCGTGATACGATTCTCGGCGTGACGCGAAGAGTGATCGGTCTAGTCGGCTACGGGGAAATCTCCAAGCAGGTAATGCGGATGCTGCAGCCTTTTTACACGAAAATCTTGCTGCACTCTAGCTACTGTACACAAGAGGAAGCGGCTGCGCAGGGTGTCGAGCTCTGTGGTCTGAATGAACTGTTCGAGCGCAGCGACATTGTCTCACTGCACAATACGTGGACACCTCGCACGCAAGGGATGATCGGCGCGGAACAGCTGTCGCTGCTGCGCGACGGAGCGCTCTTCATTAATACGGCTCGCGGGCCTATTGTGAAAGAGCAGGCGCTCTTAGAAGAACTAAGCAAAGGCAGGATACGTGCAGCCCTTGATGTTTACGACATTGAGCCGATGCCAGCCGATCATAAGCTGCAGGCGATGCCGAACGTGTTATGCTTACCGCACATTGGCGGGTTCCATGGCATATTGAAGCGCGAGCTCTGTGATTTCATCGTCGATGAACTGCACCGGTTCGTGAAAGGTGAAGATTTGCTCGGCAAAGTTACGTTGGATCAGTACCGCAGACTGACGCCATGGTAGAGGGATCTCGTAGAAAAATTGTATAATAAAAAGGACAATTTTTCCATGAGGGGTGTAGCGATGAACGCAATAGAAACACGGATTCATTCGTTGAAACAGTATATGCCGGAGTTAACGGCACCAACTGATCTGGAAGATTTTTGGGATCGTGTCTCCCAGGAAGCAGCAGAATCTGTGAGATATACGATTGAGTCGGTCGCCTCCCCTTTCCTACAGGCCGAAGTTTACAAAGTTGTATTAGAGGGGGCAGCCAATACGCAGGTTCACGCTTGGTATATGCTGCCTTCCGTCCAGCTGCGTCATCCGCTTCCCTGTATCGTAACCTTTCACGGTTATTCCGGTTCCAAAGGTCAACCGGAGGATCATGCTGCATGGCTGCTTATGGGGTATGCCGTACTCGCCATCGACATTCGTGGGCAAGGAGGGGAGACCGGCAACGGGCTGCCGCAAGCATATGGCATGACCAAAGGGTGGATGACACAGGGGATTCTCGATCCGGAGGGTTCCTACTATCGGGCAGTAGCTATCGATGGCCTGCGTGCTGTACGGTGTGCGATGGCAATGCCGGAGATAGACCCCGAGAGGGTGTATGTTTTTGGCGGCAGCCAAGGGGGTGGTCTTGCGCTGCTTGTATCCGTATTGGAGCCTAAGCTGCGGGCTGTAATCGCACATGTACCGAATATGTGCCACATGGATCTGGGGATACTTCAATCGGTCAGTTCACTCACCGAAGCTGCGGAATTCGTAACTCGATTCCCGGACCACCTTGACGAGGTGCTGCGGACGCTTAGTTATTTCGACATCATGAATTTGGCCCATCGAATTACACTGCCCGTGCATGTGACGGTTGGATTGAAGGACACGACCTGCTTACCCGAGGCGATTTTTGCCGCATATAATCGAATCGCATCAGTGAACAAAACGATCGAGGTTCACCCGTTCATGGGGCATGCGATGCCCCCGGGATTTCACGCTGCGGGACATGCCTTTTTCTCGCAGTGGCTTTGAGGGTTGGGCAAGGGGAGCAGGAGCCTAGTAGTGATCTTTAGCTAATCACTACTAGGCTGTAGGCTCGTTTTTCATAAAGCTTTTAGCTAAATTCTCGACGTTTAAATCTCTTGTATTGCTATCATGTTCTCTTAAAACCTGAATCCAATATTGCTCCCCCGGTTTATTCGCTCTGAAAATGGCTTGATCTTTATTTTCAATACGAACATCGTGACCACAGTCTATTAAACATTGTTGAAAATCATTTAAGGTAGGTTTTTGATTTTCTTCTAAGAAGATAAGACCTCTTAAAAGTTGTACGCTATCCTTGTGGATAACTTTAAAGTGAATAATGTGTTCTTTTTTCATAGATAAACACGTCCCCCTACGATGACTTTTTTTGCATACCATAAGTATATGGTAGCTTTTGTTGTTGTTGGGGGCTGTGATTTTTGTTATAGCTCATCGTTGTAAAGTTGGAAATCATAGCAAGTTGAATCGAGTTGAAATGTCTGGATTTATTTGGAATCGCTAATTGACATGCGTATGCCTCCATGCTAAACTGTAACGAAAATGATTATAGATGATGAACTTCAGTATATCGTTTAGCAAGCATGTGATAGACCATCTTGAGTGGGGAGGACCATTCGTATGTCAACCGTTTTACCGCAAGTAGAGCAACCATCTGTATCAGAGGCACCCGGTATTATCCGAGAACGGACGGTCTCTTGGTTACTCTGTTTGACCATTATTCTAGTCGTTATGAACACGATGATGTTCAATTTGGCATTGCCCAAAATTGCTGTACAATTCGCTCTCAACCCCTCAACGGCGTCATGGGTCGTGACGGGTTACTCCATCGTTTTTGCCATATCATCGATTACTTTCAGCCGATTGTCCGATTTCGTGCCCATTCGAAGACTCTTCACGGCGGCGTTGCTGGCATTGGGCGGGGCATCCGTAATTGGTATGTTCAGCGACGGATTTGGGCTGCTCCTTATCACGAGGCTTATTCAGGCTGCTGGCGCTGGTGCCATTCCTTCGCTCGCGATCGTGCTTGTCACTCGTTACATTCCTGTGTCGCGCAGAGGCATGGCCATGTCGTTCATTTTATCAGCGGCCTCACTTGGCCTCGGGCTTGGTCCTGTCGTCGGCGGATCGATCGTGCAGTATCTGGGTTGGCATTTCCTATTTGTGATCACCGGCTTAACCCTGCTGCTGATCCCGGTTTTCCTGCTCATACTTCCCCGTGAAAAGGCGGAGCGCGGCTCGTTCGATTTTATTGGCGCCGTCCTGATCGGGATGGGAACGACAGGTTTGCTGCTCTTCCTCACATCCAAAAGCATGGTTGCACTCATTGTGGGCGTGATTGCCCTGGCCTTGTTCGCGGTACGCATCCGCAAAGCGACGAATCCATTCGTCCTGCCCGCGCTATTCGGCGACAGACTCTATCTGGCGCTTGGTGCTATCGGCATTAGCGCCTACATGATCAGTTTTGCCTTCTTGTTCCTCGCCCCGCAAATGCTGGCCAGAGTCTTCGGTTTAACACCGGCCGTATCGGGTCTTGTGCTCTTTCCAGGTGCGCTCCTTGCCATGCTGGTATCCAACCGGGTTGGTCGCCTCATCGACCGATACGGTAACGGCGCACTCCTTCGCTATACGCCATGGTTGCTGCTGTTTTCGACCGTTTTGCTGGCGCTGACTGCTGTCCATTCTTTCTATGGGCTTGCCGCTGTCTATATACTGACGAGCATCAGCATCACTTCTATCTCGAGTGCGGTCTCCAACGAGCTATCACGGCAGTTGACGAAGGAACGGATCGGCTCGGGTATGGGCTTATTCCAGCTGCTGCAATTTTTCAGCGGGGCTTTCGCCGTAGCCATCTCGGGGAGTGCACTCGTCTGGCAGAAGTCGCTGCCAACAGAGCGCGCGTTCGACAATCTAATCTGGGGCATGGTCGGAATCGCCATATTGACCATCGTCTTCGCCTTTATTTATCGCGGCTACGCCAGAAAGCGCACGAGTGCCGCTGCTGCTCTGGCTTAATATAGATTAACAAAGAGGATCCCGCGCGGATCCTTTTTGTGTTTTTAACAAGAAGTTTCGAATTCAGAAAATGGTTATCAGGAGAAAATCGGAGTATAGGTTATCCCTATTCTGGAAAAATTAAAGCAGATATGTAAATATGGGGGGCTTTTCAGGTGAATAAGACTGACCATCAGTTATCTGTTTTCTCTTTAGGCGGTATCAACGAAATTGGCAAAAATATGTATGTGGTGCAATATGGCGATGATATCATTGTCATTGATTGCGGTTCAAAGTTTCCAGATGAAAGCTTGCTCGGTATTGACTTGATCGTTCCGGATATTGCCTATTTACTCGAAAATAGCGATAAAGTCCGCGCATTGATTATTACACATGGACATGAAGATCATATCGGGGGCATTCCGTATATACGAAGACAATTGAACATGCCGATTTATGCAACACGGCTAACGCTAGGTTTAATTGAAAACAAGTTGAGAGAGTCTGGACTTCTTGCCGATACCCAATTTATTGAGATTGACTCTGATTCGAGCATCGAACTTGGACAGATCACGACTACCTTTTTCAAAACAAACCATAGTATCCCTGATTGCTTGGGGGTTGTTTTTCATACACCTGAAGGAACTGTCGTACATACGGGAGATTTCAAATTTGATTTGACCCCAGTGGGCAATCAATACCCTGATATTCATAAAATGGCGGAGATTGGGAAGGACGGTATTCTACTTCTTTTATCAGAAAGCACGAATGCCGAGCGCCCTGGCTACACACCTTCAGAAAGCCTTGTAGGTAAGCATATTGAAGATGCCTTCCATAAAGCAAAGCAAAAAGTGTTCATAGCCACCTTCGCATCGAATGTGCATAGGCTTCAGCAAGTTGTTGATGCTGCTCAGGCAACGAATCGAAAATTAGCTTTACTTGGCCGCAGTATGGTCAATGTGGTGAGAATTGCTTCCGAGCTTGGCTACCTAACGGTCCCCGAAGGGATGCTAGTGGAAGCGGGAGAAGTCAATCGGATGGCTTCTGATCAGATAGCGATCTTATGTACCGGTAGTCAGGGGGAACCGATGGCTGCCTTATCGCGATTGTCCCGTGCCAATTATCGTCAAGTAGAAATCATGCGTGGAGACACCGTTATTCTATCCTCATCCCCGATTCCGGGAAATGAACGCAATGTATCGCGGACGGTTGACAATTTATTTAGCCTAGGGGCTGAAGTGATATATGGTTCGAGCTCAGCGACAGGCATGCATGTATCCGGGCACGGGAGTCAAGAAGAGCTGAAGCTAATGCTAACGCTCATGAAGCCGAAGTATTTTATTCCGATTCATGGCGAGTTTAGAATGCTGCATCAGCACCGTATTTTGGCGGAAGGCGTCGGCGTGGACCCGGCTAACATCTACATATTAAATAATGGCGATGTCGTGGATATCAAGAACGAAGTAGCAACTCAGAGCCGCAAAGTGTACGCGGGGAATACCCTTGTCGATGGATTAGGGGATGTCGGCAATATTGTTCTGCGTGACCGCAAACAACTGGCCGAAGATGGTATCTTGATCGTGGTCCTTCTGCTTAGTAAAAGTGACGGTAAAATTTTGTCTGGTCCGGATATCATCTCCCGCGGCTTTGTCTACGTTCGAGAGTCGGAAGACCTGATGGATCAGGCTAATATTCTAGCAACAGAAACGATAAACAGGCTTCAAAGAGAAAACGTGAATCAATGGAATGTGCTTAAAACGAATGTAAAAGAGGCACTGGGAAGACTCTTTTATGAAAAGACAGGCAGGAGACCTGTTATTCTTACGATACTTACGGAGATTTAGATAAATAAATTTAGTGCTTTGGCTCGGCTGCGAGCGCTCGATAGCGATGTTTTTCATCGCTATCGCATTGTTTTCGCGAGCCGCGCGCATGCTATCGGATTGACCTTACACCCCGCTGCCCGCCAAGAGAACCGCCGCTAGAAACACGATCTGCAGCAGCGTTCGAGCGAGCAGCTTAGGCGTAGGTCTTCCGCCGATGGTTAAGCGTTCCCGGGCTGCCTTTACATTGGCCGGAAACATGGCTAATAGCAGAAGCGCTAAGCAGATGGAAGCCACCCGTGAGGTAGCGGGGAGGAGAATGCCGATGGCTCCGGCAATTTCCAGCCAGCCAGTGGCAGTTACCAGCCAACGCGGCCTCGGGAATGCGGGCGGAACCATCCGGATCAGATCCTCTCGGTTTTTACCCCAGTGGGCGGAAGCGGTAACCAGCAGCATAATGGCCACCGCTCCTTGGAGCGGAGTTTGCCAACTGTCGAAATAGGACCAGCCGAACAGGCCTAGAACTCTAAATAGCGTAAACGAAACCACAAGCACATAAAAAGGTATCATGAGTATCCCTCCGTTAAAGTCTATTGGCTTGATTTGCCTTTTAGCATATCTTTCATAAACAACGAATAATCTTGGGTATTAAAAAATGTCCCTGCTATTGGAATCGAGGAGCGCAAGCGGAACCCGAGTGAGAGCAGAACGAACATCTCCGCTGTTTTGTCCGCATCCACGGAGTCCGGAATGACTCCATGCTCTTGGCCAGTCATTATCCACTGTTTGGATACATGCACAGACCGCTCATAGTAGTGATTGAGCACATCCGCTACCAGAGGCTGATCCTCTTTTCCAAGTAAATACATAAGCACCTTGTTCGTTACGTCCTGACCATCTTCTAGTAGCGATAAACTTTCTGTGATCTTCTGCATAGGATTATCGAACGTAGGGCGGCTTGGATCCACTTCGTTCATAAAACGTGTGTTGGTCTCTTCCAGCCGCTCTTGCAGTACCCAAGCAAAAATTTCGTCTTTGCTCTTCACGTAATGGAAAATAGCCCCCTTGGACAGTCCTGATTTCTCCATGATGTCTTTCATGGTGATCGAGTGACATCCTTTTTCTCGTATCAGCGCTTTGGTTGAATCCAATAGCAGCGTCATTGTTTGCTGTCTGCGTTCCTCTTGCTTCAAAGTCATCCCTCCGAGTGCGTTTGTAACCTCATGTGTCGATATCTCTATATACACATTATATATACCGACCATCGGTTTGTAAATAGATTTTATTATTGGACGGTATATAAATAAGCGCATGCCGCCAAAATGGCGCATGCGCTTATTTATATGCCAATCTCTAGACAGGCAGCAGAAGCACTTTGCCCGAAGTCATATTCGCCGTGTACTGCTTGATGGCATCGACGGTTTGACTCATCGGGAAGTTTTGGCTAATCTCGGTTTGGATATGTGATCCGATTGATTTTTTCATTGAGCCCTGTAGGGCAAGCAGTTCAAAAATAGATTGCGTTTTCACCCAATCAGATGCCCAGAATCCGGCGATACGTTTCCGGCGAAAAACAAGATCATCGGCGTTGATCGTTGTCGTTTTTCCTCCCAGAAGGCCGTATTGGAAAATGGTAGCGCCATCAGGGAGCGCCGACAGCACGAGGCCCGTTAAGTCGCCTCCTACAGCATCAAAGCACACGGTAGCTCCTAGCTCATGGGACTTCATCTTTAAGTCCTTCTCGAAGGTAGCTGAGCTGCTGTTGACGATATGCTGTCCGCCTAATTCTCTCAGCAGCAGTTCTTGTTCTTCCTTGCGAACAACACTTATCACAGGAATACCATGCTCTTGGCCGAGTTTCACAAGTATTCTGCCAAGTGCACTAGCACCGGCGGTTTGAACGATGGCTTTGGATTTATGCTGCTTTGCTATTTTCACCATGGCCATGGCACTTGCCGGGTTGACGAAGAAAACAGCACCTTGCTCATCGGATACATGATCAGGCAGCACCATGCAGGTCATAGCACTCGCCTTGGTATAGGGCGCCCAGGAGCCGTAAACTTCGGATACGAAGGCGACACGCTTCCCTTTTAACATACGTGCGACAAGGCTGCTGCCTGTAGCGATGACGGTTCCGCATCCTTCCATGCCGCCAACCGAAGGCAGTTCTCGCTGTATACCATAATTACCGTGCAGAAATAATAAGTCGGCGGGATTAATGGAGGCAGCATGTACTTTAATCAGCACCTCACCGCTGTTTATGTCCGGAATGGCAGTTTCGCCAAATTCAATCCCTGAAATCCCTCCATACTCCTTGATCATAACGGCATTCATTATCTTCGTCATGCTAGTAAACCCACCTTATCTATTTGCGTATAATGTTCTCTAATGATTATATATGACTGCTGCAAAAGTGGGAATATTTATAACTGTCTGATAAATCCATGAGCGATATTGAGATCCGATGGCATGAATTTGGTTGCACCCGATTTGATCAAGCCAGCAAGAACGACACAATTAGAAGCAATAGCGCCGCGCATCCATTTGGGATCGAAAGGAGAGTTAGCTTCTAGGGTTTGGAGGTCCTGAGCTGCCAATTGTCTGGTTAGTTGGGTGAAATCACTTCTATGGCAATACAGATCATCCTCAAGCTCGATCTGGAAATGACGCAAATACGTTTTCTCACCGCCCGTATAGGCAAACTGCTCTAAGGAAGCCGGCAATCGGCAGGAAAGCCATTTGATACAAGTGGCAATCTGTCTTTGATCTGGAGGCCCGAGTAAGTTGAATTGTTGGTTAAGATCCGAGATGCCGAATGGAATCAGATAAGGAGCTTCGCTTTCACTCGTGATAATTTGGATGCTGCCTCCCCCGGTATTGATCACATCAAGGTCACTGGGGATATCGGATTCCGCTATCGCTTTCTTGAGCAACTCGGCTTCCTCTTTCTGGCTAATGGTTCTATAAGCAATCCTCAAATTCCTACAAACTTCCTGCATATGTTCGGACAAATGAGGTGATCTTCGCATCGCTTCTGTACCAATAGCTTCAATGTCTCCTTGGCCAAGGCCTTCGATAAAGGAGCATTGCGTAGAAAGCAAAGACTTTAAAGTCCCTTCAATCGACGGCAGGTCCACCCCGCTCTCCAGAAGCTCCCATGTTAGAACATCCACTTGCTCAATATGATCGTTTGATTTCCTAAACACTTTGGCACTATGACTTCCCAAATCCAAAATTAATTTATTACTTTGCATAAGATCTCACCCATTTGTTCCATAGTTTGGTTATCCCCTAGCGTGGTCTCAGAAATCCAATACTAAAGGATCAATGATTTCTATGTCAACCAATTTTTGCTAAAAATTAGTAAAAGATTGTATGGAGATATGCTTTCAACAAATTGCATTGTTTTACGACATAAACAGAATGAAGTCAGAGGGAGTAGGGGTATAGATGCAGGGATTTGCAGCTTAAATTGAACTCTTGAAAGAAGTTGTTTGCGAAGGTTGAAGCGAAGCAAATTAAGCCTATAACTTATCTGCTGAGAGGTGTCCTAATTCGGAATCCATCGTCAAATATGCGTAAGTGAGGTTGCCGGATGAATGCATCCCTATTCGCTGTTAAATGATGTTGTAAAATATGCAACAATTTATGCGACAAATGGATAAAGGGCTGCCCTCAAGGTCTAATTGACCTTTTGGAACAGCCCATCTTCACATGACAAATTTATAGCCTACGCCCCACACGGTTTTTATGTATTTCGGTTCTTTGGGATTAACTTCAATTTTCCTGCGCAAATTCGTAATATGAACGTCAATGGCACGGTCGTTTATGTAGGAATCGAAACCACGTAATGCATTTATGAGATCTTCTCTGCGGTAAACGCGTTCGGGATGCTCGTACAGCAGCCGGATAAGCTCGAATTCGGAGAACGTCATTTCGATGGACTCGCCTCGGACGTAGAGCGTTCTTTTTTCCAAATTAATGTTTAAATCCGTGGCAGATCCGGTAACTTCATGATCTACCTGAAGCTTTGTCGTCTCGGTAGGGTGTCCCAGTTTGAAACGACGTAATAGGGCTTGTATCCTGGCTTTCATCTCATGCATGCTGAATGGTTTGACTAAGTAATCGTCAGCACCTACGGTGAATGCTTCAATCTTTTCGCTCACTCTGGAGTCGGATGAAATGATAATAATGGGCACAGTAGTTATGTCCCGAATGGACGTACACAGCTCAATTCCTTCGAAGTCAGGAAGATTGAGATCGAGAAGAATGAGATCCGGTTCAAATTCATGCAATGCTGCAAGGCCTTCCTGACCGTTGTGGGACCTTAGGACTAGGAAGTCTTCCTCTTTCAGATACATACAGATCATTTCACCGATAATATCATCGTCCTCAATTAGCAGGACTCTGTCCATTAGAAACTCCCCCAAACTAAGCTAAATTTTCCAATTCATAATTCGTGAAATGAACAGAGGGAATGCACGCGCTAACACTTTACTCATTAATTCTATTATACGGTGTCGAAATTTAAGAGTAAACCGCTATCATTGACATTTTAAGAGAAATTGTTAGTAAAATATTAGCGAAATTAGAAGGAGGAAATCGTACCATTTAGGTAAGTAACTTAATAAGTGGAAAGTATAATAGAGATAATGTGTATTTATTGCTTGTAAGGGTGGTGGGGAAATGGGTCTTTTGGACGGGTTTGGTGTTCTAATGGTATGTGGATGTAGTGAATTAAGATCAGAAGTAGAGTCCTTAATCGAGAAGGATACACAGTTCGTAATGACAGGTATGGCGAAGCAGGGAAATACCGTACTTGACTGCATCTTGGCTAATAAACCGGATTTAGTTATCGTTGATTTAGATATGGTTAACGCAGATGGATTACTTGCGCTTCATCTTATTATGAATCATAGTCCTATTCCTGTCGTAGTACTTAGTACGCATACACCCGAAGGTTCTATGAAAACCATTCAAGCGATGCGGCTAGGTGCAGCAGATTATTTTCATAAAGAAATGTTATCCATGGAATTGAAAAATAAGTGTATGACCTCTTACTTTCTAGAACGATGCAAAATGGCCATTCAGAACGGCATTCAAGGTGTCTATGACACTCACTTCTATTCAACAGGAATTGCAGAAGCCGTTCTTTCCGCCTCCTTGCCAAATAGACAAGATCAGTTCCAAAGGCGTATGGACATCGAGTTTCAATTGCGAAGAGCGATTGATAATCAGGAATTTCATCTTGTTTATCAACCAGTTGTTGATGTATATTCGAATCGAATTGTAGGACTAGAGAGCCTGATTCGTTGGCATAACCCTACTTTGGGTCATGTGCCTCCTTCTGATTTCATCCCCATAGCGGAAGAAAGCGGTCTTATTCATGAAATAGGGGAATGGGTATTGAAGGAAGCCTGTATGCAGAACAAGCGGTGGCAGGAAGCTGGTCTTTCCAAAGTGTTCGTTGCGGTTAATTTGTCCAGACGGCAGTTCAATGATAGCCGACTTAGCCGGATGATTCAGACTATTTTGGAGAAAACAGGCCTACAACCCAAGTACTTGGAGCTCGAAATTACGGAAAGTATGAGTATGCAAGTTGAACTGGCCGCAGACGCACTTCGTCAGCTGAAGAAGCTGGGTGTTCGCGTCGCGATGGATGATTTTGGTACCGGATATAGCTCGCTCGGGTATCTCAGAGACTTCCCCATTGATAAATTGAAAATTGACCAATCCTTTATTAAGGGATTGATACATAAACAAGTGAATGCGGTTATCGTAGACACGATGGTTACGATGGCTAGAAATTTGAATCTTCTCGTTGTAGCGGAAGGTGTAGAGACGGAGGAGGAGCTTCAAGTACTGCGGGAGTGTGGCTGCAGGCTGGTCCAAGGCTATTATTTCAGCCAGCCGGTCATGGCGAAGCGTATTGAGGAAATGCTGCATCTAGAAACTAAACAAACGGGATAGCGTGATTATCCTACATTCTAAGTCGATATAGGCTGGTGATTATTCTGCTTCACGCTTTGATTACCAATTTTGCTATTATAACGATTTTTGTATTATTCGTGGAACAGCTTTCCATAACGATGAAACTGAATCAGAAGCCTGCTTGGCTCTACAAGGGTTTCATTGGGCTTTCATATGGAATGTTAGTGTTTGTCCTCTTGCACTTCAGTGTCCATGTTGATGATCACGTTATTATTAACTTTCGCGGAGTAGCCTTACTCCTTTCTATTTATTTAGGAGGATACTTCTCATTAAGTATTACATTCGTATGTTTATGGATAGGGCGCTACTTCTTTGAAGGTAACATAGAAATTCCTCAGCTGATTTTTGGAATGATAGCTGTCGCGGGGATTAGTGTGATATTTGCTAGAACGCGTTCATATTGGCTTAAATGGTTATTTGGAGGAGTCATTTTCTACCCGTCTTATTATACGATGATATGGTTTGTTTATCGCACACCGCTTGATACCTTTTACAGATATATTGTCATTGAGCTGCTTTGTTTGTTTTTTGTTGCTTGTTTTCTGCGATATTTAGTCCGGGCTCGTGAATATAAGCAGCAGGTCTATCAAGTGGAACAGGAACTAATCAATATGCTAAGATTTCAGGCAGGCTTTACATTTAAGTTCCATAAGCACCGAGATCAATACGTTTACATCTTATTTGAAGGACAGCTGGTCTATCATCTTGGTTTGAGACCTAGTCTATTCATCGGCAAAAAATTGGAAGAAATCCATGTATTAAGTGAAGAGTTTAAACAATTCGTAAAGCAGCATTATGATAAAGCTTGGCAAGGTGAGCGAGTCTCCTATGAATACGATTGCAGCGGCTCTACGATCCTTGTTAATCTACAACCCATTTATAAGTATGGTTCCGTCAATGAAGTAATTGGATCTGCCGTCGACGTGACTGAGCACCGTGCAGCGCAAATCAAAGCGAGAGTCAGAGATGAGCAATATCGGACGTTGGTGGAAAATTCGGAGGACTTTATTTTCAAATTTCGACTGGACGGAAGCATCTCCTCTACGAACTACAAAATGTACCAGACCTTTCAGCTAGAGCCCGAGCAAGTAAGGGGACAGCAATTAACGGATCTGGTCCAGATGGATGATACCGAGAAGTGGGAGCAGATATTCGAACAAACGATCGAGAGGCGGAAAACGCAGCAATTTGCAATCCACTTCTTGCTTCCGGATGGCAATCAGCATGCGTATAACGTCACCTTCTCCCCTTTATTCAATGAGGATAAAACAGAGATCACCGGCGTTACCGGTACGGTACACGATATAACCGATTTGAAGAAGCGGGAAGAAGCGGATGAGTCCAACAGGGCGAAGAGTAAGTTTCTAGCTAGGATGAGTCATGAAATACGTACGCCCCTGAACGGTATTATTGGACTTTCATTACTTTTACAACGAACAGAATTGACGACGATTCAGAAAGAATATTTGGACAAAATTGATTGTTCCTCGAACGTCCTACTTACGACGATTAACGATATTCTTGATTTCTCAAAAATCGAAGCAGGTAAAATGACCTTAGAGATGGTGGATTTCTCATTAGAACTATCCCTTCAAAAGGTTGCCGATCTAGTCAGCGTATCTATAGGCAAGAAACGAATCGAGATTATGCTGGATACTCCAGCGGATTTACCGGATATCGTTAGCGGGGACTCCTTTCGTCTGGAACAAGTACTCATTAATTTAACGAATAATGCGATTAAATTTACCAAGCAGGGCTATATCCGATTGAAGGTTCGGGTCGAGAAGTATGTGGACGAAGGGGTCGTTATATCATTTGCAATGGAAGACTCTGGAATTGGCATTTCTAAGGAACAGCTATCGCAGCTATTCTTACCGTTCTCGCAAGCAGATACATCCATAAGCCGCAGGTATGGCGGTACCGGGTTAGGACTTGTCATTTGTCAGCATTTGGTGCAGTCTATGGGGGGCGTTTTGCAGCTGGATACGGTCCTTGGGGAAGGCAGCCGCTTTTATTTTAGTCTGACGTTTGGCACAAAGGGGGATGCTGGAAAAGGGACGAAGCGCCTGAACGCTGTGCTGCCACAGGGGAATAACCGAGTTCTCGTAGCTGAAGATCATCCAGTTGTAGCACAGCATATATCAGAGCTCCTTGGTTCCTTTCAATATCAGGTGGATACGGTTATATCTTCATCTGATTTGTTTGCTTCTTTGGAACAAAATAGCGCGGACAAGTCAGCAAATGACTATATATTCTTGGATATGCAAATGGATCAAATGCAGCATCCCGCCACTTGGCGCCGTATCTTGGATTCGATAGATCGCACACAGACGAGACTGATTGCGTTTACAACACTTGAAGGCAGAGATGAAATGTCCGAATTGCCCTCGGAGCTGAAAGCGGATGCAATTATTGTTAAGCCTGTCAGCAGGCTGACGCTGCAGAAAAATTTGCAAGCTTTAAATCAACGTAGACTGGAGGCAGTTCAAGCCATTGCAAACAATTCCATTGAAGTAAGCAGCTCGTTATCCACCATGTCCAAAGGTAGCATTTTAGTTGCAGAGGATAATGAAATTAATCAATTGGTGATTATTGGACTTCTTGAACAATTAGGTTACCAAGTGGTTATCGCGCAGAATGGCTATGAGGTCCTGGAGCTTGTTGATCAGCAGGAATGGAAGCTTATTCTAATGGATATTCATATGCCTGAGATGGACGGCTATGAGGCAACACAGCGGCTGAGGAAGCTTAAGCTGATGAATAAGATCCCGATTATTGCCCTTACAGCGGATGTCATGATGCAGGACCGGCCGGAAATTCTTAAACTGGGGCTGAATGACATCCTGATTAAACCAGTAGATGAAAAGCAGCTTTCCGATATGCTGGAGAAGTGGCTAAATCCGAGTTGGTTATTTGAAATCGAGGGTGTAGACTCCACGCAAATCATGCGAAATATTGATCATAAAATACATATTTTTCAATATATGATGGAGAAATTTAAGCTGGATTACCGTAACTTCTCGGAGCAATTCCTCCCATTTATTATCAATGAGGAGAATGCGATTGCACGCAGAATGGTTCATACACTTAAAGGTGTTGCAGCCAATTTCTACGCGGAGCCGTTATTAACGGCGGTTCTAGCTTTGGAAAAGGAAATGGAAATCGAAATCAATTTGGACGATTGTCATGAGGGGATTAAACGAATACAGATTGAGATTGATCGGATACTTGGCGTGAAGCGAGATATCCTGCTAGCGAATGACCAGATTAGTTAGATGTTGTAAAATTGAAGCTGCCGCGGCAGCTTTTTCTTTTTGCAGAAGTAAAATATCATATAATTGGTATTAGAAGATTTATTGTGAAGAGGCAGGTGTATGATATGAAAACAATAAAGGTTTATCATTACGATGCATTTAGTCATATTCCTAACATGGGTAACCCAGCGGGCGTCGTTATGGATGGCGAAAAGCTTTCTGATGATGACATGCAAAAAATTGCAGAAAAAGTTGGTTTTAATGAAACAGCTTTCCCGCTTAAGTCCGAAAAAGCTGATCTCAAGATTCGATTCTTTACACCTGGTCATGAAATAAACCTCTGTGGTCATGCTACAATGGCAACCATTTATGCATTGAAAACAAAAGGATTACTTGGTGATCAAACAGAATGGACGATTGAAACAAAAGCAGGCGTTTTATCGATTACACTAGACCCTCACCTGAATAAAGGGATATACATAACGATGCAGCAAGCTACTCCGCAGTTCCAAGAGTTTAATGGCTCATTAGAAAAATTGGCATCTGCTATGGGGATTCAAGAAGAAGATATAGAAACTAATCTACCAACATTGTATGGAAGCACGGGCATATGGACGTTGTTAGTCCCAATAAAAAACCTTAGTACTTTCAAGGCAATGAAACCGAATAATAAGCACTTTCCAGAGGTATTACAAGAAATGCCAAAGGCGTCGGTACATCCTTTCTGCTTAGAAACATACGATGTGAATGCGCACATGCATGCTCGTCATTTTTCATCTCCCTATTCCGGTACGATTGAGGACCCGGTTACTGGCACCGCTTCTGGAGTAATGGGTGCTTATTATGCTAATTTTTTGAACAAGGAAGCTGACTCTCCGCTAAACCTTTTGATTGAGCAAGGTCATGAAATGGGCAGGGATGGCAGAATTCACGTGACAGTAACACTAAACAATGATCAGTATGGCATAGAGGTTAAGGGTACTGCTGTTCATGTTAAAGATTTCGAGGTTTCCATATAATACGGGTCCTCTTCCTTTTAATTCGCTTATTATGCGGGTTAAGGATATGTCGCTGGAATGAAATGCGCTCCTTTGAGTCACAATAACTTGAAATAAATTTTGTGATGAACAACGGAGGGATTTCTTTGGATCAAAACGAATTGCATAAGAAGCTTGGACGTCCAGTCAGCTGGGCCATAACCTCGAATCCGGAGGAGAACGCGGATAACGCTATCTCGAATGTAGACCAGACAGATGAAGAAGTTCCTTCTAACTATCAGGCGATGGGTGAGAGCTATAGCGATACGACTAACTTTGAAGTTAACAAAACGCCCGGCAGATTGAATTAAAATTAAAAATAGGAGGAGCCATGTTGAGAGTTTTCAATGTGGCTTTTTTTATTGCTAACTATTTTTTACGGCTTATAATTAGGGAGAATATGGAGGGCATACACATTTTATCTAAACAAGGAAATTTACTTTTAAGTGAGCTGCCGAACAAGAAAGGGACTGCTTTGTGAAAAAATATGTTATCTCATCTTTTATACTCCTTCTAATTCTTTCTGGAGTTGTACTGCGTAAAGATTTTACTTTGTTCATTAAAAACATCGAGAAGGAATTTTATTATCACTCATCAAAATTGACGGAAAATATAAGCGTCATATTAGCTTACAGAGGGGTAACGAGCAATTCGGATAGATATATCAAGTTTATTGAACATGTTCAAGAAGGGAAAAGTGATTCATTCACCAGAATTTGGTTTGATGATATGAAAGATATTAATAATTTCAGCATCTTTCATTTTAACGGCAAAATGATTACATATGTACAAAATATTACGTATCTTGGTGAAACATCAACAGCCTTATATACTTGTAAAGGGATAGAAGGTATAAAAGTAGAGCGAAAAATGGTTTATTCTTTTATAGGGTGCACGAGCCAGGAGAAAGATAAAGATACCTTTAATATGGAGGTATTTTGGATTCCTAATTAAAAATGTAGAACGGTATTTTAAAAATGGTAATATGAGGATATTAACGTGAAGGAGGTCTAACATGAAAGATACTTCCTACAACCCTTTTAATGACAAAACATTGCATCAATCCGAGAAACTAACCAATGAGGTAGCCACAGAAGAGAGGGTGCCTTTTAACGAAGCAATTAAGCATGACGATATTGTTCAAGGCTTTCAATTACCCAAACGAGTTGAACAATTTCCAAAGTGGTACCAGAATCCTCGGAGAATTTACGCGACGATTTCTGTGCTTGTGTTTTTGCATCGTTTATCATCTATCAAATTGTCCAAAATATTGTTGCTATAACCAGAGGGAAATAGTTTTGGAATATCAGCAACATCTTTGAGCGCTCTATCCGGCAGATCGGTGGGGCTCTTTGTCGTGTGTTGGACAATTCGCTAATGAGGGAAAAATTGTAACTTTCATGCAAAACGTACGTCTAATTATCGAAAGGAGATGATTAGTTTGACCAAATGGTTAACCTTACTGCTAACCGCAGCCATAGTTTTCCTATCCGGGCCGCAGCTCTCTAAAGCTGAGCAGGAACTCGCTGCGCCAAGTGATATGCCTTATGTAACTTTGTTGGACGAGTTTACGCTGTACGCAAGCAAGGAAACAAGATCGAATGAGGTAATCGGCTCGCTTAGCGCCTTCCAGTCTGTCCACTTAGCTCCGATCGAGAGCAGCATGCTGCTGGGCATCACAAGTATGGATAAAGTGCCGGTTATGACATGGCTTGGTGTAGCATGGATTAATTTGAAGGAAGGTGCGTTCAAATATGGACAACTGGAGCTTCAGGAGCAAAAGCTGACTTTACTTGAACAGGAAACAGACCTATATGACTCAGCGTCACCGATGAAGACAACCCAGTACAAACTATCTGCGCAAACGGTTCAAGTTGTTGCCTCTATTCCAGTGTGCGACCCTTATACGCCATGCTACTCCAATGATAAGTGGTATCTAATCAAAACCTCGTGGCTTGGAGACAAGTGGATTCGCCCATATCGTTATGCAGAAAAATACAAAGGCTCTCCGGTCGAAGGAATGATCTCGATTGAACAGGAGACTGCGGTCTATATGCTGCCTTTCGAGAAACCGTTGACTGACGAGCCAAAGCTGGCACCTCAGATCGTGAAGCCTATCGAGAAGTATATACAACAAGCGCGAATGGTTCCTCCCAGCGTCTGGTATAAGGTCGATACATCGAAAGGATTAAGATGGATACACGCAGATGATTCCAATGGACTTGGGTTTGAGGGTGTAGAGAAGGTCGACCTTAAGTTGGACATTCCTGTCCCATTTCGCTATTACAAATTACCATTCCCTTATAGCGACGAGTTGCCTGGGCCTCAGCTGCCGCAAACCGTTCATGCGATTGGAAAAAAAGATGGTTGGTTCTTTGTCGTAGCGGACGGATCTGGTAAGTGGATCAACCTGGCTAAGGAAATCTCATCCCGGTTGACCGGTGACTTCGATAACGATGCGAAGCTCGGGGTGAAGCAGAGCGTTGCTCGCTTAGAGCTGACCGAAGCGTCCATTGCACTGGACACACCGTATATGGACGCTTCATTAACTACGCAGGTGCTTACCTTTACACCACAAACCGTCACCGCTTCACGCGAATGGAAGTCTCCAAACGGGGAGTTGTGGTATTACATTCATACTTGGCAGGGAGCCAAATGGGTGCGTCCATAGCATCGGAACCATTGATTAGCCTTTCGCAACGTAAGTCAATCCATAAGACAACCAGATGAAATGGTATACATTGACGGCTCCGTAGATCAAGACGATGAGGGTCAAACAGGGCTGGACCCAGACCCTTTTTCGAATACGGGGGTATATGGCCATTAGGATCAAAGGAAGTATCAGTTTAACAAAATAATATCCGCTAACATGCCACTCGTAAATACTTCGGATAAGTGGATTTAGCTCCTTGATAAATGCCAGATGAAGGCCAATATCCGTAAAAATTGCGTCAGTACAACATAAGAAAAGTAAGCAAATAAGTGTTTTACTGATAAACAATTGACGAATGACATCCATAGGCGCCCTCGCTTTCAACTGCAAGAATGAGAGAAATGAATAGGGTTATATACGGATGATACATAATGTAACTTTTGGAAGCAATAGGTCATATGCAAATAAATATATGATGAATAGGAGGATCAGTTTTGACATTACACAGCATAGGTGAAATTAGTGAAATCAACCGATTCCATGTAAATGTACATCCTTTTAGGGGCTTTTTTTTTGTATTCAAGACAACCTTCTCTAATTCTTTGGCTTGCGGTTAGCGAACAACAGTAGTCCGAATGAGATAATGATAATGGCTCCTGCCCAGTACCATGCGAGGGTCTGATCACCAGATTCAACAGCAATATAGATGGCGGTAGGCAACGTTTGGGTTTTGTGAGGGATGTTGCCTGCTATCATAAGCGTTGCACCGAATTCCCCGAGCCCTCGAGCAAAGCCAAGAATGTAAGCTGCCGTAACAGAGCGCCATGCCAAAGGTAAGGTTATATATCGTAGCACTTGCCACTCGGTTGCTCCCGTTGATCTCGCTGCATCCTCCAGATCTTGGTTGACCGAGGAAAACCCGGTTTTCATCGTTTGATAGACCAAAGGAAAAGCCACCACAATCGAAGCAATTACCGCTGCCCCCCATGTAAAAATAATCGACTGATTAAAGAAGCTTTCCATGAGGTGACCAATCCAGCTCTTTTTACCTAGTAGGACCAGCAAGATAAAACCTACGACTGTCGGAGGAAGCACCAATGGCAGAAGAAACGTTGTTTCTAACAATGTCTTTCCGCGAAAGTTCCGCCGCGACATTCCCCAAGCTGCTAATCCACCAATCAAAAGAACAAAAATGCTGGATACAACGGCAACTTTTAATGAGAGGATTATAGGATAAGCAAATTCTGTCCAGTTCATCTGTTTTATCATCATTTTGGAATAGTGAATCCGTATTTCACAAACACATCCTGGGCTTCTTTACTTTGGAGATACGTGTAAAAGTCAGTGGTTTCTTTGCTGTGTTTTGTTGCTTTTACAATACCTGCAGGATATTCAATGGGCGTGTACGTTTTTGGATCAACACTAAAAACTGCTTTCACATTTTTTGAAGTCAACGCATCGGTCTTATAAACAAAACCGGCTTCGGCATTCCCGGACTCTACGTAGGTAAGTACTTGGCGCACATCCTTGCCCTGTACGATTTTGGCTTGAAGTGTGTCCCAAAGCTTCGCGTTAGTCAAAGCCTCTTTGGCATAGCTGCCAGCAGGGACGGTTTGCGGTTCTCCGACTGCTAGGTGCTTGATCGTTTCGTTTGTTAAATCTTCTACTTTTTGTACGGTTACTTTGCCATCAGCGGGAACAACGAGAACCAATTCATTGATAAGCATGTTTTTTTGCTGTGATGGTTCAATCAACTGCTTGTCGACTAGTGTTTTCATATTTTTAGTTGCTGCCGAAAAGAATAAATCTGCTGGAGCACCTTGTTCGATTTGCTGTTGCAGAGCCCCAGAAGCTCCGAAGTTAAAATTGAGTTTAATTTGTTTATTTTTGTTCTCGTAATTCGTTTGAATCTCTTTGAATGCATCGGTTAAGCTTGCGGCTGCAGAAATCGTTAATTCTACTTTCTCAGTGGGTGTTGGTGTTGAGGTAGGTGTCGCTGCTGCTTGAGCAGTTTGAGCTGGTGTTGAGCTAGCAGCGGGTTGCTCTTTTTTGCTCGTACAACCTGTGATGATCATAGTAGTTATAACAAAACATAATAAAACATAACTAAACATTCTTGGTTTTAACATTTAATCCCCTCCGAAATTAAATTTATATCTATTTAATCATAAATAGAATTGTATATTTACTGATTATTATATAAAACCATATTTAATTAGTAAACAACGGGATTGAAATACCCTATTCATCCGCTTATGATAGATGTTAAACATGCTTTTGGAGGTTTACCATGACAGCTGACGTTTCCTATACAACGGAAGAAATATCTAAACTTTTGAAAATCTCCAAACTAACCGTCTATGATCTAATTAAAAAAGGGGATCTGCCTGCTTATCGTGTTGGAAAGCAGATGCGCGTAGATGCATCGGATCTCGAAGCATATAAAACACGTGCGAAAGGAGGTATAGCCTCTCCCAAAAAGGACCTGGCCGAATCTCTTCCACAGCAGCAAGTTCATGCTCAGGCTGCCTCATCTTCGAAACAATCTCTTGTCATAACTGGACAAGACGTTAGCTTGGACATTTTGGCCAAGCATATGGAGAGACATGTATCCAATTACAGACCACTTCGTTCTTACGTGGGAAGTTTGGATAGTCTGATCTCGATGTATAAGGGTGAATCCGATATTGTCAGTACGCATCTGCTGGATGGTGACACAGGCGAATATAACATTCCCTATATCCGAAAATTGCTGACGGGTTCTTCCTATCTGGTTATGAATCTCGTTTCACGATCGGCTGGCCTTTACGTTAAGCAAGGAAATCCTAAACAGATCTACGGCTGGGCTGACCTCAAGAAGCCTGGACTTCAGTTGGTCAATCGTGAAAAAGGTTCCGGCGCACGAGTTCTTCTCGATGAGCAGCTCCGTCTTCATGGAATCCCCTATCAGCTGCTAAGCGGTTATGAGCAGGAGGAATCGAATCACATGGGTGTGGCAGGTAAAGTCGCCACGGGTGAAGCTGATTTCGGGGTGGGAATTGAGAAAGCAGCCTATATGGTTGGCGGCGTTGAGTTCATTCCACTTATTCAAGAACGATATGACCTTGTCATGTTAAAAAAACCGGAAAACCTGGAATGGATTGAGCGACTTAAGCAAGTCTTACAATCCGAATCCTTCCACAATGAGCTGCGCCCGATCCAAGGTTATGATTTATCGCAGACAGGACGCATTTTATTCGAGACTTAACGAATCAGAACGATTGTATTTTAAAACATGCCAATTCACTTAAACACAAGTGAATTGGCATGTTTTTTTGAGGAGGAGTAATTCCGTCTAAGGACTGATTTTTATCCGGGAGATCTCATTTACAATAAATTCAAGTGGGAAGCACGGTTATGAAAGAGTGGTGAGAATGCTGCATTATTGGCATGGGTTAGTGAGAAAACAGATCATATGGTGCAGTTATATGTCCATACATGTGAGCTTGGGAGTGCGAATAGGTGGGGTCATTCGAACGATTCTCATTCCCATGAAACGCATGCAAATGATGATTAATCGGAAGAAGATGCCAGTTCGAAAGATCATCATGCGACTCATGCATGAATATAAAAAGCTTACCTAATCGCAAGCAAGCGATTAGATAAGCTCCATAAATAAGATTTAAAACACTTTCGTCGTCCAAGATTCACAGTTCCATGTTTCTGTTACGACATCACGATAAAAGTCCGGTTCATGAGAAATTAGCAGGATGCTGCCTTTGTACGCCTGAAGAGCACGCTTCAGCTCATCCTTCGCATCGACATCCAAGTGGTTCGTCGGCTCATCGAGCACGAGTAGATTCGTCTCGCGGTTGATCAGCTTGCAAAGCCTAACCTTAGCTTTCTCACCACCGCTGAGTACCACAACTTTACTCTCGATATGCTTGGTTGTGAGCCCGCACTTGGCTAACGCCGCGCGTACCTCGAATTGTGAGAATGAAGGGAACTCATTCCACACTTCCTCAATACAGGTGTTGTTATTGGAATCCTTGATCTCCTGTTGGAAGTAACCTATTTGGAGGTTATCTCCCTTTTGGACAGATCCGGATAGTGACTTGATTTCACCTAAAATACTGCGCAGCAAGGTCGTTTTACCGATTCCGTTCGCGCCCACAAGCGCGATCTTCTGACCACGTTCCATGCGAAGGTTGAGCGGTCTGGATAAGGGATCCTCGTAACCGATAACGAGATCTGTCGCTTCAAAAATCAGCTTACCAGATGTTCGCCCCTCCTTGAAATTAAACTGCGGCTTCGGTTTTTCCCTGCCCAACTCGATAACTTCCATCTTGTCCAGCTTCTTTTGCCGGGACATCGCCATATTCCGCGTCGCGACACTCGCTTTGTTACGGGCGACGAAGTCCTTCAGTTCAGAAATTTCCTGCTGTTGACGCTTATACGCGGATTCAAGCTGTGACTTTCTCATTTCGTGAACCTGCTGGAAGTGCTCGTAATCGCCAACATAGCGATTTAACGCTTGATTTTCCATGTGATAAATCAGGTTAATCACGCTGTTGAGGAACGGAATGTCATGTGAGATGAGAATGAAGGCATTCTCATACTCTTGCAGGTAGCGTTTCAACCATTCGATATGCTGTTCATCGAGATAGTTCGTCGGCTCATCGAGGAGCAGAATGTCCGGTTTTTCGAGCAAAAGCTTCGCTAGCAATACCTTCGTCCGCTGCCCTCCGCTTAAATCATTGACGTCCTTATCCAGCCCAATATCTGTAAGGCCTAGTCCACGAGCGGTTTCTTCGATCTTGGCATCGATCATGTAGAAATCTTGATTCGTCAATGTATCCTGAATCGTTCCAACATCTTCAAGCATTTGCTCAAGCTCTTCTGGCGTTACGTCGCCCATCTTGGCGTACATATCGTTCATTTCCTGTTCCATGTCGAACAGATATTGAAAGGCTCCCTTTAAGATGTCGCGGATCGAAAGGCCTTTATTAAGTACAGCATGTTGATCCAAGTAACCAACGCGCATACGCTTGGACCATTCGACCTTGCCGTCATCCGGCTGGAGCTTACCTGTAATGATGTTCATGAAGGTGGACTTCCCTTCACCGTTAGCGCCGATGAGTCCGATGTGCTCGCCCTTGAGTAGGCGGAAGGATACATCGTTGAAGATGGCGCGGTCTCCAAAGCCGTGACTTAGTCGTTCTACGTTTAATATGCTCATGAATGACACCTTTTCTTTTGATCTATTCTTACTTTATTCTTATTTTATTATAAACAATGGGTAACGAACAACACCAAAAAAGATCATTCGCATTAAGAGCTGCCAAACGTCGCAATATTTGTTGTTATGGTTACATATTCCTTCATAGGTTACCTAACATTGGGGAAAATAACATTGCCCAACTTCAAGTACAGGAGATAGAAGACAATGACGACAGCATCTTGCAAGTGTGGATCGACGATCCAACAAGAGGTGGTATTCCCCGTGAGTCCGAATCGCATCTACGAGGCATTGACCGATGCAACACTGTTTAGTGAGGTGATGGGGGGCTCTCCGACTGAAACGTCGACCGAATCCAGCGGCACCTTCTCCTGCTTCGGAGGGATGGTCGTGGGGAAGAATATAGAACTAAGGCCAAATAAGCGAATTATTCAAGCATGGCGTATCAAGGATTGGGAAGAAGGCGTCTATTCCCTGGTGAAGTTCGAGCTGGAGGAACAAGGGGAGGGAACTCGCTTAACCTTGAGCCATACAGGATTTCCTGAGGACCAAAGTGAACATTTGTCTAAGGGTTGGCATATCAACTACTGGGAACCGCTAAAACAATTCTTCGCTTAACACAAAAAAACGTTATCCGTTCACTTGAACGATAACGTTTTATCACTTTGGGCTGCTATCCTTAATGACATAGCCTTGTCCTAGTTCAATCTCTGTGAAACCCGCCATATGGCGTGCTTGAAATCTGATTGGCTTGTTTCTGCCCATGATAATGATATTTAGTACATCGGCGGCACCCTCAGATGGCAGGGCAAATGATTTGATGTAAGCATATTCCTCACTAAGCGTCGTATGAATGGCGTTAAGAAGCTGATCATTCTCCCCTTTACCCAATAGATTCATGATGATAGCCCCTTGCGAATCGAGCTTTTCCCTCGTTATCCTGAAAAATTCCCTGGACGTTAGATGTAAAGGAGTACCTTTCTCCGTGAAGGCGTCTAAAATAATATAATCGTAGGCCTGCGGTTCTTCACTCCCGAGAATTTGACGTCCATCACCAACGATCACATTATCCTTGCGGTATCCAAAAAACCTCTTGCTTAACTCCACGACTTTATCATCGAGCTCCGCTACTTTACATCGTTTCTCCGAATAATGCCCTGCAATCGTTCCAATTCCGTGTCCAATGACAAAGACATCCTCGAATGTGGGGGTATTGAAATCCATTAAATGGATAATCGCTCTTGGATATTCAAATAGGATTCGTTCAGGATGATTCAAATCCATTGCACCTTGTATAGCCTTATTGGAAAACTCCAATACTCGGAAGTTCCCTTTCTCACCAAACAGCTCCGGCGTATCGTACACAGATATCTCGTGATTATTGCTGACCTCTTTGAACAGTAAATCCAAGTGATGTTGCTCCTTTTTTAAAAAGAAAATGTACAACAATGAAATTAAATATTTATGAAAGCTGACAGACTGTTGTCAGGGAATGAATGTTATATTCTCTATATTAAAACTAGTAGGAGGAAATATACATGCATGCAGCAGTTACTGAAAAGCTTATTTATGGCAAAAAAATAAGAACAAATAATCAAAATACGGACAAAATACTTAGTCTGTGGGAAGAGTTTGTTCGTTTAAATGTAAAAGGTGATATCTATGCTGTTTATCATAATTATTCAAGTGATTTCACAGGTGATTATGATTTGATTATAGGTACTGAGGAGAAAATTACGGATGAAAGTAGTGTCCTCATTCTAGCAGGAAACTACCATGTTGTAGAAGTAGATAATACGGATCCACAAGGCGTCTTTCATGCATGGGTGGATATCTGGAAAAGCGATATTAAAAGAGCATACAAAACTGATTTTGAATTTTATTCTCAGGATGGCAGTATAAAGATATTTCTATCCATTTAATCATGAATAATAAAGAGATCCACAACCCATTGTTGTGGATCTTTTCTATCTTTTTAACAACAAGCTATCGATTGCGTTGTAACACCAAATATCCGCTGAAACTTGAAGTTTTTTTCTGGAACACGATTTTAAAACCGATGTCATGGTCTAATAAACAATTTAAAGCATTGATAAGCAATCCATTGGGTACCAACGTAAATCTACAAGGTTGAGCGCTGCCAATCACACGAGCAGCAATAATCCTGCGTGCTGAACCCGGTCTTAGAGGGTTTCTTGTCCAACTGATCAATATTAAATCGGGCTGTAAAACAGCTTTTGTACGAGCCATTCCGATCACCTCGCTTCTATATTTGATTCTCTATATAAAATGCAAAGTAGATTCATAATGTGCTAGACGAAAGGCGGATTAATGTAGACTGGCATCCATGACAAAAAAACGGCTTAAGCCGTCTTTGGATAAGAGTGTTTTTAAAAGTTGAAGCAAGGCAAGTTACGCTGCCTAAGATGTATATGTTTAAAACATCGGCGGTAGCGTGTTGTTGTATTTTGTACAACATTACGCATGCTAATCAGCGTTTTTCACGCCAATGTTGCACGCTGTACAACATGCCTTCTTGATGCCTCATTTCCCCCACGAACCAGAAAACAAATATCAGGAAAAAATAGTCTTACCGAACGAATGACTATGCATGTATCCGCTAAGCCAAGTCTGCATATAACGATGCTAAACAGGGGAAAGCTTGTCTTGCCCCAAACTCAAAAATCAAAAAAGGAGAGGTTGCCCTCTCCCTGCGGATTGCGTTGACTATGTTTGATGGTTGCTCCCATAAGACCCGAGTCGTCTATCATTGCGTCACTCGTCGACCATACTCGGCTTTGCGATAATCCTTCGGCACGATGCCTTTGCTTTCCCGAAAAATGCGGGAAAATGTTTTATACGAGCCATACCCGACCTCCAAGGCAATCTCCGTCACGCTCATGTCGGTGGATACAAGCAAGCTGCACGCATGGCGCAGTCGCAGATCGTGAAGGAAATGAACGAACGTTTGGCCGGTCGTTTGTTTAATGACCTCGCTGATGCGGGACACACTCATCGTGAACCGTGTCGCGAGGTCTGACAAGGCCAGATCCTCTTGATAGTTCCGGTGGATGTAGTGAATGATGGGCCACACGGAAGGACTCGTTTTGGCCCCTGAGAGCGGCGATATGGCCGTGACTTCAGCCTGCCCCGCTTGTTTCCAACGATACCGATCGAACCGAACAAGGATTTCCTTCAGCCTCGCTTTCAGCAGTGTCTGCCTGTAGCGTTCGTTCGCGTTGTACTCTTTGTACATATCTTCAATGAGAGCACTCATTTGCAGTTGATCTTGCCCATTCAGTTGGACATAGCCCGGCAAGGTATTCGTATCATGAAACAGTCTGGACAAGCCTTGATCGTTCCCTGGCTCCATAAGCAGGTCCATACTGAATGAGCAGTTGAACAGGACGAGATGCTCCCCCGGATCTGTAAATATTTCATGCACCTGATAGGGCAGTACGAACGTAAAGGTGCCTGGTGTCATCGGATGTTTCACGTCATTTATGGTTTCTGCTCCCCGGCCATGGACGACATAAGAGAACTCTAGGTAATCATGGCGATGTGCCCGAAAACCATGGTCGAGCGTATTCCTGCTGAAATGGAAAGGGAAAGACGAGTCCATATTGGGGTACGTTTTGAGATAATCGGGAAAGTACGTCATAGTGAGGCTGATCTCCTTCGAAAAAATGGGACGTTTTCCGAAATAACGGTACGACTTCTTGCTGCACTTATTTTACCATAAAAGGAGATCGAACAGGATGTGCATATGAGGAGGAACGAACAGTGGGAAGCGTTAACAAAATTAGAGTAGGTATTATTGGAGCGGGGAATATTGGCGGGGTTCACATTCGTGAATTTTCGAAGCTAGGCAATTTATGTGAAATTACGGCGATTACGGATGCCTATCTGCCACTCGCGGAAGCACGCGCACAGGAACACGGTATTGCTTACGTACCAGCAACCCCAGAAGAACTTATTCAAAGTGCAAATGTAGACGCTGTTATTATCGGCGTGCCTAATATGCACCATGCTTCGCTTGCTGTTCAAGCGATTGAAGCGGGCAAGCATGTGCTGATTGAGAAGCCAATGGGTATCAACGCGGAAGCGGCCAAACAAATTTATAAGGCCAGTCAAGCATCAGATAAAGTCGTCATGATCGGCCACCAAATGCGCTGGGAATCCGTTCCGCTTCAGATCAAGGAGCAGGTCGATGCCGGCGAGCTAGGCAAAATTTATACAGCGAAAACAGGTTGGTTCCGCCGCAAGGGTATTCCCGGTTGGGGCACTTGGTTTACGAAAATGGAGGAGTCGGGCGGAGGTCCGCTGATTGATATTGGCGTTCATATGTTGGATCTTGCCCTCTACTTGATGGGGAATCCGAAGCCAGTGTCAGTATCGGGCGCTACGTATGCCGAATTCGGGCCTCGCCGCAAAGGAATCGGAACATGGGGTACGCCAAACTGGAACGGTACGTACGACGTCGAAGATTTGGCTACTGCTTTGATTCGCATGGAAGATGGCAGCACGCTGACGCTGGAAGTAAGCTGGGCCGTACATATGGATACGGACAATACACCGTTCGTTCACCTGATGGGAACAGAAGGCGGAGCAAGCTATCGCGGAGCTAACGGTAAGCTGTTAACGGAGAAGTTTAACAAAGCGATCGAGACCGATCTGAAGAAACCGGATGATGATGAGGGTGAACGTCTGCGCCTTAGCCTCCATTTCCTAGATTGCATTCGCGAAGGTAAACAACCGATTACATCGGCACTCTCCGGCTATACGAACAATCTTATTCTCGATGCCATTTACGAATCTTCACGAACTGGGAATGAAGTGAAGCTGAACTGGAACGAATAACATCACACTTGGAGGGATTACCATGCTTAGAGGATTAACAGGGGCTGGACTCGGCAAGCTTGAAAGTAATGAACAATTCATAGAGTTGGCGGCAAAATATGGCTTCGAGGCCGTCGATATCGACGCGCTTGGTCTAGTAGAGAGCTACAGTGTAGCTGGGGCACGTGAGCTGCTTCATAAACATGGCCTCGTCATTGGTTCCATCGGTTTGCCGGTTGAATGGCGAGGGACGGAAGAGACTTTCCGTGTAGACTTGCCGAAGCTGACACAGGCGGCAGCCGCTGCTGCTGCGCTAGGATGTACGAGCTGCTGCACGTACGTGTTGCCTTCAACAGATTTGGGCGCTGCGCATTTCATGGCGTTAGCCACACGCAGACTGCGTACTTGTGCTCAAATCCTAGGTGCCTACGGCATCCGTCTTGGACTAGAGTTCGTGGGTCCGCATCATCTACGTACCCGTTGGAAGCATCCGTTCATCTGGACGCTGGATGAGACGTTGGATTGGATCGACGCCATTGGCGAGAGCAATGTTGGCTTATTGTTCGACGCGTACCATTGGTACACGAACGGGCTAACGGTGGCCGATATTGAGAAGCTTCGCGCCGAGCAAATCGTGCATGTTCACATTAACGACGCACCAGACGTTCCCGTGGAGGAAGTGCTGGATAACGCACGTTTATATCCAGGTGAAGGTGTAATCGACTTGGTAGGCTTCCTGCAAGGATTGCAACGGATAGGTTATAAGGGGGCTGTCTCTCAGGAAATATTGACGGCAGCGCCGCCAACAGAGTCCCCTGAGAGTTTAGTTCAGCGTTCCAAAGCCGGCTTCGACAAAGTGTATGCGGCAGCTGGAATTTGATTTTTCAACATAGAAGGTAATGGTTATTTGAGATGGGCTCGCCTGTAGTAAGGATGGCATAGACGTGATGAAGAAGCTTGCTGACGCAAGTGTTCACGGCCACCTTACGTGGGCAAGGCCTTTTCATTTTATACCAGTAAAAAATTATTCGACAAAGGTTCCTAAAATCCCACCCTACGGAATGACAACCTTTTTATCCATTTTCTTATAGTATTTTCTTGTCCATAGAACATAACACATCATGAATTTAAAGGAGATATCAAAGGGGAAATGGAACAAGAAGACTATATCGCAGAGGCAACCTTTCATGCTAATATTTCATACCTCATTCAAGCCCAAACGAAGAAGCAAGCCTTAGAACAGGTCGCATACGAATTAAACAAAACCAACATCCAGCTAAGTGAAATTACACTTGAGAATGAATTAGGAGACTCCAACGTTTTTACGGTTCAAGAAGTTGAAAAAATGGATTGGTATGACGTGGATCATACTGAGTGCAGTAACCAGTTTAAGGTCTTTGGTTGTATGCAGCTGCTTATTATCCTGCGGAAACAGAATGACACTACGAAAGATGTTGAACAAGCAACCTACCGTTTGTCTCAGTCACTTGTCTACGGTAAACCAGTTTTGACGATATCAGAAGGCTATAAGCACATATTTTTAACCGTTTCACAACATAAAATGGAGTGGAAAACCAAGCTTCAGGAGACAGAAAAGGAAACGGAAACGGAAACAGTGCTTTTAAGTAAACTTGCCTAAAATAAATGAAAGAGAGGATACGATCATGCAAATCAAAAAGAAAAACGACATTGGTGAGATTTTGGACAATTTTTCATCATTTGCGAAATGGGACGCTTCAGGAGAGAAACTCTATCTTGTGTTTGCTGACAACAAACGCGGAGGGCAATGGACTTTGATGAACTACTCCGATGATCGTTTCAGCGTTCATGGACTGGGCCAAGACTATGTAGATGAGAAGGAATCGTTCTTTGAAGAACGTAACAGTGTTGTATCGTTTTTATGGGATAATCGTGCGGCACTCAAAGCTGCGGTCAAACCAACAACCTAGCATTTGGTTGCTAGGATTATAGACAAGCAAGGAAGGAAGGCAAGGAACCTACCCATTAGGTGCCGAGCCTTCTTTCTTTTTGTCCCGATACTGGCCGGGGGTTAAGCCTTCTTGCTTGCGGAACGAACGGATGAAGTTTTGCGAATTGTTATAGCGAAGCTTGGAAGAGATATCCTTGATTGGCATATCGGTTTCGGATAGCCATTTCTTAGCCATATTGAACCGGTAGGTCGATAAGTAGTCACTAAAGGAGCAGTTCGTTTCTTTGCGGAAAATACTGCTCAAATAATTCGCGTTATAATGCAGCCGAGAGGCGCATTCCTCAAGCGTCAGATCGGTGTCGTAATAGTGCTGCACAAGATCAATAATCTTCTCGGAAATGTTGTGGTACTGGGCATCCTGCCGGTCGCGATAAATGCGAATAAGCGGGTGAATGACCTCTGTCCAGAACCAGTCCTCGATTTCGGCTGTCATATGCAAATTGAGGAGCTCCTCGAAAAGGGACCCTTTGTTCGGATGAATCTGATTCAAGCTGATTCCGGATTCCTGCATCACCATGAGCAGGTTGTTGAGCAGCCGTGCCAATGGGATTTGATACTCCTGAGGCGTCAGGGGAGCTGCGAATACCGCTTGCAGCAGCTGCTTCAGCAGCTCTTTGGACTTATCCTTTTCGGCTAGCTTGATCGCATCCATCAATTCGTTCTCGATCAGCTTCGGGTAGTTTAAATTCAAGTAATGCTTCCCCGAGTTAATATTTTCATATTGAATGATGATGCCCTCACCCAGCTTGATGCGATGCTTCAAAGCCTCCAGACCTTCCCGGTAGGCAATCGCCATCTGCGAAAAAGCATGAATCGGTAGGCTCATCCCGATACTGACATGGAGAGTCAGGAAGCTATAGATATGCTGCTGCATCTGCTCGGTTAGTGCATACACGATATTGCGAAAGGCAGCTTCTTCGCTATCGGCACTTCCGATCAAAGTGACCACGGTCTGGTCAATAATGATAGGTGTGAGACGCTGCTGCGAAGGAATCAGTTCCTCGATCATATTGTGCACGGCGAAGAGCAGCAGTTCCATATCCCGTTTTTCGTAACGCGTATTGTCGATCGAATCGATCTGCATCGTGATCACCGACATCGTTTTCCACTCTTCAATGTGCTTGTTATAGCCGAATTGCGCCAGCTTCTCCAGCAGCTCGCTCTGTTTGATATGTCCTTGAAAAGCCTTGATTAAGAAAAACGTCCGGACCTGTCCGATATGTTGGTGGACTTCTCTTTCCAGTTGTGACTTCGATTGGAACAAGGTATGGACATGCTCGCTGATCATTTGGAACTCATTGGCCTTCCGCTTCTGATTCACAGTCACAAGTCCTCCGATTTGGTTCAAAAGAAGCTGGATCGGCGAATACATTTTGCGCGAACCTAGCCAAGCTAAGACCATGGAGAGGAGCAGCATCAGGACGCATACATAGATCGTATAGGTTCCGATTTTACTGGATTCTTTCGTCAAGCTGTCGATGGAGGTTAAGGATAAATAGGTCCAGTTGTTGAGGTTGGAACGCAGGAAGCTGACGGAATAAGGTTTCTCGTTAATATTCGCTGAGAACTGGCCCATTGGCGCCTCTAACTGCTTCAAATCTGAAAGCCCAGCTTCGATGATGGATTTGCCGATGAGGCTTGGATCCGGATGCATGAGAATCCGACTCTGTTCGTCCATAATCAGGATGTCATCCAGATGCTCGGTATCGTTTTGGATCAAATCCTGCAGGCTGCAGGCAGGAATGTTAGCCAGAGCCAGACCGTATTTCTCCAGACCGGTAGTGGGCAGCTTTTTAACCAGAGAAATACTGTAGTCACAGGTAACGCTTCGCGCATTTTCTTCGGTGAAAAACCACTTGGAGGGACTCAGCGTCCAAACGCTGTTCTCCTGCGTGTTCATCAGGGTCATAAGCTTATCGTAATAAGGGTAGCTGTCATAGCGGTACAAGCCCGAATTCTTAATCATCCAGTTTTCCCTGGCATTGATCAAGATGACATCTTCCAGCTTGGTATCAAAAGATTGCATATATCGAATTTCGCTGCGCAGGTCATCATACATCATGAAATCGTTTACAGTTAGCGGCATATCCATCGCCTTTTTGAGCACGGTAGAGTTGATGACCTGATTAAGTGTATGGTTGACAGTCGTTAATTTCTGCTCTACATTGGAGTTGATTTGGGTGATTAACTGCATTTTACCTTCGTTGACATTCTTTTGAATTTCGCTTGACGAGGTGACGAAGGCGAAAGCGCCGATGAAGATAACCGGCAGCGTGCTAAGCAGGAACCCGAATATGGTCATTTTGCTAAGAAAACTTAAAGAGCGCATCGCATCCAACACCTATCTATCTTGAGGATGATCATTCAGGCTATCTATGTATTGTAGTCAAGACTTACGTGAAGAGCAATAATCATCTGATTGAGGGATAATCATTTTCTCTGATTCTGACTATAAAACACTGCTGTTATAAGGGGGAAGCTCTCATGAGAACAAGTTTATGTGGCAAAGGGTTCAAGCTTTTTGGTCTCCTTTTGATAGGGCTGCTGATGGTTGCTTTGATCAGTGCTTGTCAGAAGAACAGCTCGAAAAAGACAGATGATGTGAACGGAAACCGTCCCGTTATATCGATCATGGCACCGCTGCATTTTCCTCATCCACCCATCCCTGAATTGGTTCAGGAAATCGAAAATCGCACACAAACTAAGCTTGATCTAAACTGGGTTCCAGACGGCATATATACCGATAAAATGAACACCGCACTCACCACAAACTCACTGAAAAAAGCAACTTATGTGAAATATACAGATTACATGCTGATGAAAAATTCGATCCGTTCCGGCGCATTCTGGGATATCGGACCTTACTTGGCGGCGTACCCGAATCTGAAACAGCTGAACAAGGAGATTTTGGGCCAGGCTGCTGTCGATGGCAAAATCTATGGCTTGTACACCGAGCGGCCTTCCTCTCGGCAGGGCATTATTATTCGTGAGGATTGGCTGAACAATCTGAAGCTGGCTAAGCCGACGAATTTGGATGAACTGTATCAGGTGTTGAAGGCTTTTACGTTCGGTGATCCTGATCTGAATGGGAAAGTAGATACCATCGGTTTGACGGACCGGAATGATTTGGTTTTTGGCGCGTTCAAAACGCTCAGTTCTTACTTTGGCACACCGAATAACTGGGGTTTAGCGGATGGGAAGCTCGTGCCTGAGTTCGAAACACAAGCCTACGTGGACACGATGAACTACATGAAGAAATTGTATGACGAGAAGCTGATCAATGCCGATTTCGCAGTCACCAGTAAGGAAGTTCAGCGCGATAAACTCATTCGCGGCATTGCGGGCGTCTATATTGGCAGCATGCAGGATGTGCAGCGTCTTTCGGATGAAGCTCAGCTGATTAATCCTCAGGCGAAGTTCACGCTTGTGAATCATGTCGAAGGCCCGATGGGTTTTCGGATTTGGTCGATTCCCAACTACAGTGCGCTCTACCTGTTCTCGAAAAAAGCGATCCGTACCGAAGCGGAATTGAAACAGGTGCTGCAATTTTTTGATCGTTCGATGGATAAAGATGTCGCCAACTTGATGAAGTACGGGCTGGAAGGACGTCATTACACAGCCAAAGGGGATCAAGTTCAACTCACGGAAGAGACTTCTAAGCTCCGCGTAAATGAAGTGAATGCGCTGTATGCACTCATGATTGCCGATCTGAGCAATCCGAAAGTCATGCGCGTCTCGGAGAGCGAGTCCTTGTCGCAGCTCGCGGACCGACTGAGCTTGGACAACGAGAAAAACGTCGTCAAAGACCCGACCGTTGGTCTGGAGTCGAAGACCTACGACGAGCGAGGCGTCGAATTGTACAAAATTGTATCTGACGCTACGTACAATTACATCTTAGGGAAACTGGACAAAGCCGCGTTCCAGCAAGAGATTGATCGCTGGAAGCGGAATGGCGGCAGCCAGATGATCAGAGAGTACAATGAGGCTTATGGTAGGCGAGGTTGAGGATTGGGAAAGTGAAAGTGAAGGAGGAAGGAGGAAAGAGGAAAGAGGAAAGAGGGGAAACCGCTGGCGCTGGTGCGCGGCGGTTTTTTTTACGTTTTGGTGCGCTGCTGGAGAGGAATTGGGCAGTCATGGGGGAGACCGGGTTAAGGCTGATACGATGTTTTTCATCGTAAAAGCCGCCGATGAGCGCGCGCGAGTTGGTTTACTAAAGTAGCAGGAAGAGCACCTAGCTGGTTAGATTGCAAGCTGAGACGTTGATTTTCATCGCCCCGCGGATAATCATCTCCCCCACCGATAATCATCATCTCACATCCTATGCCAAACGAGGCTTAGATGAGTAAATGATTATTTCGGTACCTCCCTGCGGCCGTGTAGTGTGAAACTTGTAGCACACAACAATTTCGCGGAGGTCTAACCATTATGAAGAGAAAATTAGTCTCGATTCCACTTAGCTTTCTGCTTATTACCAGCTTCGCACTGGCAGCTTGCTCAGACGGGGGGAAGTCAACTCCTGCAGCTACGACTGGTGTGGTGGAGCCGCCTAAAGCAACGGCAGACAACAAACCGACGGCGATCACGATTATGGCACCGCTGAACACAGCGCAAACGCCGCCGGATACGATTATTAAAGAACTTGAAAAATTAACGAATACGAAGTTAACGTATCAATTTTTCCCGGCAGATACGTACGAGGAGAAGCTGAATACAACGTTCGCTACAGGCGCACTGCCGCAAGTCACTTACCTGAAGAACCAAGCGACATTTATTCAGATGAAATCGGCTATTCGTGACGGACAATTCTGGGAAATTGGTCCTTTGCTGAAGGACTTCCCGAACCTAAGTAAATTGAAATCCACGACCAATGATAATACGAAAGTGGATGGCAAGCTTTACACGCTCTATCGCGGTGTAGACATTGCCCGTCAAGGCCTCATCTATAGGAAAGATTGGGCGGATAAGCTAGGACTGAAGCCGCCTGCTACTACGGAAGATTTGGCAGCCATGATGAAGGCGTTCACTGAAAATGATCCAGACGGCAACGGCAAAAAGGATACCATCGGCTTAACGGATCGTAACGATCTCATTTACGGATCATTCAAAACCGTTGCCACTTGGTTCGGCGTGCCGAACAATTGGGGTATCAAAGATGGCAAGCTGCAGCCTGAGTTCATGTTCCCCGAATATGTAGCGACGATGGATTACTACAAGAAGCTGCGTGATGGTGGACTTATCAACAAAGATTTCGCGGCTACAAGTAAAACGGATCAACAGAAGCTGTTCACCAATGGTACAGCGGGTATGTATATCGGTGCCATGACGGATGTTTCATCTCTCAATAAAGATTTGATCAAAAACGTGCCTACAGCAGTGGTAGATGTGCACAGTATGGTTGCTGGGCCAAGCGGTAAATTCGCAGCATGGGCTCTTCCTGGCTATGCGAACGTCATTTTGTTCCCGAAATCCGCTACGAAAACAGAAGCTGAGCTAAAGAAGGTCTTGGCTTTCTTTGACAAAATGATGACGCCTGAAGTTGCCAATGTTGCAAACTGGGGTATTAAAGATGCTCACTACAGCGTAATCGACAATAAAGCGAAGAAGCTGGATGAAGAGAAGTGGACACGCGAAGTTAAGCCGTTCACGGACGCGGCTATTGGTGATGAAGATACTTCCGGCAGATACTTGGGTATTCCTACGATTCCTGCTCAAGGTAAAGCAGATGAACTCAAGATTGCCAATCTGAAGTTCGCTGTGCAGGATCCGGTAGCTGCTCTGGATTCGAAAACGAATCAGGAAAAAGGCGTTCAACTTCAAGATGTGATTAAAGATGCAACGAACAAATATATCTATGGCACGATTGATAAGGCTGGTTTTGATAAGGCTATTGAAGATTGGAAGAGCCGTGGCGGCAGCAAAATTATCGAGGAATACAACGCTGTTTATAAAAAATAATGAGATAGTTGCTAATCAGGCAGATTGAAGTTGGGAGGGTTGCTGTGTCATCAGTAGCAGTCTTCTCGCTTTTTATGAACCACCCGGAAAGGAAGAAATCTTATGCAGGAAGTGAATGTAGCACAACGCGTGGTGGCTAGGAAACAAAGCAGTGAGCTGGGTAGACGACTCTGGAAAAACAAATGGATCTACGTCATGCTGCTGCCGGGAGTCTTGTACTTTCTCGTTTTCAAATATATCCCTATGTACGGATTGATCATTTCGTTTCAGAATTATAAGCCTTTTAAAGGGGTTAGCGGGAGTGAATGGGTTGGTTTAGAGCATTTTCGGCGTTTGTTTACAGAGCCTGATTTCTTGATTATTTTGAGCAATACATTAATTTTATTTGTCATGAATCTCTTGTTTTATTTTCCGATTCCGATTCTTCTGGCGCTCATGCTAAATGAGGTCAAAGGGGATCTTTTCAAAAAAGTATTTCAAACGATTGTCTATCTGCCACACTTTATGTCCTGGGTTATTATCGTCTCGATCAGTTTCGTTATGCTGACGATGGATGGCGGAATTATCAATGATATTATTGAGTTTTTCGGATTTGAAAAGATAAATTTCTTGTTAGCCCCAGAATGGTTCAGACCGATCTATATTCTTCAGGTTATATGGAGGGAAGCGGGTTGGGGGACGATTATTTATCTGGCGGCGATTGCTTCTATCGATCCTGGGTTGTATGAAGCTGCGCGTATGGATGGTGCGGGACGGATTAGACAAATCTGGCATATTACATTGCCTGCTATTCGAAGTGTCATCATTGTTTTGTTAATTTTGAAAATTGGTGCGGTTCTCGAACTCGGTTTTGAACATGTCTACTTGCTTCTCAACTCCATGAACCGAAATGTTGCGGAGATCATTGATACTTATGTATATACGGCAGGGTTAAAACAAGGACAATTCAGTTACAGTGCTGCGATCGGATTGTTCAAATCGTTTATTGGACTTGTGCTGGTTATGTTAGTCAACCGGATTGCCAAGAAGATGGGCGAAGAGGGCGTTTATTAGTGCTTACGAAGTAAGTTTTGCTAAAGCAAAACTCTTAGGAGGTTAACCATGGTAGAAGATAAAACGCTTGGCGGCAGAATGTTTGGTATCATCAATTATTTATTACTAACGATCATTGGTCTCGTTACGCTTATCCCCTTTGTACACGTTGTAGCGGGATCGTTTACGACCAGCGCGGAAATGGCTGCCAAGAAATTTGTCATCATTCCGACGGATTGGAGCATAGAGGCCTATCGATTCATTTTCTCGACGAATACGATTTTTAAAGCCATGGGCGTTTCAATTGGTACTACGCTTGCGGGTACGATCATCAGTATGTTTATCACAGCCCTGATGGCCTACGGTTTGTCCCGTAAAGACGTGGATGGAAGAAAAATCATCATGTTTCTTGTGGTGTTTACGATGTTGTTTCACGGCGGATTGGTTCCGACTTTCCTGGTTGTGAAGGAACTGGGAATGATCGACACTTATGCTTCGTTGATTCTTCCTACGGCCATCAGTGCATTTAATTTAATTATTTTGAAAAATTTCTTTCAAAACATCCCAGAGGGACTCGAAGAGTCAGCCAAGATCGATGGCTGCAGCGACTTTGGTATTTTGTTTCGAATTGTGCTGCCTTTATCGATGCCGGCAATCGCAACCATTTCGTTATTTTACGCTGTGACGTATTGGAATACTTACCTCAGCGCAATTCTTTACTTGAATGAGAGTGCGAAGTGGCCGATTCAGGTTCTCCTCAGACAAATTGTCGTGCTCGCCAGCGGGATGGATGTCAGTGCGGATTTGGATAGTGTCACACCGCCTCCTGCGCAATCGATTAAGATGGCTGTTATCGTCGTTGCGACTTTACCGATCCTGTGTGTGTATCCGTTCTTGCAAAAGCACTTTGCTAAAGGGGCTATGATCGGCTCCATTAAGGGATAGGAAGGGATTTCAATTCATCCGAAAATCTATTTTGACATAGAGAGGAAATTCAATATGACTCATCATTTTGTAAAATCACCCATCGAATGGGCACGAGCTGCCTGCGATTCAATTATGAGCACGTACACGCCAATGGAGCTGCCGCCCGCTGGGCGCTGGCATTATCATCAGGGTGTTTTCTTATGCGGCATGGAAATGCTGTGGGAATCTGAACAAGATGAGCGCTATGACGCCTACATTCAGGCTTATGTGGATAGTTTGATCGACGAACACGGCAATCTCTATTTCGCGCGGGATGAGCTGGATGCGGTACAAGCAGGGCTTTTGTTATTCCGGTTGGAAAAGCGGACAGGACACAGCAAGTACCGAATCGCTGCGGATAAGCTAAGAAACTTGCTGAACACGCTGAATCTCACTACGGAGGGCGGTTACTGGCATAAAGATAAATATGCCTACAACATGTGGTTGGATGGTTTGTATATGGCAGGTGTTTTCTCATTGAAATATGCGAATGCTTATGGAGATCACGACTTGCGTGGAACCGTGCTGCATCAAGAGAAACTAATGCGTAAATATATGAAAGACGAAGAGACGGGGCTGCTGTACCATGCCTGGGACGAAAGCCGCAAGATGCCGTGGGCGAATGCCGAAACCGGATGCTCACCGGAATTTTGGGGCCGCTCACTCGGCTGGTACGGCTTAGCGGTCACACAATTCCTAGATGAACTTTCACCTGACGAACCAGGCCGCGAAGAGTTAGTTAACTCGCTGCGTGATTTCGTTTATGCCTTGATTCGGTATCAAGATCCGGAGAGCGGACTTTGGTATCAAATCGTTGACAAGGGTGAGCAGCCCGATAACTGGCTGGAGACATCCTGTACGAATCTGTTCGTATATACGATTGCCAAAGCGATTAAACACGGAGTTGTTGGTCAAGAATGTCTGGATGCAGCCGTGAAGGGATATGAAGGACTGATCCGAACGCTGCAGTTCGACGAGCAGGAACGGATGATATTGCCACTCATCTGTATCGGAACGTCAGCGGGCGATTATGAGAACTATGTGACTCGTCCGACTAGTGAGAACGACCTGCATGGAGTGGGCACATTTGTGATGGCGTGTGTAGAAGTGCAGTCACTCATGAAGTAAGAATCCTAAGTTTTGTGCTTAAGAGGCTGGACACATATTCGTGTTCAGCCTTATTTTTCGTGAAACTTACTAAATCGTTATTGCCTTTGCCGCAATGTAGGATCACTGTGGGACAGTACCCTATTATGTAAATAGGCCATAATCAGCAACAAACTGGGTATGACAAACTGCAAGGGGAGATGCAGATAGGTCATGTCAAATTTTAATCCTATCGCTAGGTGCTCTGCATATGTTTTAACCATGATCTGACCAAGAGGGACAATAATCGCACCAAGCGGTATAAGAACGAAGTGATGGCTCTTCAAATTTAATAATTGGGCTGTCCCAACCGAGGCGCCATATATGTAGATACCAACTTTAAAAAATCCCCCTGCTACCATTAGCATGATAACCACAGCATCGACCCGCTCGAGAAAATCCGCCACGGAAACCATTCGTATCGCCGATAGTAGAGGATAATTTAACATACCGTACAATTGAGGCCCTAGAACGGAGACCATGCCTAATATATTAAGGGATAATAAAACTCCTGCTGTCAAAACGGCAGCCATCGCTACTTTTTTAAGCTTCACATTGTCCTTTAACGCTGGCCATATCATGGTGAATATAACCAATTCCCCAAAGGGCAGGCTAGTTTGATAGGGAAATGACTCTTTCCATATGTTTTTTATTCCTGAACCAAGAAAAGGTGTAAGGTGCTTCATGTCAACAACCCCGGATATATAGACGATCAACCATGTACTCATGGATATGATCAGAACAACGGGAAATACCAATTCTGCCATTCGTCCAAACACTTCAATGCCACCGCGGAGCGTATAAATGATAACGACTACAAAGCTTGCAAGTATAAAAATACTTGGAGTTCCAACTAAAATTGTAGAAAGCATAAGTTCGGAGAAATCTCGACTGATCCTCGCAGCTTGAGAGGTAAAATAAATAATATAAGTGATACATAATGGATATCCAAAAAACTTGCCCATCAGTTGTTGAATGATCTGAATCAATGAATGACCTGGATAATACTCGGATAATTTAGTGAAGACGGAGATTAAAATAAATCCGAACACCATACCTATTAATACGGTCAGCCAAGCATCTTGTTTAGCTTCCGCCCCTAATGAAAAAATGATAGCACTCCCGATTTCAAAAGCTAACATAAGAAGAAAGAGTTGTTTGATACTTATTTTCTCCAGTTTCATATCGCCCTCACCTTTTCCGCGAATTAGATATCATTATTAACGTTCATGATCTTTTTTAAACGAAATATTGTTTATGGTTTAGGTATCGTTTACCTCAAATTGTCAAAAGATAGGTAAATAGAAATTGAATAGAACAGCTCGCGTGTCGGAGGAGAAATGATGAAGAAGTTTCGTCATCTATGCTTTACCATCGTACTCATCGCTTTCATTGGATGGAGTATGTATTTTTACTTACATGAAGTTTCGTCTAAATTTTTGGGCCAAATAAATTTTTATACGTTTACTGTTTTGGAAATGCTGTTGGCTGTAATGGGAGCTTTCTATATGATCACTGCGGTTATTATGTCAGTAGGTTATCTTTTCTTTGTAGTGGTCAAAAAAATAAAGGCTTAGTAGTGAGGGGGAAGGTGGCATGGAAAAAGGAAAGTTAGGTTGGTTGAAAAGTTTAGTGGCTTCTCAACGAAAGAATAAGAACTTTCTGGAACAATCAGCCGCAATCCGCAGGGAACCCTTGGAAAATGATCTGCTTAGCACAAATCTTTTACAGAATGTAGAACAATTGAAAATGATCTTTGATCGTTCTTCTGATATTGTGTTTAGGGATTTTCAAGTGGGCGAGACGCAAAAGGGGACGCTTCTTTTATTAGATGGCCTTGTCAACATGAAATTGATTGACGATGATGTCATAAAACCTCTGCTGGAATATGGGGGAAATCAGCTAACACAAGCGATCCTTCGCTATGAGGACATGGAGATTTTGCTTCGGAATCATGTGATTTCTGCTGCACAGATAAGCAGCGGAACTAATTTCCAAGATGTGATAGATCACGTTTTGTCTGGGGATACCGCATTGATTCTTGACGGCGCAGGACAGGCTATATTCATCAGTGCGAGAGAATGGGAGTCCCGATCGGTTGAAGAACCGGCGACCGAAGCTGTGATCCGCGGTCCTAGGGACGGGTTTACGGAAAACCTGCGGACCAATACCAGTCTTATTCGCAGGAGATTGAAAACCCCCCAGCTTAAAATGGAAGCGATGAAAGTAGGACGGTTATCAAAAACCGAGATCGTCATTACTTACTTGGATCATATTGCTGATGAATCACTAGTGGCGGAAGTCCGCGAAAGAATCGGCAGGATTGACATCGATGCGATTCTGGAAAGCGGATATATCGAGGAATTCATTGAAGACAATCCGCGGTCCATTTTCCCCCAGGTGCAGAGCACGGAACGACCGGATAAAATTGTTGGCAATATATTGGAAGGGAAAGTAGCGATTATTATCGATAATACGCCCTTTGCCCTATATGTTCCGGTAACTTTTTATGAAATGCTGCAGGCGAGCGAAGACTATTATGGGCGCTTTACGATTTCGACGGCGATCCGTTGGATCCGTTTTTTGTTTCTGGTGATCGCCTTGTTTTTACCATCGCTCTATATTGCACTATTAACATTTCATCAGGAAATGGTTCCGTCAACCCTGTTATACAGTGTGGCTTCCTCCCGTGAAACGGTCCCCTTTCCAGCTATTGTCGAAGCCTTGCTGATGGAAATAGCTTTTGAAGGATTGCGGGAAGCTGGTGTACGTCTGCCTAGGCCTGTAGGACAGTCGGTGAGTATTGTCGGAGCTTTGGTAATTGGTCAGGCCGCCGTTCAGGCTGGCATTGTTTCCGCCCCCATGGTTATTGTCGTATCCATCACCGGAATAGCTTCATTTATCATTCCCAGCTTCAGTCAGGCGGTCGCGATTAGAATGCTGCGATTTCCCATGATGTTTTTAGCCGGATCGCTGGGATTATACGGAATACTCTTAGGCATGTTGTTCATCATGAGTCATATGTGCCGCCTTCGTTCGTTCGGCATACCCTATTTGTCACCTTTGGCCCCATTGCATTTTGGTGACTTAAAAGATGTGTTTGTACGGGCACCTTGGTGGAGTTTGACAGAGCGTCCGGATGAGACTGCAAAAAGTAATCCACAGCGAATGAAAAGGTCGTTGCGTCCCCAACAACCGAACAGCAAGGAGTAGGATTTTCTAGGGAAAGGTAATGTTGGATGAGAACACGAATTTTATTGGTTTGGACCCTTCTGATGATGCCGATTCTTTCAGGCTGCTGGAGCCGGATAGAAGTCAATGACCTAGCATTTGTAACCGCGGCAGGAATCGATAAGATGGAGGATGGTAAAATCCGTTTAGCGCTGCAGGTAGCTATTCCGCGAATGTTAGGTGCTGCAGGTCAAGGGGGTCAAGGCGGGGAGAAAGACATAGGAGCCAAAGCGGTATGGGTCATTTCAGAAAAGGGGGAATCGATTCTGGATGCCTATCGGAGACTCCAGGAAAAACTGCCGCGCCGCATTTTCTTTTCTCACAGCGGTATTATCGTTATTGGCGAAGAAATGGCTCGAGACGGAGTTTCTCCGATACTCGATTTTTTTATTAGACAACGGGAAGCGCGAATGCGCAGTTACATACTTTTTACCAAGGGAGAGGCTGTAAAGATTCTAAAGTTTGTCCCCAAACTCGAAAAAATACCGTCTGAAGTCATGAGAGAGGAAGTGAAACAGCACATTGGCGTAAGGATAAATCTAAAGGAGTTTGTCCATATGCTTGTAACAGAAGGTGTGGAACCGATTGCGGCTGAAATGGAAATCGTATCTTCGAACTTAATGAATGAAGAGGATTCAAAGGCACCATCTCCGTCGAATGTGGAAACCAACCTGTCGCTCAAAGGATCAGCGATTTTCAACAAAGATAAATTAATTGGTTGGATGAATGACCTAGAGACAAGAGGTGTTCTGTGGCTTCGCAAGGAGATGAAAACAGGTGTTGTCACGGTAAACATTCCAAAGGAAAAGGGAAATGGGAAAATCAGTGTTTTAATAGTGAAGGCCAAGACCCAAATCACTCCGATTCTTAAGGATGGAGAAATAACCATGGAAGTGAAAGTAAGTGCTGAGAACGATCTTTATGAGAATAATTCGAAATTGGATGTAAGTGATCCTAAAGTGGTTCATGTTGTGGAAAAAGAATTGGAAGAGGATCTCATACAAAGAATCCAATTGGTACTCGATATGGCGCAGAAAAAATTTAAATCAGACATTTTCGGATTTGGCGTCGCTGTAGAACGGAAATATCCAAAAGAGTGGAAAAATAAGTTTAAAAAGCAATGGGAGGAGGATTTTCCAAAGCTTAAAGTCAAGATTATTGCTGATATGACAGTAAATCGTACAGGTTTATCGAATAAACCTTTGATTTTGAAAGAGAAGGAGTCCGGAAAATAATGAAACTCGTTCTGATTGTCGTTTTATTTGGACTTCTTGCTTCTCGAGATGTGCCCGGACTGATTAAGAACAAAAAGGTTAATAAAGATCTGGTTGTATACAGTTTTTTGATGATGGTAGGGATGACTTTGAGTTTTCTTGCTGCTTTCCATGTCTACCTTCCAATCTGGCCGCATGGTTAAAAGGAATCGTACAAGCATGGAAAGCATCTTTCGGGGGCTGTCCCAAAAGGTCACTTGACCTTGAGGACAGCCCCTATTCATTTTTGTGCCCCCATGATGGAAGATAATTTAGGAATCCCGATGAAACCAAACTATGATAAAATAAAATACAAATAATAGAAATACGAATAGATTCAGAGTTTGCTAGGGTTGCTGGAGCACGCCATCAGGGGGTACAGGGTATGAAAAGAACGTTAGCTATAAGCGATATTCATGGTTGTGTGGAAGAATTCAAGAAATTACTCGATAAAGTAAACTTTAATGCCGAAGAAGACCAGCTCGTGCTGCTTGGTGATTACGTAGATCGAGGGCCAGCTAGTCGGGAAACCGTGGAACTCGTTATGCATTTGGTTCGAGAAAAGGGAGCGATTGCGCTCAAAGGAAATCATGACCAACGTTTCGTTGATGTTCTTGGAGACGTAGATTCACTAACGGAGATGAAGTTCTTTGAACATGGAGGTATCCAAACGTTTAAAAGCTTCTGCGGGTCCGGGGAGCTTGATTTGAAGCAATCGAAAGAACGAATCCGGGCAAAGTTCAGCGATCATATTTCATTTCTAAACAATCTTCCGTACTATCACGAGGACGAGACGCACATTTATGTGCATGCTGGGCTTAATCCTACATTTTCAGATTGGAAAACCCAACCAGAAAGGGACTTTATGTGGATTCGAGCTCCCTTTGTCCAGCAGCGAACCGTCGTTAAAAAAATAGTTGTTTTTGGGCATACACCGGCCAAGGATATTCATGGGAAAGCAGATGTTTGGTTCGATCGTGATAAAATCGGCATTGATGGCGGCTGTGCCTACGGCTTGCAGCTCAATTGCTTGGAAATCAAGGGCAGAAATCAGTACAAGACCTATTCCGTTGCTTCTAAAGGGAGTTGGAAATCAGGGATGGGATAGCATTGGGCTAGCCCATTATCAAGCAAACAAGGCATAGTGACGCCAGTTTATGCGAAAGCGAATGTGCTGCAAAGAAAATTCAACCCAAAGCGGAGAGACTTTGAGCTACGCTCAAAGATCCCTATATTAGGAGGAATTCGAATGGACTATCAACTGAAGACGAAGCCTGCTTTTAAACTGATTGGCTATGAACTGAAAACGTCCTGCAAAGAGGGAAGAAACCATCGTGAAATCCCTGCATTCTGGAGTTCGTATCTACAAGAGGGTAAGGGGAATCGCATTCCCAATCGTGTACACGCAGATTCACAAGTCGAACTGGGCATTTGCACGGATTTCAACATGGAGACTGGTGATTTAACTTATATCATCGGAATGGAGGCCACAGGCTTCGAAGGTGTGCCTGCCGAGCTGGTGTGCCGAGAATTTCCGGAGGCTAATTATGTAGTGTTTACGACGCCAAAGGTTACGCAAGATCAATTCGTTGCAGCTATTCAGAGTACGTGGAAGTCCATTTTCGAAGAATGGTTTCCTCATTCCGGCTATGAACATGCGGGCGGCGCGGAGTTCGAATTGTATGATGAGCGCTGCAACCCTTCCAAAAATGAGCTCATCCAAATGGACATTTATATTCCGATTAAGGAAAAGTAGAACAGCATGCCTGTAACAAATAGGAATCATTTGTAACCAAAATGACATCTGGTTTTCATCTGGCTTTAAGGTTCGGAGCCTATACTGAAATTCGACCCCCTTTTTAAATATATATACTTGAAGACCCGCAGCCCGTTGCTGTGGGTCTCTTTTTTTGCGTTTGGAAGAGGGGAGAACGGATTTAAGCGCCGAATTCGATCTCTTTGTCGGGAAGATCGCTAACTTCGATCTTGGCACCGAGGGAACAGAAGGTATCGACGATGTTTTCATACCCTCTTTCAAAATGTTCGACGCCGGTAATGGACGTTCTGCCTTCCGCCATCAACCCGCCCATGAGCAGGCAGATGCCAGCCCTAATGTCTGTGGCGTGGACCAAATTGCCTCGTAAGGGCAGACCGCCTTTGACGAAAGCTGTTCCCGAACGAACCCTGATATCAGCTCCGAGTCGGATTAATTGCCCTGCATGACTGAATCTTTTGGGATAAATCGTATCCGTTACGATACTTTTTCCTCCGGCTTTGGTGAGGAGTGCCGTCAGTGGTTGCTGTAAATCGGTAGCAAATCCGGGATACATCGCCGTTCTGACCCGCGTTGCTTTGAGTATGCCCGAAGAGTAGGCTGTGATGGAGTTATCACCGTATTCAAAAGATAACCCGATCTCTTCTAATTTAGCTATACACGAGCCGAGATGCTCCGGAATGATATCTTCGACGGTTATCGTACCGCCAGTAGCTCCCGCAGTCATGAGTAAGGCTCCTGCTATCAAGCGATCGGGAATGACGGTATAGGAGCAGCCGTGTAGATAGGTGACGCCTTCGATATGAATCGTATCGGTACCGGCACCCTTGATTTTAGCCCCCATTTGATTCAAAAGGTTGGCGGTATCGACCACTTCCGGATCTTTTGCGGCGTTTCGTAGGATCGTTCGTCCGTTAGCTCTAACAGCTGCCAACAGACTGTTGATTGTGGCTCCAGATGTAATCATATCGAAGTAAATATCCGCGCCGCGCAGCTCGCGAACTTCCACTTCATAGTAGTCTTTGTGAAAAGTAAACCTAGCGCCCATGGCGGTTAATGCTTTGATATGTTGATCGATGGGGCGGCTGACAAAATCATCCCCTCCGGGATATCCGATAACGACTTTGCCGTATTTCGCAAGGAGGGCACCTACAAAATAATAGGCTGTACGGATCTTAGATGCTCTGGACGGATCGATGGTCGTAGAATGAATAGCACGAGGATCAATATATACATCGTTTGTTTCTTCGCGAAACATATGCACACCGATGTCATCTGCTATTTGTCGAATGATGTGATAATCTGCAATTTCGGGAATTCCTGTTAACCTGACTTGCTCGTCGGTCAAACAGGCTGCTGCCAATAAAGCTAATGAACTATTTTTGGAGCCTGGAATCTTGACGGTCCCTTTTAGATTCATAGATTGTTCCACTTCAATTGCTTTCACCCTGCATCTTCCTTCCGTATTGGATCAATTGTGATCTACTGGCGCGATGATGACTTCTATACCTCGATTTTTAATCTTCTGAACATCCTCTTCTGCGGTCTCCGCATCTGTGATAACCAAATCTAACTGCTCGATGGATACGGAACAAGCGAACATATCGATTCCTATTTTTTCATGCGGCGCTAACCCGATTTTTTTTCGGGAAATGTCACAAACAGCTCTAGTAAAGCTTGCTCCTTCAGGAGTGGCTGTGCTTATCCCTTTGGCTGAAAGGCCGCCTCCTGTTACAAAGCATATATCTAATGAAAATTTCCTGACCTGCTCAATAGCTAATGGGTCAATCATATTACCTGAAGCAGCTCGAAGCTTGCCGCCAATTAAATAGGAATCAATATGGTCATATTCTCTTATGGTTTGAGCGATTTTGAGCGAATTCGTTACTATCGTGTAGGGTATATGTTTAGGTAAATAGGTCAGCATACCATAATGAATACCTGCACCACCGATAAAAACGGCATCATTGGCTTGAATAAAGGAAGCAGCCAGCTTGGAAATTGCATGTTGGTGCGGCAGCGCTTCACCATATCGTATAGATTCCGTTTGTGGTAAAGTCCGAACCTTGGCAATAGGGATGGCGCCGCCATACGTTTTCTTAAGCAAGCCCATTTCTTCCATGATGGTCAGATCTCTTCGGATAGAGTCGACGGATAGTTGAAACTGATCAGCGAGTTCCTTGGCGACAACGCGTTCGTCCTTTTGAAGGATGGCCAAAATCAACTGTCTACGTTCTTCAGCTAACATTAGTATGCCCCTTTTTAGCGGGAAAATGGAAATGATTTCTGAAATTATCTTATTCCGTTTGTCTCGTCTTTGTCAATTATTATGTCCGTTTTTATCATGAAGTTTCATGTTTTTGCCTGTTGTTAAAATAAAAAAGGCTTCTCCCGCACTCATCTACAAGATGATAACGGGAAAAGCCTTTTATGCGCGTCTGGAACGTCTTAGCGCAACAATTAATGCCAAGATGAGAAAGGTAAGCGGTAATGCCGCGGTGCTCATACCTTGGCCTGATCGGACATGAGTTAGCATAGCGCCAGCCATTATGACAACAATAATGCCAGCGGAGTAGAACGCGATGCGCGGCTTCCAGAAGCCGATAACCAGTCCGATTCCAGCCAATAATTCAATAGCTCCAACGACATACATGGCGTTTAAGCCATACCCGTAGGTTTCTGTAAAAGCTTCCACCTGCATGGGATTTGCGGATAATTTCATAAAGCCAAACATTAAAAACGCTGCTGCCAGCAAGCCTTGAAAGATGCGAGCCGTCCATTTCATATTAAAAAGAGACCGAAAGATAGCTGAGCGAACCGACTTCGTAGCTGCGATGAATCACTTGAACAGGACGTTCCGGGTCGCCGCTGCCCATTGTAATAAAGAGTGGAATGAAATGCTCTGGTCTTGGCACAGACATACGAGCATTCGGGGCTAAAGTGGCGTAGTCGAACAGCGCCTCCAGATTCTGCGTTTGCATGTTGCGGATGAGCCAATCGTCGAAATCAACTGCCCAAGCGTCTGGCTCTTTGGCATCCCAATTGAGAGCTCGCAAGTTATGAACAGTAGCTCCGCTTCCGATAATCAGGATATCTTCCTGATCGAGACCGCGCAGAGCTTCCCCGATGCGGTACTGCTCCGCAGGCGGCAAGTACGGGTTGACAGACACTTGAATGACTGGGCATGCAGGTTGTGGGAACATCCGCAATAGCGGAACCCAAGAGCCGTGGTCAAGCCCGCGCTGCGAATCCAAGTTCACAGGGATGCCTTTCGCCGTGAAACGGTCAGCGATCATTCGAGCCAGCTCCACATCCCCTTTGGCGGGATATTTGATTTGAAACAGTTCATCCGGGAAGCCGCGGAAATCATAGATGGTGTCATATACATCATTGGTGGACGAAATAGTGAGTGCCTCTGTCTCCCAATGAGCCGTGAAAATGACAATAGCTTTCGGGGAAAGCTTCTTGCCATAGTCAAGCAGGAATTGCGTACAAGCTGTATCTTGAATAGCCATCATGGGAGATCCGTGTCCTACAAATATGGGTGAAATCATGATAAAAACACTCCTTTTTGAATTACTTAAATTCACTTAGTTACTTAATGTAACTGATATTACGTCAAAATGTTAGTTTCGTCAAGTAACTAAATTACTTTTTGTAACCTTGTATATCCGTATCCACTTCCTCTATAATAAATAGACATATAGAGGTGATAACATGGAACGAAACCTATTATGTCCTCGTTTCGAAAAAGCTGTAGAAATCCTCAGCAAGCGCTGGACATCACTTATTGTTTTTCAATTACTATCAGGCCCGCAGCGGTTCATAAATATCGATCAGGCTCTTCCCAATTTGAGCGGCAAGGTATTGTCGGAGCGATTGAAGGAGCTTGAGCATGAAGGTATCGTTAAGAGGGTAGTATTCCCAGAAAGTCCTGTTCGTATCGAATATTCACTTACGGACAAGGGGCAGGCGTTAGCCCCGATTTTCAGTGAGATTGCGAAATGGTCACAAGATTGGCTGCCTGTTCAGGAGTAGAGTAAAAAAAGGTCATCCAACCTGTAGAAGGCAGCAGGGGAGATGACCTTTTCGAGTAAGCGCGTGGTTCATTATGCGAATAAGGTAACTGAAGTTGCTTATTTTACTTAATAGCCCCGGTTATAAGTGCATAAGCAAGTTAGGCATGCTTATTGTTGGCTAATACATCCTGGAAGTCTCGTTTATTAGCTAATAAGCATTTCCTGAGGTCTTATGTGACGAGATGCCCCAATATTAGAATGAATAAGCAAGCTGAACTTGCTTATTTATTTCTTGCTAAACTGCTTTTCGTAGAAGGCTCGGTTAGTTCCGATTTGTAATGCCCCCTAAAGTAAAGAAAAAACCGCTCATCTCCTATTGGAGTTAGCGGTCTGTATACTTTATCTTGTTATTCGTGTTTCGTGGGATCGACCAATTCCAAAGCGGATAAGGCATTTCCGCCTTCTTCGTCATCCGATTCCACGAACCGTTTGAGCACATTTAACTTGTTTTCCCAATAGCGTTCATAATAGGATAGCCAACGCTTCAACTCCATAAGCGGTTCTGCCTCCAGCCTGTATCGGGTCTCGCGGCCGACTTTGCGTTCTTTCACCAACCCGGCATCAGCCAAAATACGGAGATGCTTGGACACTGCAGTGCGGCTCATCGGGAAATGCCCGGAGATAACCGTTACAGGCATCTCTTGGTCTCCCAGCAGCTGTAACACCTGACGGCGAGTCGGATCGGCGATCGCTTGGAAGACGTCATGCTTCTGCGAGGGGACTGCCATCTTAAGCCTCGACGTGAGCAGCCAGTTTCTTCGCCAAACCAATCCAGCCCATCGACATGGTCTCGCGAACAGCTGTGTGAGGTTGACCGAATTCCGTAACTTTATCCGCATCCCAGCCGGAGTGGATGAGAGTGAACTCCGTTTTGCCTTCCAAATCGGTCAATTCAAAAGTCAGCGACCAATCTTTGCCCCATTCGAAAGTCAAACGGTTCGGCGGGTCGAGCTCGGTTACTTTACAAGGGGATTTGCCAAATGGTCCTGCTTCCAAATGAAATTCATAGCCAATCTCTGGCTTGAAATCATTGGGCATGAGCCAAGCTGCGATGCCATCAGATGTCGCTACGGCATTCCAAACCTTTTGAATCGGTGCGTTAAAAACGAGTGTTTGCTTGATATCCGGCAATGTGCCTTGAGTCTGATTTTCCATAAATAAGAAGCCTCCAATGATTAATTTTTTTAGGATTTCGCTTTCACTTTACTCTTATGACGCAAACGCAGGGCCGACCATTTATCGTCCACCGCGACATTGCTTACAAGACGATAGTCCGTTTTCTCATCCATCAACTTCCACAGAATGTCTCGGTTAATGTCGGTTTTCACCTTTGAGCTTTGCTTCGGATAAGTCATCCAAAACACAGCCTCATCGTTCAAATAGGCAATCGCTTTAGGAGCCCACTCCTCCACCTCGGCGGCATTGTTAACAAAAAGCTGAACGAAATCGTAGGTCCCATTCGGATCCTCATTATCCTCAATCCCAAGCTTGTAGCCTTCGGGTGCCTGAAGAACGAGAGCTCGTCCTTGCTTGTAGCGCAGCTTCTTCAGCAATTCGTCCTGCATCGTAAGTCATTCCTTCCCGTATGTCCTCTTCGTATTCTGTCCAAAAGATTTAGTTTTCCAAAGGTATTACAATGCGAAACCAAATGGTTACACAAAGGATTATACGAAACCTTTTGGTTTCGTGTCAAGAGGGTCATTAAGAGGGGATTTTGACTTAATGTTTCTGTTCTCTTTTTCAACAATTCTATAATCATGTTATAGTTATGAAAAACAAGAGTGGATTAAAGGAGAACGATATGATACGTTTTGCTGTTATTGGAACCAATTGGATTACGGAAGAATTCATTCATGCTGCCCGCGAGACGGGGGAGTTCGCCTTAACGGCCGTATACTCGCGTACAGAGGAGAAAGCTGCGGAATTCGCTCAGAAATTTGAGGTTTCTCATATCTATACAAGCCTAGAAACGTTTGCGCAAAGTAAGGAATTCGATGCGGTTTATATTGCGAGTCCGAACTCCTTACACGCTGAATACGCGATACTCTGTATGAATCATGGCAAGCATGTTATCTGCGAAAAGCCTGCGGCATCCAATACCGCTGAGCTTTCAGCGATGATTAAGGCTGCACAAAGTAATAAAGTGGTGTTCATGGAAGCTCTCAAGTCCACGCTGCTTCCTAATTTCAAGGCGATACAAGACAATTTACATAAGCTGGGGAAAATTCGCCGTTATTTTGCGAGCTATTGCCAATATTCCTCAAGGTATGATGCCTATAAGCAGGGAACGGTACTGAATGCGTTCAATCCCATTTTCTCCAATGGCTCGATTATGGATTTAGGTGTTTATTGTATTTATCCGTTGGCGGTACTTTTTGGTGCTCCTGAACGTGTACAAGCAAGCGGAGTACTGCTGGAGTCGGGCGTAGATGGCGAGGGCAGCCTGCTTCTTAGCTACAAAGAGATGGATGCGGTTATCATGCACTCCAAAATTTCGAGCTCCTATCTGCCAGCAGAAATTCAGGGCGAGCATGCGACGATGGTCATCGATAAAATCAACACACCTGAAAAAGTGGAAATCCGTTACCGAGATGGTTCTGTGGAAAACCTGACGCGGGAGCAAGGCGTAAGAACGATGCGTTATGAAGCGGAAGAATTTATTAGGCTTATTAAAAGCGGAGCATCGGAGTCACCGACGAACTCACATGCGAATTCCAGCATTGCCATGGCCATTATGGATGAGGCTAGGAAGCAGATGGGGCTTGTTTTCCCGGCGGACCGTAAATCGGGTGAATTCGAATAAGCAAAGATGGCTGTCTAGCAAATGAATCAAAAGGTGTCGATTCAGCGCTCTGCGATTAGTGTGAATGACTTTAGATTTACGCCGTCTTTTTGGGTAAGAGTGGTTGGCTATCAGGGTCGAGTATGTTGGATTAAGGCAAGTGAAGTAGAGTGTGCTGTTTGCCACACGGAGTTGTATTTAGTACAACATTATGCAAGATAATCGGCGTTATCGCGGGAATTGTTGCAAAAAAAACTCCAATGAAATCGGGAAAATAAGGTGAATGAACCTGATTTGATTGTACTTTATCCAATGCAGCAAATGGCGGAGGAGTGTCGGTTATGCATATACAGCGAATTAAACCAAAAAAAGACCGTCAGATGTTGTGATCTTTCCTGACGGTTTTTTCTTTATTCTATTCCAAAGACCCGGAAGGACGGCCGCTGCTGGCAATGACGGGGCTGCTTGCCACAGTTAGCATGCGTGCCGAACGCTTTCGAATCAAGTGATACACTATGCCCGCGAGGAGCCAACCGCCTCCCATCCATAGGGCATCTTTGTCGAGTAGAGACAGTAGATAGCCAATGAAACCAGCTCCGATCAACGGCATAATGAGATAGAGGAACGTCATCTTCGGCGAGCGCTGCTTATCTTTGATGTATTTTTGAGCGATAACGGAGATGTTTACAAAGAAGAAGGCCGTTAATGCCCCGAAATTTACGAATTTCACAGCATTGTCTAGCGATATAACAAGAGCGAGCAGAGAGACGACGCTGACGATCACAATGTTGGTGACTGGTGTGTTGAACTTAGGATGAAGGGAACCGAACACCCGTTTAGGGAGAATGGCATCGCGCCCCATCACGAAGAGGAGACGAGAAACGCTAGTTACCGATGATAAGCCTTGGGTGAAAATGGCGAGTATAAGCACGGTGATGAACACAGAGCTAAGTGCGGCTCCGCCAACGAGCTTCACGATCTCGAAACCAGCCGAATCGGTATCGACGAAGGTTAGCTGTGGATAAACGAGCTGTGTCAGGAATGACGGTACCAAGTATAGAATGCTGGCTGTAATAATGATAATCATGATGGCCCGAGGAATCGTTTTCTCGGAGTTTTTGGTTTCTTCGGACATGGTCGTAATCGTGTCAAAGCCTAGAAAGGAGAAGCAGATCATCGAAGCTCCCGCAAGAATGCTGGAGAAGGGGACTTCGGTTTGCAGGAATGGCTGCAGCGGATGAACATCTCCGGTGATATTTCGGAAAAGGAAGAAACAGAAGACCGCGATAAAAAGAATTTGAATCCAGACGAACAGCTTGCTGATATTCGCAGAGAACTTAATGCCAATTATATTTACGATGCCAAGAATGATATTGAGTCCAATGATCCAGACATACGCTGGAATGGACGGGAATTGTGCGTGAAGATAGATGCCGAAAGTAAGGCAAGCAATAATAGGGGAGAAGAAGTAGTCAAGCAGCAGTGCCCAGCCGACCAGGAAGCCTAAGTAGGGATGGATGCTTTTCTTCGTATAGGTGTATGCGGAGCCTGAGGTGGGAAAAGATTTGGACATGACACCATAGCTGTACGCGGTGAAAAAGATGGCAACGAAAGCAAGCAGGTAAGCTTGCGTCAGCATGCCATGTGCATTCTCGTAAGCAATGCCATAGATGGAAAAATAAATCATAGGCGTCATCCATGCCAGTCCCATGTAAACGACTTGAGATAGGTTTAAAGATTTGCGTAATGTGACTTCTGTTTTCATGATGTTGACACTCCCTTATCCTTATTTGCCGGTGATCGTACGGGGCGGGGCGTATATGCAAAAAAGCCAAGGAGATATCTATGAAACAGATATCCTCCCGGGCTTTTATCCCTCCGTGAACACAGGGTTAGCTGTGCGTTTTCTCTTGGTCCAGACCGAGGCTGCGTGCACTCGCGGAACCCTAGAAAACCATGTATGTGATGAATCATTACTTATTTATTTGCGGCAAACGCTTTTTCGCTTATTCGTGTTAGATATTCACCTAATATGTAAGTTAATATAACACAAAATTAAGCTCATGAGAAGTATTTTAGATAAAATACGGAATTAATCTAGAACATATTGACACACTCCGTTAACGATGTTATGTTTAGTAACACAAACGAATACGATTGTTTACTAGGGTTCCGCCGGTTATGACCGGGCTGGTCCGAGAGTAAACCGCTCTTGCCTAAGAGCGCCACGGAAGGATAAAAACCTGGGAGATATCACCAAGACATTTGAGTCTTGTGATGTCTCCCTTTTTGTTTAACTATCATGGCAAAGGAGATGGGTAGCATGGCTGACATTTGGAGCAAGACGATAGGGCCTGGCGGCAAGTGGTCAGGAGCAATTGGTAGAGGGAAGTTGATTCGTTTTACGGCGCTGGAGGCGGGCGCGAATGTGTCTATACAAGTGTTCCACGCGAGGGATCTTACGGAGCGCTACAATATGCCGGATACGCTGAAAGCCCAGCATACTGCCCATTTAACACGTGGTAACGTGCTGATGAGTGACAATGGCCGAGCGTTAGTGAGCATTGTGGAGGATAGTGTTGGTTGGCATGATCCGCTTAGCGGCTACACAAGCCGTGCGGCTACGGATGCCAAGTATGGGACGACGAATTTCCAAGAGCAGCGCAATGAGTGGCTGCGGAGCGGGCAGGAGAACTTTGCAGTAGAGCTGGTGCGTAATGGCCTGAGCATGCGCGATATGATGCCGGTTGTGAATTTATTTTCCAAAGTGTTTTGTGATGACAGTGGGGATATGCATTTTAGCACGACTCATTGCCCTGCGGGAGCAACGGTTACGCTGCGTACGGAATTAGATGCCTTGCTTGTCTTATCGAACACGCCGAACCCGCTTGACCCAAGATCAACATATCCATCTGTACCAGTCAAAATAGAGGTGCTGGCTGCTGACCCAGTGGGTGAAGATGATTATTGCTTGAATTACCGTCCGGAAAATCGCCGAGCTTTTGAAAATACATGGGAATATCACACGCTGTTAGGGGGAATTTAAATGGCTGTTTTTAATCGAGTGGAAAGCCCTCGCCTCGTCAGGGATGCCGTCTATAGCGAAGTTATTCAAGCGGGAGACGGTTGGATGTGTGTTTTGAAGCCAGGGCAAGTGCTGCGCATTGTCGATCTGGAAGGGAATCAGGCGGCAGACACGTTGTTTTATGATGCGGAGAATCCGGAAGATCATTATAGCGCGGTTGCGACCATTGCAGGTCAAAGCAATATTTATCTCAGCACAGGCTCTGTCCTCCGGGCAGAATCCGGTAAGGCATTGCTTGAAATCGTAGCCGACACCTGTGGGCGCCATGATACGGTTGGAGGTTCATGCTCGGCTCAAAGCAATACGGTACGCTACTCGCACGATAAACTGTCGATGCACAATTGCCGAGATACGTTTATGCTGCAGCTTGCTCAGCACGAAAGCGGAGCGTATACGAAGCGGGATTTGGCGCCGAATATTAACTTCTTTATGAATGTACCTGTCACACCGGATGGTGGACTGAAGTTCGATGATGGCGTTTCCGCTCCGGGCTGTTATGTAGAGGTTCAGTCGCTTGGCAGCTCTATGGTGCTGATCAGCAACTGTCCGCAGCTTAATAATCCTTGTAATGCCTACAATCCGACACCGATTCAGGTTCTTATTTGGGAGAAGTAAGTTCCTTTGATTAAGAGGAGATAGAGGGTCTACGAAATTCTAAGGGGTGTGGATACGATGTTTACTAAAGTGCTGATTGCTAATCGGGGCGCTATCGCTGTACGCATTGAGCGTACTTTGCGCAAGCTCGGGGTTGCGTCTGTTGCTGTATATACAGGGGCAGATCAAGACAGTTTACATGTGGATGGGGCAGATGAAGCTGTTCTGATCGGTGAAGGGTCGGCGAAGGAAAGCTATTTGAATACAGAGTTGATTTTGAAAACAGCGCTGGAAACCGGTGCGCAGGCGATTCATCCCGGTTATGGCTTCCTGAGTGAAAATGCCGATTTCGCTCGTGCTTGCCGTGAGAATGGCATCGTGTTCATTGGACCTGCGCCAGAGCAAATGGAAATGTTTGGTCTCAAGCATTCTGCGCGGGAAATCGCTGAAAGAGCGGGCGTACCCATGCTGCCGGGAACACCGCTGATTACAGAACTGGATGAGGCGCTAGTTGAAGCTGCGCGGATTGGTTACCCTGTTATTCTTAAAAGCACAGCAGGCGGCGGCGGCATTGGGATGCGCGTCTGCGCAGATGAAGCAACACTGAGAGCTGCTTATGATGGCGTCCGCCATTTGGCAGAGACGAATTTCAAAAACGGCGGCATGTTTCTCGAAAAATATATCGCGAGAGCGCGTCACGTTGAGGTGCAGATTTTCGGAAATGACTTCGGTGAAGTCGTTACGCTGGGTGAGCGAGATTGTTCCATTCAGCGTCGTAACCAGAAGGTCATTGAAGAGAGTCCGGCTCCGAATCTATCGGATGAAGTGCGTGAGGCGATGTTCGACTCGGCGAAGCGTCTTGCTGCTGAAGTGGGCTATCGCAGTGCAGGGACCGTGGAATATCTTTATGATCCGGAGACGTGTGAGTTTTACTTCCTTGAGGTGAACACCAGACTACAGGTTGAGCACGGTGTGACGGAAGAAGTGCTGGGTATTGACCTAGTCGAGTGGATGGTGCTTGAAGCGGCTAATGAGCTTACAAATATTCAATCTCTTATCCGTAAGCCGGTAGGGCACAGCATTCAAGCGCGGATTTATGCGGAGGACTGCCTTCAGCAGTTCCGTCCGAGTGCGGGGCAGTTAGATCGTGCGGTATTTTCTGATAAAGCAAGGAATGAAACGTGGGTTCGGGATGGTCTTACTGTCACAACCCTTTACGATCCGATGCTGGCTAAAATTATCGTCCACGGTACAGACCGTTTGGACGCTATTCGTAAATTGATCGAAGCGCTGGCGGAAACGCGCATGTATGGAATTACAACGAATCTGCAGTATTTGCAGGCTCTTCTTCAAGAGAAAGATTGCGTAGACGGGAACGTCTTCACGCAATTGTTGAATACGTTCGAGCCCGTGGAACGGGCTTTAGAAGTTGTAGACGGCGGAATCCAAACCACCGTTCAGGACTTCCCTGGCCGCATCCGCCACTGGGACGTGGGTGTGCCCCCTTGCGGACCGATGGATCCGCTATCGTTCCGCATCGGTAACAAGCTGCTTGGCAACGCTGACGATGCCTGCGGATTGGAAATGACGCTGCACGGAGGCTCTTATAAGTTCCGCAGCGACATGTGGTTCTGCGTCACAGGTGCGGATATGCAAGCTGAGCTGGATGGAATGGCTATTGTGACGTATAAGCCGGTGTTTGCGGCTCGCGGTCAAGTGCTGAGTTTCGGCGAGGCTAAGGAAGGAATGCGTACGTATCTTCTTATCAGCGGCGGCTTGGATATGCCGAAAATTCTCGGCAGCTCATCCACGTTTACGCTGGGCGGCTTCGGTGGTCATGGCGGTCGAGCGCTGCGTACGGGAGATGTACTGGGAGTGAATGAAGGCGGAAGTCCAGTTCAAGAGGCTGCTGAGCTTGCTCTGAATCATCGTCCGGTGATGACGCGAGAGTGGACGATCGGTGTGATCCCTGGACCTCATTGTACAGGTGAATTTTTACATGCGGAATACTTGGATCAATTGACGGAAACGAGTTGGGAGGTTCATTTTAACTCCTCGAGGACGGGGGTTCGTTTGAAAGGACCTGCTCCGCTGTGGACGCGTGAAGATGGCGGGGAAGCGGGGCTTCATCCATCCAATATTCACGATAATGCCTACGCTGTAGGTACGCTGGATTTGACGGGGGATATGCCTATTCTTCTTGGACCGGATGGCCCGAGTCTTGGTGGTTTCGTATGTCCGGTGACGACGGCGTCGGCTGAGTTTTGGAAGCTGGGTCAGCTTCATCCGGGTGATACCATCCGTTTCCACTTGCTGACACTTCCAGAAGCAGAAGCCCTGCGCGATCTACAGGAAAGTAATTTGCGTGCGATTGGTGAGGGAGATTTCGGACGGCTGGTGCAAGTCCAGCTGCCAGCTTTTAATGAAGAGATTACGCCGGAATATCCACGTCTTTTTCATGAAACAGCTAATCGCAGATTTCCAATTACGATCCGCTGCTGCGGTGATCAAAACCTACTCGTTGAGTATGGCGAGCTTGAGCTGGATTTGCTGCTGCGCTTCCAAGTGCAGGCTTTGATGCAAGCGATTGTGGAGAGCGGCTCGATTCCGGTGCTGGATTTAACGCCAGGGATTCGCTCGTTGCAAATTCACATTGATCCATCACGAATTACGGTGATTGAAGCGTGTAAGAAAATTGTTGAAATTGATGCAGCGCTGCCTCCTTTGGAAGAGTTCCGCGTGCCATCTCGTATTGTTCGTTTGCCGCTTTCTTGGGATGATCCGGCGACGCAGCTGGCGATTCAGCGCTACCAACAAGGGGTGCGTCCAGATGCGCCTTGGTGCCCGAGCAACCTGGAATTCATTCAACGCATTAATGGTTTAGAGACAATTGATGATGTTAAAAAGATTGTTTATGACGCTAATTATCTGGTACTCGGACTAGGTGACGTGTATTTGGGGGCTCCTGTAGCCACGCCTATCGACCCGCGTCATCGCTTAGTCACAACGAAATATAACCCGGCACGAACGTGGACACCGGAGAATGCCGTTGGTATCGGCGGTGCCTACATGTGTGTGTATGGGATGGAAGGTCCGGGCGGTTATCAATTCGTAGGTCGTACGATTCAAATGTGGAATCGATTGCGTTCAACGGAAAGCTTCAAGGCAGGTAAACCATGGTTGTTAAGGTTCTTTGATCAAATCCAATTCTACGAGGTCAGCGCTGAGGAATTGCTTCAACTACGTGAAGATTTCCCGAGAGGCAGATATGAAGCGGATATTCAAGAGACGACATTCGATCTAGGTGAATATTTGCAATTCCTAAGCTCCATCGAAGAGAGTGCGGAAACGTTCCGTAAGCAGCAGCAAATTGCTTTTAAAGAAGAGCGGGAGAGCTGGAAGGCGAAGGGATTGGCGGAGTACGTATCCGAACAGGAGACTGTGAATGAAGGACCGGAGGATGAACTGCCGGCAGGGACTGTTGCTGTACGCGGAATTATGCCGGGTAGTGTGTGGAAAGTGCTTGTATCTCCAGGTGAACAAGTGAAGAAGGGTGATCAACTGGCTATTCTTGAAAGTATGAAAATGGAGTTCCCGCAGCATGCGCCATGTGATGGATATGTTTCGATGATTGGGGTGAAGCCTGGGGATCAAGTTCATGCAGGTCAGTTGATTCTCGGTATTGCACAATCTGCTTAAGGAGAGAGGTGTCTGAAAATGACTGAAAGTATTGGAGTAGCTAAGGAATTAACTATCGCTTGGCTTCGGGATAAGTATGAGAAACAAGAATTGACTCCTCGGGAAGTGATCGCGGCCATTGTGCAGCGCTCTTCAGATGATGCTGCAATGAATATTTGGATTACACCGCCAACGATGGATGTCATTCAGCCTTACTTGGATGGATTAAAATCTCTTTCTATGGCTGATGCGCCGCTTTGGGGAATTCCTTTTGCGATCAAGGATAACATTGATCTGGCTGGTGTGCCGACGACTGCTGGCTGCGCGGAGTATGCGTATACGCCGACGGAGCATGCGGGCGTCGTGGAGAGATTAATTGCCGCAGGAGCGATTCCGGTCGGCAAGACGAACTTGGACCAATTCGCGACGGGGCTTGTCGGCGCGAGAAGTCCTTACGGTGACGCGCATAACGCGCTTCGCCCGGAACTGATTAGCGGCGGCTCGAGCTCCGGCTCAGCCGTCTCGGTAGCTCGTGGCCAAGCGGCGTTCTCGCTTGGCACGGACACGGCAGGCTCGGGCCGCGTGCCTGCTGCACTCAACCGATTGGTTGGCTATAAGCCGAGTCTCGGCGCTTGGCCAACCAAAGGGGTAGTGCCTGCCTGTGCGAGTTTAGACTGTGTAACCGTCTTTGCGCACAGCTTGGATGACGCGCTCGTCGTAGACGGCGTAGTGCGCGGGCTTCACGCGGATGACCCTTGGTCACGCAGTGTAACAAGGGAAGCCACTAAGCTTCCGGCCAAAGTTTTTCTGCCGGAAGGTGAGTTTGGCTTTTATGGTCCGTATGCTTCGGAGTACCGCGCTGCGTGGGATGCTGCTGTTGAAAAATTAAAGGGATTAAGTGTCAATTTGAACATCCCTGTTGAATATATCGATGTTACGTTGTTCGCCGAAGCGGCAGCGATTCTGTATGAGGGCCCGTGGGTGGCGGAAAGATGGGCGGCTTTGGGCAGCTTCATTGAAGCAAATCCAGGCATCGCTTACCCCGTCACGGAAAAGATTCTTCGTTCAGGCTCCGCTGCCGAGTACGATGCGGCATCCGTGTTCCACGCGATGCATAAGCTGCAGCAGTTCAAGCTGGAAGCTCGCAAACTGCTGAAGAATGCCGTACTTGTCATGCCTACCTGCGGGGGGACATGGACGCGCGGGCAAGTGCTTGCTGATCCTATAGCCACGAATCGGGATATGGGTCGCTACACGAATCATTGCAATCTGCTTGATTTGTGCGGGGTTGCTGTGCCGGCGGGTGATGCGGCGCCGCAGACGCCTTTTGGCATCACGTTCTTCGCACTCGCTGAAGAGGAGAGCTTGATCTGCGGCGCAGCCGAGCAGTTCGTGGCGGGGGCTGTGGACGCCGAACTGGAATCGGCTGCTGGAGCTAGTGCGCCGCGTCTGACGGACTCGGCGGCGGATGAGGTTGCCGTGGCAGCGGCGCCGACGACGCTGGTTGCGGTCTGCGGCTTACACATGCGTGGCTACCCGCTGGAGAAGCAAATGCTAGGCTGTGGAGCGCGGTTCATCCGGGAGGATGAGACCGCAGCGAAGTACAGCCTGGTGAAGCTGCCGACCACGCCGGCGAAGCCGGGGCTTGTGAAGCAGCAGCAGGGCGGCGCAGCCATCCTGCTGGAGGTTTGGGAGATGCCGCTGGAGGCATTCGGCGGCTTTGCGGCTGCGATCCCAGCTCCGCTGGGGATCGGGAAGGTTGAGCTCCGGGACGGTACGGAAGTCCCGGGCTTCGTTTGCGAAGCTTACGCGGCCGCAGGCGCGGAAGATGTAACGGCTTTGCGCACATGGCGCAAAGTGGTGGCTTTGTAAGAAGTGAGCGGCGCCTGCCTGCTGATAAGTTTTTGCCCCAACTTGGAGAGGCGCAAGCCGACGAAACGTGTTTTAGTTAAATGAAAGAAGGGGCTTCCCAACAGAGTAAACCCGAATGAATGAATCCCATACAATGTGCAAAAGAACCTTCAAACCAACCATTAAAGTGGTTTTTGAAGGTTCTTTTGCAAACTGAATATTACTTACAAAGCGGGGAATCTAGGCGGCAATTGTTGCATTTTTTACAACATCATTCATCCGAGAATAGGGATTTATTCATCACCTCTGTGGAGTGTGTATGATCCGGGGCCGCTCTGTTGTTTATCGCATGTTGTATCAATCGCATTCATAAGCATAGAAAGGAGTTATTTATCGTAAGGAGGATGCAATGGTAAATAACGTATTGTTTTTCTCCGATATGGGGGTTGATGACGCCGTCGCTCTGATGTACGCTAGCTTTACGAAGACAATCAATATAGTCGGAATTGTTTGCAGCTACGGCAATGTACCAGTCGAGGATGCTGTTAAGAATGCACACTTTCTTCTCCGTTTATTGGGACTGAAAGATGTGCCTGTCATTAAAGGGGCGGAACGGCCGATGACGGGTGAAACTCCGACTTATAGTTCCAAAGCCCACGGGACGCATGGGCTCGGTTCAATAGTTCCACCTTTCGCATCGGAGGGGCAAAATTTTGGAATCGTGAAATCGATCCTTGAACGATATGCTGGCGAACTTATCATTGTCGATACCGGGAGACTAACTTCTCTTGCAATGACAAGTATGCTGTATGGGAAATTGATGGAAAAGGTGAAGGGATATCATATCATGGGTGGTGCCTTTCTTGTTCCCGGTAACGTTACGCCAGTGGCTGAAGCAAATTTTGCTGGCGACCCCGTTGCAGCAGATCTTATCATGAGGAATGGCGGGCCTATCTCGCTGTTTCCGTTAAATGTGACCCATAAGGCCATTGTGACGCAAACTATGAGTGATTCAATCGATCGGGCAGGGAAAGCGCCCCTTTTCAAACCAATTTTTGATGTATATTACGATTTTTATATAACTTCCATCCCCCAATTGCAAGGTGCCCCTGTGCATGACTTACTTCCCATGATGGCTCTTGTTAATCGACATATGTTCCAGTGGATGAGTAGAGCGGTTCATGTTGTTACCCAAGAAGGAATCGCGAAGGGGCAAAGCATTGCCGATTTTCGACTAAACGCCACCACCCAGCCAAATGCGATTAGGATCGCACTAGATTTGGACTACAGGCAGTTTTATTGGAATTTCATGACTGATATGACAGATAAAAAAGGATAATCGATAGCTCCATAAGGGCTTGATTATCCTTTTTCTTTTTTACCACATATAAGTTTTCAGTTCCCGAACGGAAAAAGTACGCTTCCCCTCGCGCTACTTAGCCATCAAAAACTCATTCGTATATAAATCCTTAATCGGGATGTCATCCTTAATCATGCCGGCTTCTTTCATCTGGCTTACTAGTGTTTTCCAACGATCCTCAGACATGTAGCCAACACCATGGGCTTTGGCATCACCGCCGAAAATGTAATCTTTCGCAACGGCTTGAGCATCTTTCAAGTGATCCACGTCGTAATCCTTGTTTACTCCGTTAAGCGTATTATTCACTTCATCGGCATGAGCATAATAGTAGTCCCAGCCCTCGGTTGTTGCTTTTAAGTATCTTTTGATCAAATCTGGATTCTTTTTAATGAAGTCATCGGTTGCGATGACGACGTTGCCGTAGGGGTTGTAGCCAAGGTCGGCATTGAGGAACCAAGCGACGTCAACGCCTTGCTTTTTCAGGACGTAGGGTTCATTGGTGGCAAAGCCTTGCGTGATGGAGTCTTTATCTGCGCTAAAGCCAGCGAGGGAGCCGGTATAATTTTGAACTTGGACTTTATCGAGTTTATATTTGTAGCTGATGTATTGCCAGAAGGGAAAGCCTACAGCTGTGTACACTTTGCGCCCGTTCAAGTCTTCGATCTTCTTAATACCGGAGTCTTTGTGGTAGATTAGGTTTTGCGGATTTGTCTGCAAGTTTGCGTAGATCACTTTAACTGGGATGCCTTCTTTGCGCGCGAGTACGACTTCGTCGGCGTTAGCCATGGCGAATTGTACCTTACCTGATGCGACTAGCTGAATGTTGGATACTTGTGGTCCGCCTTGTTGCAGTGTGACGTCAAGGTCTGCTTTCTCATAAAAATGGGCGACTTGCGCGGCGTAGTGTCCGCCCATTTCTGGTTGTGCGAACCAGCTCATTGCCTGGGTGACTTTATCCGGTTGCTTAGTGGTCTTGGTGCTTTCTGTGGGAGTATTTCCGCCTGTTGCTGCTGTTGATTTGGCTGTTGATGTCGATGTTGAACCAGCTGTACCTGTTGTTGCTGTATTGCTCGTTCCGCAAGCTGTGAGAAGGATGATCATCGCAATAGCGGCCGTGCTAGCCTTTGTTGTCCCCAGTAATTTCATTGGAATCTCCCCAGTCCTTTTTATTTTTCTACATCTTCCAAGCGCGCTGCAGTTGTCTCCCTGCAACAGGCACGCTTCGAACGCTGACGATCTCACGTGGAGGGGCGGCAGCGACCGCATGCTCAGCATTTATTGCATCAAGCAATATGAAATCTGCAGTGTCGCCTATCTGGAAAGCAGCTGCGGTGGAACCTAAGTAAGGATAAACAGATCGCAGTCGCTCATCGTCATTCCAACGGTTAATGTCCGCCATTCTACGGCCTCTAGCAAGCTGATCGGTAAATCCGAAGGGTGTCCAAGCGTCCAAGCCGGTATGGTCGGAGCCGATGTAGACTCTTACACCTTGTGTGGTTAATTGCGTTACGCGAGGCATAGCTGAGTCAATGGGAACGCTAGTGACAATAGCAATGTCCAACGTTCCTAGCCGCCTAGCTATAGCCAAGGATTCAGCTTCTGACACTTGGCCTAGGCAATAGGCGTGGCTGACAGTGACTTTACCGCTTTTACCACTTTGCTCGGTGTAGTCCATAATGCGCTCTAAGGTGAACAAACCCAGATGCCCTGGATCGTGCAAGTGAATATCGACCTCCGCGTCATGGACCACACTTAGATCGAATATGGCGCTCAAGCAGGCTTCTATATCCCGGTCAACGCCTGCAGGGTCAACACCCCCAACGATAGATGCTCCTTCTTGGAGTGCTTGCTGGATAAGGCTAACCGACTGTGAGCGAATTAATCCTTGCTGAGGGAAAGCGACGATTTCGATGTCCAGTGTGCTTTTGAACTCCTCTTGCAGCCCTCGAACCATCTCCAAATGCGTCAGTCCAATCTCGAGATCGATGTCGACGTGGACGCGAAGACGTGTGGTTCCGAAGTCTAACATTTGTTGTAGAATCGTTCTTGCACGCTCCATTTGCCCGCTTTTCATAGGCGCTAACAGGTCTTTTTCCATTTGAAACTGCTCAAATAACGAACCGACCTTTCCTCGTGAAACCCACTCTCGATCCGGGAATGCTTTGTCCAAATGCACATGATAATCTTTAAAAGTAGGCAGCATCAGCATCCCTTGTGCATCCCAAGTCACCCTCTCCCGATCACTCGTCCGAGGAACGATTTGGGCAATGACGCCTTGGTCTAAATAGATGTCGTGTAGACCTCCGTTAACATGAACGTTACTTAACCACTGTCCCATGAATACTGCTCCTTTCATCCTAGTTTCCAATGCTGCTAATGCTTGCTAGTTTGTAAATAGTTACGGAAAAGAAAGGCCAACTTTAAGCGCAGTACGTCACTCATTTTTTTGAAATCCATTTGCAAGATGTCAGCAATTTTCTCAAGTCGATAAGAAACTGTATTGCGATGAATGAATAAAAGTCGGCTCGTTTCATTGATGGAACCGTCATATTCGAGGTACACCTCGAGCGTTAAAGCCAGCTCTTGATCAATATGTTTGTTATTGCCGTAAATGGGCTCTAGGACGTAATTGTAGTAGCTGCGCATCGCTTCCTCAGAAAGGTGCTGGAACAACGAGAAAAGCTCGATAGATTCATGATGCAAAACGATTTGGTTCATGCGCAGCCTGTGGGCCACGCGGCTAGTTTCCAAACACTCGTTATAAGCGTCGTACACCAGCTCCGGATGAGCTTTGGCTCGACTAACCCAGCAATTCAAGCCCGAAGCGGAAGTTCTTGTTGTCAGACTAGATAGGCAGGTTGTAAGGGCGGCGATAAATTCTTTCTTATGGAACAACCGCTCCTCCGGTAAGGCGAAGATCGAAAACAATCCATCAGCGATATAGAGATGCTCAGACTCATAATGCTGCATCATGGGATGATAAATGAGCTCCTGACGCACTTCATTCAACAGTCTTTTGGCATTCGGATGCTCAGGTGAGACCGTTGTGAACACACACTGATAAGTGGTGGAAAGCACGCTTAGGTGATAGCTCTTGCAGCTTTTCATAAAATCATGAAAGGAGAGCTCTCTCCCGAAGAAGTCCGTAAAAACCTGGCTAAGCGCATGCTGTCGAGAAGGGTCTTTGCCCTTTTGAATATCCAAACCAAGATGATACGTTAATATTTCGGCCGCTTGGTGAAATAAGGCTTCTTCTTCCTTGAGCGTGAGCGGAGAATTTAGATACACTTTGAAAAAGCCCGTGCAGCCTTGAGGGTCCATCAAAGGAATGCGAAAACATCGCGTATCTCCGAAGCCTTCCCATTGCGCGTTTTTGTGCCATGGCCACTGATGCAGCAGGATATCTTCCGCCCACGAGGTATTATGAAATAGGACATTTCCACTGTGCCCGAACACGGCAATGGGCTGCCCCAAAATCCCCGAAATCATATGGAAAATATCCGACGATTCCTTATGTCGCAGTGCAAACTGCATGAGCTGCTTTTGTTTTTCCAGAATGGTTTGTAGTTTTTTGGTCGTTTTGGTGTGTTCGGCGTTGAAGAGGGCGTCCATCTGATCGGAAAAGGTGAATTCATACGGCAGCTCAAGAATGGGGATATCTAATCGATTCGCTTCATCGAATAATTCCTGTGGAATTTGAGACCAGTAGCGGCCTACCTTGATGCCGAGGCCTGCGCCGCCACGTTCGTCTAACATGCGTAATAGTGTTAAAGCTACTTCCAGGTGGTCTTTCATGGCGAAGGCGGTGGTGAACAGCATCTCACCGGACTTGACCCAATCGCCGGCATCGGGAGCATCCATCACATTGACGGATCTTAAAATACGGGATACGCCTTTCTGTCCAGCCACCAGCTTCGCATGAGATAACGGGTAAATCGTTAGCGCTTCTTCAACAGTCAGATGCATCAGGACCCCACCTTTCTTTCATCAAGAGCCACATTCTCATGGTAAAAGGTTGTTTGCTTCATGGTGGAAGCGACCAGCTTGCCTTTCTTCCATACGTACAGCCTCGGGGCTCGTTCGTAGACAACACTCCGAAGGTCAAATGCGTCACATAATACAAGATCTGCATATGCGCCAACTTGTAACCCGTAATGATCAATCTGAAGAGCTTGTGCGGCGCGAGTTGTTGCCATTTCGGCAATCGTGACCACATCCTGCTTGGAACCCATATAGGCGGTTTGGGCGAGAAGTAGTCCGGTATCCAGAGGATCGGCGGTGCCAAAGGGGGTGAAAGGATTTTGAATATTGTTGCTTCCGAAAATGACATTAACGCCTTGCTCTAATAGTAAGGAGACAGGAGTTAAGCCCCGGCGGGGGCGATGATCATCACCACGACCGTTCAAATAGAGATCCGTCGCCGGCAAACACATGACATGAATACCGGCATCTGCGATTGACTTGCAAATTTCTTTGGCTTGTTCGTAAGGGAGGGACCCTAGGGATGTGAGGTGTCCGACGCTGACGCGCCCCTGCATGCCGTGCTCGTGCGTCATTTGAATGATCGTGAGAATCGCCAGCATCTGCGGGTCATCGGAGAAATCTACGTGCAAATCCAGAGGTTTATTGAAGATGCGGGCTAGTTTGAAAATAATGCTTAGATGCTCTTCGAGATTCGGATCTTGATACGTAATGCCGCCAACCACATCTGCTCCTAGCTGTAAGGCTGTCCTCAGAAGTTCTTCTGTACCTGACTGCTTAATGATACCTTCTTGAGGAAAGGCCACAATCTGTAAGGTAAGGGCATTGTGGTAGCGTTTTTTCAGCTCCAACATGACTTCGAGGCCGATGAGTTTGACAATAGGGTCAATTTCTACATGACAACGCATGTGTGTAACGCCGTGAGCAATCGCTTGTCGAATCACTTGTACAGAACGAGACTCGATATCTTCTTTCGTGAACGTCCGTTTAAGCTCCAAGGTCGATGCCATGGCTTGCTGTACCGTGAGAGCTTCTTCTTTCATTTGATTCAAAAGATAAGCTTTATCCAAGTGGATATGCGGTTCTATGAATCCGGGGAGCAGTACGCGTCCATGGGCTTCTATGATATTTCCTCCGCTAAGGGAGTCAGGTCGATGCTCGTTAAGGCAAACAATCCTTCCCTCTTTAATGCCGACATCCATGAATGTGCTGAAATGAGGATTAGAGAAACGTTGGATGATCAAATCGGGCTCCATGCCACTTCACCTCGTGATTATGTCAATTAATCTAACGTTAAATTGTTTTTGTTAAGTGAATTATAGGTCTGTCATGTAAAATGAGTCAATTTAATGTCGGGATAATTGTGTATTTTAATAAAATAGATCCTGAAATTGTGATTTTGTAAAACTAATGTATGAATAACTCACATACCATCCCTCTTTTCATCGATTTAAAAGAGCTCTCACCACGGAAATTTTGCTTCTTCCCACCTTCACCTTCGACCTGCTTTCTGACCTCTGTTCTTTGTCCCTCTTTTTACGACTCCATACTGATCTTATTAGACTTATCCACAAAGTTACACACAGTATCAACATGTCCACAGAGCAGGCTGTGTATAATAAATCGGACAATTTATGCACATATCCACAGGTGGACTTACCCACAGCTATGTCGGCTTCTAACACGGAGGGGAACTCCTTAAGAAGGATTCCATTGGGGAGATTCCGGATATTCTTTTATTTAGTCTTTTCTAATATGGCAAATAAGTGTATGGTATCTTAGGTGAAAGGTAACATTAACCATATCGTTGGAAGTTGTGGAGGTATTATGAAGAAAATTTTGAGCATTTATTTAACGGATCTTAGGAACTTGTGGAAAGTGCCCACAGGTCTTTTTCTTATGATTGCACTAGCTATTTTACCGTCCGTGTATGCCTGGATTAATCTAGAGGCGATGTGGGATCCCTATGCGAATACGTCTGGTATCAAAATTGCGGTAACAAGCAATGACGAAGGGGCAACAGTCAAAGATAAAACCATTAATATCGGTAACGAAGTTGTGGATAATTTGAAAAATAATCATTCCCTAGGTTGGACGTTTGTAAGCGATCAGGAGGCTTTGGTTGGTGTAGAACGAGGGGATTATTATGCAAGTTTGATCATTCCTGCCGACTTTTCACGAAAAATTACAAGCATTGTGGATGGCTCGATGGAAAAGCCGGAGATTTTATACACGGTAAATGAGAAAATCAATGCGGTTGCACCCAAAATTACGAGCAAAGGCGCTTCCAACGTGACGGCGCAAATCAGTGAAAATTTTATTAAAACGGTGAGTTCGTCTATTTTGACGCGAATGAAAGAGCTCGGTATCGACTTGGAGAAAGAGCTTCCAACGATTCGAAATATGGAGTCAAGGATCTTTGAGTTGGAAAAGCGCTTGCCAGAGATTACGGCTATGGGTGACAAAGCACTGGAGATCGAGCAGAAGCTGCCCGAAATCAAGGAGAAGGGACAGAAAATCGTCGAGCTCGAGAAACGAATTCCCGAAATGGATCGGGCCGGAGATACGGTTCTAAAGATTGAAGAACGTTGGCCAAAGATTGAAGCAGCTGCGCAAGAAGTGTTGGTCATTCAACAGAAACTGCCGGAGATCCAGCGGGCCGCTGATCGTATCGCAGAGCTGGATCAGAACTTCGGCAAGGTGGAAGAGGCTCTGAACACGGCGATTGATAAATCACGCAAGGCGGACGAAATTGTTACCGCGGCGTTAAACACCCTGCCTAAAGTCGAGGCCATTGCTGCGCAAGGTGGCGCATTTGCAACCCAATTGGTTAACTTTCTGCAAAATAATGATGCTGCGTTCCAAGCGATAATCCCTGTCGTGAAGCAGAATTTGATATTACTTCAGCAGACAGCAGATGCTGTGACTCAACTTACTGGCTTGCTCCAGGATGCTAATCTTGACCCGCAGAAAGCTTTGGCTGCTATAGGTCTGCTCACGGATCGCCTTACTGCTGGTGTGACGGTCATTGACCGTACAGTCGACCTGCTTACGCGTTTGAATACCTACTTGCCGAATGGCCCGTTTACCGATTCCATAGACCGTTTGAATAGTGTGAAATCCAATTTCAATAACCAACTTCAAACGTTAAGCAAGATCCAATCGGCCATTCAGCGCGGGGAAAAGCCAGCGAAAGATCTTGTGGATAATTTGAACACATTGTCCAAAGAGGCGAGCAGTACATTAGGCAATATCTTGTCGCGTTACGACTCGGAAATTGTCCCGAATATCACCAAGGCACTGGGGCAATTGAAGTCTATTGCCCAAAACTCAGCTACTGTGCTGCAGACACTGCAGTCCCAACTGCCGAATATCAAAGAGATCTTAGTGGACGCGCAGAGCGGCATTCATTTCGCGCAAGCTCAGCTCGATATGCTGCAAAAGGATCTGCCGAATATCCGTGCGAAGGTACACGAAGCGTCAACGACTCTTCAAACCAAAATGAACGAGTTCACCAACGCAATCAATGAGGCCGCGCCGTTCGTTCGCAATGATCTACCCAAAGTCGAGCAAAAGCTGCATGAGGCAGCAAACTTTGTGCGCAATGATTTGCCGGCGGCGGAGGATGAGATCCGTAAATTATCCGATCTGTACCAGACGAAATTTCCGGAGGTCGAGAGTGCTGTTCATCTAGCGGCCAACCTTGTGCGCAATGATCTGCCGGAATTTGAGGCGGCTATCCGCAAGGCTGCGGATCAAATCCGTAAGGTCGAAGGCGGGGGCAGTATCGAAGAGATTCTGCGACTGCTGCAAAATGATATTCAAAAGCAGAGCGATTTCCTCGCGAATCCTGTGCTGATTAAAGAGGATAGGCGTTTTCCTATTCCGAACTACGGGTCGGCGATGTCGCCTTTTTATACAACGTTATCCCTGTGGGTAGGCGCTATGCTTCTTGTTTCGATGATGAGAGTGGATGTGGATAACCCGGACGGCCTGCTGAAGCCTCGTCATGTCTACTTTGGACGTATGCTCATCTTTCTGACAGTTGGATGTCTCCAAGCCATTATTGTCACGCTCGGGGATATGTATCTCCTTGGAACATATGTTGTGGATAAGTTCTGGTTCATTTTGTTTGCGATTCTTATCAGCAAAGTGTTCATAACCATCACATACACATTAGTCTCCGTATTCGGAAATATTGGCAAAGGCATTGCGATCATTTTCCTTGTGCTTCAGTTTTCCAGCTCCGGCGGCACTTTTCCGGTTAGCACAGCATCACCTTTTTTCCAAAAGCTTAACCCGCTCGTGCCGTTCACTTATGCGGTAGGTGTCATGCGCGAGGCGGTTGGCGGCATGCTGCTCTCTGTGGTGCTTAGGGATGTGTTCTTCCTTTGCGTGTTCATTGCGATTTGCTACGTCATTGCTCTTGCACTGAAAAAGCCGCTTAGTGGCTATACGAAGAAAGTTGCGGAAAAGGCGAAGCAGACGAAGCTGATTTCTTGAAGGAAGTTATGTACCTATTGCTAGGCATAAGGGGAGGGGGGCTTTTGCTGAAAACATTATTACTGGCGAGCGCAATTTTACAGGCGATTTCCCCCAATATAGAGGTGTTTGACATTGATTTAAGTAAGGTTACGAAGATCACTTCCTCATCCAAACAAATACAAGGGGAAGTTCTGGTCTGGTTAAAATCGATCAATGGCATAGATGGCAAAGTGAAATTTGAACCCCCTCCGCATGGCGTGATGATCAAAATTCCATTATCACCACCACTTAAAATTGAAAATGTGTGGGTTAATGAAGTGATTTCAGAGGTCTACCTTATTTACAGTAAAAATGAAAAAGCCAGATTACTTTTGTTTACTCGCGAAAATAAAGTAATGCTGGTTTATTTTGAGGCGGATCCTACCCCCTTTGTAAAACGGATTTCTACAAACTAGCTTTTCGGACTTGTGCTTAGTCACAGGTCTTTTCTATGTGTTTTTCCTTTTTGCGAAAATAGAACTTAGACTTTGGTCTAGGTTTTTTCGCGACCTTTGGCTAACGAAAGACAGTACCTTGGTGCGTTAAGAACTTTTTTGATCTCTTTTATAATGAAGATAACGTAAAGGAGAGCGAGGAATTGATGTGAAAAAAACTTCGTGGTGGTCATATATAATGGCTTGCAGCGGCTTGCTATTGATCCCTCTAGTGGGTCTCATCTACATTCATCTGAATCAGGCGGACGGGGTGGCTTACAGCTTAGTTACGGATTTGGATCGGCAAATTCCATTTATGAAGAGCTTCGTTATACCTTACCTGTCTTGGTATGGATTTCTGTTGGTTGGGTTCTTATATTTGGCTTATAAGGATCGCAGCATGTACTATAAAACACTTTTTCAGTTCATAATGGGTCTGCTCCTGTGTTATGGGGTATATGCTATATATCAGACCACTGTTCCTCGGCCGGAGCTAACCGGAAGCGATTGGCTGCTGCGGATGGTACAGTGGGTGTATCGCTCAGATCAACCGTTTAACTGTTTTCCAAGTACGCATGTGCTAACTTCGTATTTAATGATGAGAGCCTATTTAAGATCAACAGTTATATTTTGGCCTTATAAAATAATCGTTACGTGCATGTCATTGCTCATTATTATATCGACGCTGCTCGTAAAGCAGCATGTTCTGCTGGATATTGTGGGTGCAGTGCTGGTTTCTGAGGGTGTCGTGTACGTTGTGGAACGTTTTAGAATGGGTTTGTTGAAAGAATCGGTGGCTGTGAATACGCAGCAGCGAAAGTTCGAAGGGGGACTTAGAAGATGAAACATAGGGACAAACTATTAATCCTGACAGGCAGCCTAGGGGACGGGCATAATAAAGCGGCGCAAGCAATTCTGGAAGCCGCACGGTTTTATAAACCGGATGTGGACGTAAAAGTGGTTGATTTCCTAGAGTGGACGCATCCTTACCTGCATTCGGTGGGCAAATATTGTTATATGCAGTGGGTGAAAAGTCTGCCTTCGGTTTACGGGTATTTGTACCGCAAGACCCGAGAGGATAATACATTGTCTCATATGTTTAAAAAGATGAAATCGTTCAGCACCGATAGGATGCTGGAACTGCTGCAAGAAGAGGAGCCGACGGAAGTAGTGTGTACCTTTCCAGGGGCGGCCGCTGCGATGTCCTATTTAAAATGTAACGGACTAACGACGGTGCCTACTGTGACAGTGATGACCGATTATACGGATCACAGTTACTGGGTTCATCCCGGTACGGATCGCTATCTCGTTGGTGCCGAGCATGTGAAGCAATCGCTTCTGCGTTACCGGATTCCGGAGCAGCGTATTGTAGTGACGGGTATTCCGATTCGGAGGCCATTTACACAAACGTATGATCGGAATGAGCTTCGTGATAAGCATGGTTTGCACCGTGATATGCCTACCGTGCTGGTGATGGGCGGCGGACATGGTTTGATCGGCAAGCAATTCAAGTCTGTGCTGCAATCAGACGATTTGGCAGTGCCGGTGCAGTTTGTATTCGTATGCGGACGCAATGAGAAGCTGAAGCAGCAGCTAGAGGAAGAGCTAGGCGGCGAGAAAACGCGTCATCGCGTGATGGTCACAGGCTTCGTGGATCATGTCCACGAGCTGATGGCTTTATCCGATCTGATCGTGACGAAGCCGGGAGGACTTACCGTATCCGAGGCGCTCGCGCTCGAGCTGCCGATGATGCTGTACAAGCCGATTCCTGGACAAGAGCAGGATAATGCGGCATTTCTTGTTGGCCTTGGAGCGGCGATTGAGGTGAAGAAAGCGGCGGAGCTAAAAAGACAATTGCTTGAGGTTATCGCCAACAAGTCTTTGCTGGTGAGACTTAAGAAGAATGCCAAACTTAGTCTGCAGAACCAAGATGCTCTTCACACGCTGAATGCGATATTGGATACTCACCATCATTTCATCCCTGCCATGGATGGCCTGCAGCTAGCCTACGCAAATGTTTAATTCGTTTGGCTATCAACAACGAATGTAAAGTTCGTTTTGTTTTTGGAGTCCCTTTCTCCCTCTTTTTCCCCTTCGAAAAGCACCGTACTTTGGCTCAAATTGTACAGGTGCTTTTTTGCTGTCAAGTTTGGTGTCAACGTGGGGGTTTCCGGATTTTTCATATTTAAATCTGCGAATTAGGGATTTACTTGACATGTTGTTTTTGTCAATGGACCAAGAGGGCTCTTTAATACTATGTTCCTACTTATCCTCATGCATCGTAACCACGATGTCTTGCTCATAATTTCCAAATTGCTTGCCGAACAAAGTAATGCCGCCGCAATTTGCGGAGTCTTCTAGTGATGCAATTCGGAAATGGATGTCTTTTGCGAAAGAAATATGTAAGTCTTGGATGGTGACGTCAGAAATCTTCGTTCCGTCCAAGTAAGATCCTTGCGGATTGACGGTGATGATTTTCAAAAGACCGTGCTGAGTGAAGCCATTTCCCCACCATTCCGGAGATAGTACGCCTCTTTGTTTTCCGAAATCACCGGGGCTGGTCCACTGACCTAAGGGAATTTCATTGATAAAGAAAGAAATATCAGATGGCCAATTCTCGTTAAAGCCTGGTGCCTCGGAACAGATTTCAAAAGAAATTTCCATCGAGCGAAGCTTTTGATTGCTGTGAAAAAAGTTAGGGATTCTATATTCCACATAACCGCTGCCGAACCAGAGGATGCCGGCGTGCACATGATGGGGGTCAGCAAAATATCTCGGATCATCAATGACACCGATGATTTGCGTAGGCGAAGCTAGACCGCACGTAGGCCTCACCTCGAAGGATGAGTATTGTCCAACCGGAATTGAAATCGTATTCGTCGGATGTTCATACGGTTTCTTTGCTTTGAACTGAAGCATGGCTTGCTCGAGCTGCAGATAACATACTTTCTGTGTTCCGCGAACACCTGTCATACTTTCGGACATAACAATTCCGGCTTGTTCTAGCTTCTGTATATGCTTAGTCACAATAGCGGATGAAATCTCCAACCGCTGTGATAATTGTTTGATATTCAAAGGTTCTTCACCTAGGAGCTCAATGATTTTCACTCGGGTCTCCGAGGAGAAACATTCTAGAAAGGACATATTTTTGGTCGAAACCTCAATTTGCATAGTGGGACCTCATTCTAAAGTTTTTATTCATTGTATAACTTGTAGGTTAATTAAACAACGCTAAAAGAGATTGAACTGCATGTTTTGCTGGCATTTGGCAATTTCCTCCCTATAAAAGAATAAAAAAACGCCCTTGCGCCACATGGCTCAAGGACGTTCTTCGTCTAACAGACATTATAACATTTTCTGATGGTCAGAGGAATTCAAAAGATTATCTTTATCCCAGTGCTCTACAGGAATCACGCTCGATGAGTTTTCCATAGATGGAAATCTTCGCAGGGCTTCCGCTGACATCGATCCTACGAACGAGAAAATCCACGGCTTCATAGCCGAGCTGTTCCCGCTGCACTTGGATCGTCGTTAAGCGAGGAGCGATCATTTGAGCCGCTTCAATATCGCCGAACCCGACAACGGAGAAATCCTCCGGTACCTTGTGGCCTTTGGAAATAAGGATTTGAATGAAGGAGATCGCAATGCGATCATCCGCACAAAACCAGGCTGACGGCAAGGAAGTCATCGCATCAAGATGAGCTGCTAACTCAGAGGGGGTGGAATTTAGCGCCTCCAGTGATGAGGGATTGACGATACTGTGATTCGTATCGATTGCCAGCCCCGCATCAGATAAGGCATTTTGGTACCCGGACCAGCGTTCTTTGAAGCTCTTCGACTTGCTAATCGCACCGATAAAACCAATTTGCCGATGACCTTTGTCAATGAGATGATTGACGATTTTGTAAGCCTCTTCAGCATTCGCTGTCACAACAGCGTCAAGCTGTAAGCTATCGTAATAATGATCCACCGTAACGAGAGGAATTCCCAAGTCAAAAAGCATTCGAACATAGTTAAGAGGCAGGACGCCAACGAGTAAGATGCCTTGAAATTCAATTTCATGATAAAGCTCCGGCAGGATGAGTTGATCCTCCATCTCTTGTGTAACACCGCAGATAATGGCGTTGTAGCCAATTTCTTTGGCTCTTTTTTCTATAGACCAGAACACTTCATAGTAGAAGATTTTATCATTGCGAATGTTTTCGGGGATTAAGACGAGCAGGTTCCCGCGTTTCTTTTTTGCTTTGGTATCTGTCCGGTAGTTCAACTGATTCGCTGCTTCGAAAATACGAAAACGCAAGTCTTCGCTGACGCCAGGTTTATTATTAAGGGCCAGGGAGACCGCATTCTTGGAAATGCCCAACATATCGGCGATGTCTTGCATAGAGATTTTCGAGTTCATGTATGTATGGCCCCTTGAGAAGTATGTAAATCCTATTTGTATTTTATAAGTATAGGAGTATTTTGTAAAGTTGGGTCAATTAATAAATCAATTTACAAATAGATCTTGTCAATGTTGCCATCGGGATTGTTAGTTTCTATAAATGAATTTCTCAAGTTCATCTAGCTTTACAGATGAAAACGGTCCTGAATTATCGAAATAGAGAATGGAAGAGGGATCAATTGACCATTTGATTTCTCTACGGACGAGCGACTGGCTGAAATGCTTCCAGTTCTCCAGCTTCCACACATCCAAAGCGGAGCCTCTAGTCTGTATACGTTCTTGGTAGGCTTTTTCACTTGGCAAAAAGACAAAAACAGCCCTCACGCATACATCGTTAATCGTAGCACCAACGTTTGAAAGTTCCTTTTCCAGCCAAACCGGATCTGCTAGTTCTTTGGTGAAAGGTCCGACAACAATGGCATCCAAGCCTAGCTCGAGATTCTCAAGTGCTGCGTCCATCGTTATGCGGTATCCCAAATCGCGACAGTATGTCTTGTAAGTGGGGGAATCCCGGTCGTTCGGGTCTTGTCCGGCAAGGGTCATGATCGCTTCTGCCGCGGGTCGGAGCAGCGTGTCCATGTCTAGAAAAGCTCCGCCGTGCTTGCGTGCCCATGCTTTGGCGAGTGTCGTTTTCCCTGCACCTGCGGGACCTATGAAAAATATGAGTTTTCGCATGCCTAACCTCCGAATAAAGTTTCCTTTTAAGGGGATTTGTACGAATATTGTAACATATGGGGCTCAAATCACATGAAATTCAGTAAATGTTCAGCTAATATTAAGGTTCTATTAAGGTTTAAGCCATAATTGCTTCACACTTATCATGTAAAATACATAGCACAGGGGGGCTAAAAACCATACTGGAAGGAAAGATAGAGATGAAAAACAAAAATAAACCACTTGTCGGAAGTGGAAATAAAACAGCAGCCCTTTCTTTGTCTGCGTCTGGAACCCAAAATAAACAAGTTCATATTTTGAACAAATCAATTCCACAAATGACCATCCATTCTGATAGTATTTCTGAAAAAAGGGCTAATGATTGGCCTACCGAAGGTTGGAAAACGTCGACGCCAGAGGCGCAAGGGATGAACTCGGCTGGACTAGCCAAGATGATTGAAGTATTTCGCGACCAGCAGGTACATAGTGTGGCGGTTATTCGTAACGGACATTTAGTTGTAGAAGCTTATAATACGAGTACCCAAGCTGACTTGCCGCAAGATGTGAAGTCCGTGACCAAAAGCGTGACGTCCGCATTGATCGGTATTGCCATGTCTGAGCGGAAGCTAATAAGTCTGGATCAGAGGCTTGCTACTTTTTTTCCTGAGCTAGAAAGTGATCCTCTAAAGTCAAAAATTATGTTAAAGCATTTGCTTAACATGACCTCAGGGCTAGCGTGGAACAACGAAAATGAACAATCCTCAACCGAAATGATGTACTCATCGGACTGGGTGCAGTATGTTCTGGAACGTCCGGCTAAGAACCAGCCTGGTGCAGTATTTAATTACAGCAA